>NZ_JAFBBP010000001.1:923750-1231666 GCF_016907275.1 Micromonospora luteifusca
ACCGGGCCGTGGTGGCGCGAGGCCATCACCTACGAGGTCTACCTGCGCTCCTTCGCCGACGCCGACGGCGACGGCCTCGGCGACCTGACCGGCGCGCGGTCCCGGCTGCCCTACCTGGCCGGCCTCGGCGTCGACGCGGTCTGGCTGACCCCGTTCTATCCGAGCCCGGACCATGACGGCGGCTACGACGTGTCCGACCACCGAGCGGTCGACCCCCGCATGGGTACGCTCGCCGAGCTGGACGGGCTGATCGCCGACGCCCACCGGCTCGGCCTGCGGGTGGTGGTCGACCTGGTCCTCAACCACGTCTCCAGCGCCCATCCGTGGTTCATCGCGGCCCGCGCGGCCGGCCCCGGCTCACCGAAGCGGGACCGGTTCCACGTCCGGCCCGGCCGGGGCGTCGCCGGGGAGCTGCCGCCGAACGGCTGGCGGTCCATCTTCGGTGGGTCGGCGTGGGCGCCGTTCGGCGACGGCGAGTGGTACCTGCACCTGTTCGACATCGAGCAGCCCGACCTGCGTCACGAGCATCCCGAGGTGGCCGCGGACGCGGCGGCGACGCTGCGGTTCTGGCTGGAGCGCGGCGTCGACGGGGTGCGCTTCGACGCCGCAGGCTCGCTGGTCAAGGACCCGGCCTATCCGGAGCTGCCCCCCGGCTGGCGGGCCGGTGACCCGTCGCCGTACAGCGATCGCGACGAGGTGCACGAAATCTACCGCCGATGGGCGCGACAGCTCGCCGCTTATCCGGGTGACCGGCTCGGCGTGGCCGAGACCTGGGGCGGGCCGGAGGTGATCGGGCCGTACCTGCGCCCGGACGAGTTGGGCCAGGCCTTCGCGATGGACCCGCTCTACTGGCCGCTGCGGCCGGAGCCCTGGCGGGCGGGGGTGGACGCGCTGCTCGCGGCCACCACCCGGCACGGCCGGCTGCCGGCCTGGGTGCACGGCAGTCACGACGTGAGCCGGGCGGCGCAGCGGTGGGGCCGCGACGGCGCCCGGGCCATGCTGCTGGTGATGCTCGCGCTGCCCGGCGCCGTGTACCTCTACGCCGGCGACGAGCTTGGCCTGCCCGAGGTGGCGCTGGCCGACGACGAGATCCGCGATCCGGTGTTCCGCCGCTCCGGCGGCGAGGAGCGGGGCCGCGACGGCGCGCGGGTGCCGCTGCCGTGGACCGACGGGCCCGCGCCGTACGGCTTCGGGCCGGTCGGGTCGACGCCGTGGCTGCCGCAGCCGGCCGGCTGGGGTGGCTTCTCGGTGGCTCGGCAGGCCGACGATCCCACGTCGGCGCTGGCGCTGACCCGGGCGGCGCTGCGGCTGCGCGAGCGGTGCTGGCGGGGCCGGCCGGCGGAGGTAGCGTGGCTGGACGCGCCGCCGGGCTGTCTCGCGTTCCGTCGCGGCGCCGACGGCCCCACCTGCCTGGTCAACCTCGGTAACGCGGCGATCGACCGGCGACCGCCCGGGTCGGTGCTGCTCGCCAGCGCACCGGTGGGCGGCCCGGGGCTGCCCGCCAGGTCGGCCGCCTGGCTGGCTTGACCTCTCGCGCAGAAGCGCTCGACGTGCGGACCGGGATGCGGCCGGAGCCGCCTCGCCTCAGCCGGACGTCGGGTCCGCCGCACCGGTGGCGGCAGACCCGACGGCGCCTCGTCCTGGGCGTCGCTACGAGCCGGCGACCTTGGCTGCGAAGGGGTTGGGGATCGAGTCGAGCAGCAGCTGGGTGTAGTCGTCCCGGGCCGCTCCGATCACCTCCCGGGTCGGGCCACGCTCCACCAGCACGCCCTGGTTGAGCACCAGCACCTCGTCGGCGAGGAGCCGGGCGCTGAGCAGATCGTGGGTGATGTAGAGCATCGCGAGCCGCCGGTTGCGGACCAGCTCGCCGAGCAGCTCCAGGATCTCAGCGCGGATCGAGACGTCCAGCATCGAGATCGGCTCGTCGGCGATCAGCACCCGCGGGTCGGGGGCGAGAGCGCGGGCGGTCACCACCCGCTGGCGCTGCCCGCCGGAGAGCTGGTGCGGCAGCTTGTCCAGGAACTGTCCGGCCGGGGAGAGTCCAACGCTCTCCAGCAGTTGCGCCGCGCGTTCCCGGATCGCGGGGCCGCGCAGGCCGGCGAAGTTGACCAGCGGGCGGGACAGGGCGTACGCCACAGTCCGGGTCGGGTTCAACGCGCTGAACGGGTCCTGGAAGACCATCTGCACGTGCCGGCGGTAGTCGGCCAGCCCCCGTCCGCGCAGCCGGTCCACCCGGACCTCCGCGCCGCGGACCCCGCTGAAGCGCACCTCGCCGGCGCTCGGACGTTCGACGCCGGTGATCAGGCGGGCGATCGTGGACTTGCCGCTGCCGCTCTGCCCGACCAGGGCGGTGACCCGGCCGGGGTGCAGGGTGAGCGACACGTCGCGAACGGCCTCGACGGTGCTGGTGCGCAGCCCGCGCCGGATGGCGTAGCGCTTGGTGACCCGGTCGACGGACAGGACGGCCTCGGCCGCCGCGTCGGCGGTTTCGGTCGGGTCCGTCAGGGCGCCGGTGGCCGGGAAGTGGCTGCCGATCGTGGCGGCGGCGTCCGCCGCGCCGAGCTGCACCACCGGCAGCCGGTTCTCCTGGGCCACCAGACAGCGGACCAGCCCGCCGTGGTCGGGCAGCAAATCGGGATGGACCTGGCGGCAGGGGTCCTCGGCGTGCGGGCAGCGGGGAGTGAACAGGCAGCCGACCTGCGGCCGGGACAGGTCTGGTGGCCGGCCCGGGATGTAGGTGACCTGCACGTCGGGCAGGCGCGGGTCGGCGTACGAGCCGAGCAGGCCCCGGGTGTACGGATGCCGCGGTTCGCGCAGCATGCCGGCCGCCTGGCGGTTCTCGACGATCTCGCCGCCGTACATCACCATCACCCGGTCCGCCATCTCCAGCACCGTGCCGAGGTCGTGGCTGATGAAGAGCACTGCGAAGCCCAACTCGCGGCGCAGTTGGGCCAACCGGGTGAGGATGCTGCGCTGCACGACCACGTCGAGCCCGGTGGTCGGCTCGTCGAGCAGCACCAGCTTGGGGCGCAGGGCGAGCGCCAGGGCCAGCGCCACTCGCTGCTTCATGCCGCCGGAAAGTTCGTGCGGATACGCCTTGAGCACCCGGGAATCCAGCGAGACCAGGTCGAGCAGCTCGGTGGCCCGCGCGGTGACGTCACCGGGAATCTTGTGCGCGGCGAAGGTGTCGGCGAACTGCGCCTGCACCCGGATCACCGGGTTGAGCGAGTTCATGCTGCTCTGGAAGACCGTCGACAGCTTGGTCCAGCGCAGCCCGCGCAACTGGTCCTCGGTGGCGGTGGTCAGGTCGACGCCGTCGAAGGTGACCCGGCCGCCGCTGATTCGGGCCGGTGGGGAGAGCAGCCGCAGGACGGCGTTGCCCAGCGTCGACTTGCCGCAGCCGGACTCCCCCAGCAACCCGACGAACTCGCCCTCGTCGATGGCGAAGGAGACGTCGTGCACGGCGCGGTTGGCCGGCTGGTCGCGCGGGGTGTAGGTGACGGAGAGGTTTTGCACCTCGAGCAGGGCCATGTCAATCCTCCCGGAGGTGCGGGTTGCTCAGCGCGTCGATGCCGAAGTTGATCAGGGTGAACGAGGTGATCAGCAGCGACAGCGCCAGGCCGGGGGCGATCAGCCAGGCCCACTGGCCGGTGAGTAGGGCGCCGCCGAGGCTGGCCTGGTTGAGCATGGTGCCCCAGCTGACCGTCTGCGGGTCGCCGAGCCCCAGGAAGGCCAGGCCCGCCTCGCCGCCGATCGCGCCGAGCGCCGCGCCCATGAAGCCGACCACGATCAGCGAGGTCATGTTGGGCACGATTTCGCGGGCGATGATGCGGGCGGTGCCGTCGCCAGCGAACCGGGCCGCGGTGATGTAGTCGCGGGTGCGCAGGGTGATGATCTGCGAGCGCTTGATCCGGGCGCCGTACGCCCAGCCGGTCACGCTGATCACGAAGATGATCAGCCACAGACCACGGACCGGCGCGTACGCGGCCAGCGTCACCATCAGCGGCAGCGCCGGCACCACCAGGCCGAGGTTGATCAGGAAGGAGAGCACCTCGTCGACCCAGCCCTGCAGGTAGCCGGCGGTCAGCCCGATGACCAGCGCGATCAGGGTGGAGAGCAGCCCGGCGGCGAGTCCGACGATCAGTGAGGTGCGGGCGCCGACGACGAGTTGGGAGAAGACGTCCTCGCCCTGGGCCGTGGTGCCGAGCCAGTGACCGCCGGTCGGGCCGAGCGACGTGGGGAAGTCGTCGTCGCGCGGGCCGTACGGCGCGATCAGCGGGGCGAAGAGCGCGACCAGGATGAACGCGCCGAGCAGCAGCAGGCCGATGCGGCACTTGCGGTTGCGCCACAGGATGAGCAGCCAGCCGGGCAGTCGGCTGCGCCGGGCTAGCTCGGTGGCGGTGGTCTGGAGGCCCTCGGTGTCCGTGCCCGGGGCCGGTACGGCGGGAGCGGGTGTGCTCATGACAGCTCCCTGGTCCGCTCGGTCATGCCGTCTCCGCCTTTCGCACCCGGGGGTCGAGGAACCCGTACAGCAGATCGGCGAGGAAGTTGGCTACCAGCACGCCGACGGTGGTGAACAGGAAGATCGCCTGCATCAACGGGTAGTCCCGGCTGGACACCGATTCCAGCAGCAGGCGGCCCATGCCCGGATAGTTGAAGACCGTCTCGACGAGGACCGTGCCGCCCAGGACGCTGCCCAGCGCGATGGCGAAGCCGGTGACGTTGGGCAGGATCGCGATCCGGGCGCCGTAGGTGAGGGCGATGCGCCGCCGGGGAAGGCCGCGGGCGACGGCGAGCCGGGCGTGGTCCTCACCGAGGCTCTGCACCATGTTGTTGCGCATGCCGATGATCCAGCCGATCGGGCCGGTGATCAGCAGCGCGACGGCGGGCAGCACGCTGTGCTGGAAGGCGTCGGAGATGAAGATCCAGCTCCAGCCGGGACTGCTGCCGCCGCCGTAGCCGCCACGCTCGGGAAACCAGCGCAGGGTGATCGCGAAGACGTAGATGAGCAGCAGGGCGAGCCAGAAGAACGGCAGCGTGCCGAGGAACGTCGAGCCGAGGGTGATGACCGAGTCGACCCGGCTGTTGCGCCGGTACGCGGCCCAGGTGCCCAGCAGCGTTCCGACGATGAAGGAGATGATCTGCGTGACCCCGACGAGGATCACCGTCCACGGCAGGGCTTGGCCGATCATGTGGGTGACGCTGTAGGGGAAGTAGGTGTACGACACCCCGAAGTCGCCGTGCAGCACCGCGCCGAGGTACTGCAGGTACTGCTCGAAGAGGTTGCCATCGGGGGCGCCGAGCATGATCCGGACGGCCTGCACCTGGGCCGGGTCGACGCTCTCGCTCTGCCCCGCCAGCCGGGAGACGATGGCCTCGGCCGGGTCGCCGGGTTGCAGTCGCGGGATCAGGAAGTTCAACGTGACGGCGGCCCACAGGGTGCCGAGGAAGAAGACGAAGCGTCGGGCGAAGTAGGCCACCGGGACCCTCCCTTCCGGGGGACGGGCCGGCCGGCGTGCGGGTGCGCGCCGGCCGGCCATCGGCTTACTTGGCGTTGGTTCCGGTGGGCCGCAGGTTGGTGATGATGAGCAGGTTGTCGCTGGGCGCGGCGTAGGGGTTCTCCTCGCTGGGCCAGCCGGTGGCCTTCGCGGTGCGGTACTGGAACCACTTGGCGCCGTACCAGAGCGGGATCACCGGCACCTGCTCGGTCATGACCCGGGTCAGGTCGGCGACGGCGGCCTTCTGGCCCGCCTCGTCGGTGGCGGTGCGCAGGGTGTCGATCAACTGGTCCGTGCGGGGGTCGGTCCAGCGGACGAAGTTGCTGACCGCCTTCTTGCCGATCGGTGCGGACTGGTCGCTGGCCAGCGGCTCCTGGAAGTTGCGGAACATGTTGCAGCTTCCACCGTGCACGCCGAGCAGCATGTCGTAGTTGCCGATCGCCCGGTCGTTCTCGTATGCCTCGGGGGTGGGCGTCTCGGCCCGGACGGTGAACCCGAGCGAGGTCAGGTTCGCCACGATGATGCGCTGCGCCTGCACCCAGTCCGTCCAGGCGCCGGGGACCCGGAAGCTGAAGGCGATGGGCTTGCCGTCCTTGCCGACCCGCTTGCCGGCGCCGTTCTTCGGGTAGCCGGCGGCGGTCAGGTCGGCGTCGGCCCTGGCGGCGTCGTAGCCGGCCACGCCCTGGCTGGGGATGTCCTTGGGCAGCCACTCGGCCTGCCCGGGAACTACCAGGCCGGTCTGACTGGCCGGCTTGACGTAGCCGAGCTGCGCCTTGTCGACGATCTCCTGCCGGTTGAAGGCGGGCACCAGTGCCTTGCGGAAGGCGGTGTCGTTGAACGGCGCCTTGGTCAGGTTCATGTAGACGCTGATCGAGCCGCCGGAGGGGAACCAGTATTTGTTGTTCTCGGGGTCCCGGTCGACGTACGCCTTCTTGATGTCCGGCACGAACATCGCGTTGGTGTCGTACTCGCCGCGGCTGAGCTTGAGCTGGTCGATCTGACCGCCACCGTCGGCCTTGTGGAACCGCAGCTCGTCGACCTTGACCTTGTCGGCCTGCCAGTAGTCGGCGTTGCGGCCGAGCGTGAGCTGCTGGGGATTGAAGGCCTTGACGGTGAAGGGTCCGGTGCCGACCGGCTTCTCCGGGTTGGGGAAGGTCACCGGGTCACCCACGGCGGACCAGACGTGCTTGGGCACGATCTTGATCTCGCCGAACAGCGTGAACGCCGCCGCGCCGGGCTGGGCGAACCGCATCGTGACGGTCTGCGGGTCGGTCGCCTCGACCGCGCTCAGGTACCGCCAGATCCCCTTGGTGTCGAGCGCCTTGTGCTGCTTGAGCATGTCGTAGGTGAAGGCGACGTCGTCGGCCGAGAACGGCTTGCCGTCGTTCCATTTCACGCCCTGGCGCAGCTTCCAGACCAGCGTCTGCGGGTCGGTCCACGTCCATTCCGTGGCCAGCCAGGGCTTGGCCTGGCAGCCGTAGTTGTCGTACGTGATCAACTGCTCGAAGACGTACTCCGTGGCGCCGAGCCGGCTGGCGTCCAGGTACGGGTTGTAGTTGGCCTGCGGATTGCTGCCGCCGCCGAAGTCGCCGTAGTCGAGGTACGCGATCCGGCCGTCGGTACCGGGGCCGGACTTCTGCTCCGTGCCGGTGCAGCCGCTGGCTGCCAAGGCGACGGCCGCAGCCACCGCGGCGATCCGGGCTAGTCTCGATCGTTTCATTTGCCGGTACCTCCAGTGGGGGATTCCGCCGGGCAGCCGCAGCTGCGGCGCACGACGAACTCGGTGGGGAGGACGATGGTCTCGGGTGTCGCCGCGCGGGGGTCGGCGGCGGCGTTGAGGATCTGACGGGCGGCCTCGGCGGCCAGGTCCCGGATCGGTTGACGCACGGTTGTCAGCGACGGCGAGACGAGCGCGGCCATGGGCGCGTCGTCGAAGCCGGTGATGACGAGGTCGTCGGGTACGCGCAGCCCTCGGCCGAGGGCCCCGACGAGGACGCCGATGGCGATCTCGTCGTTGGCGCAGACCACCGCCTGCGGGGCGGTGCGGCCGACGAGCAGTCGCTCGGCGGCGAGTACGCCGTCCGGCTGCTGCATGGCGACCCGTACCGGCTCAGCGGGTGGGGTGAGGTCCAGCTCCTGGTAGGCCTCCCGGAAGCCGGCCCACCGCTCGCTGACGTCGGGCGACCCGTCCGGGTTGCCGACGAAGGCCAGGTGGCGCAGGCCGTGGTCGACCAGCAGGTGTCGGGTCAGCCGGGTCATGGCCGGAGCGTTGTCGACGCTGACCGAGGAGACCGCGTCCGGACCCCGGCCGGCCAGGACGACGACCGGGACCATCGTGGCGAGCCGGAGCAGCGCAGATTCGGAGATGGTGCCGCCGATGACGGCGATGCCGTCGACTCGGCGGGCCATCTCCAGCACCTGGTCGTCGGAGTCCTCGCGCAGATGCGTGCAGAGGATGTGCACGCTGGCCCGGGCCGGCACGGCCTCCGACTCGAAGCCCTGGATCAGTTCGGTGAAGTACGGGCCGGACAGGCCGGGGAAGACCAGGCCGAGCGCGCCGTGCCGGCCGGCGGCGAGCGCTCGACCGAGGTGGTCCGGCCGGTAGCCATGCTCCTCGATGGCCTCCAGAACGCGGCGGCGCATCTCCTCCGACACCTGACCGGTGCCGTTGGAGACCCGGGACACCGTGGCGACCGAAACTCCGGCCAGCCGGGCGATCTCCCGAACCGTGACCCGACTGTTGCCCATGACTTCCTCTATCCGTAACGTGCATGACAGAAACCGGTTTCAGGGCACCATAAGCAGGCGTTCGCCAGATTCACAAGAGGGACCGCCTGAAGATCCGCCGAGAGGAAGAGTCACACCGCATGTCGCGAGTTCTTCTCCACGACCGCAGGATCGTCATCGACGGTCGTCCCCGGCTGCTGCTCGCCGGGGAGGTGCACTATTTCCGACTGCCCCGGGCGGAGTGGGCGGACCGTCTCGACCGGCTGCGCGAGTGCGGCGGCGACACCGTGGCGACCTACGTGCCCTGGCTCTGGCACGAGTTGCCCGATGGCGCCGTGGACCTGACCGGTCGTACCCACGAGCAGCGCGACCTCGCCGGCTTCCTGGACCTTGCCCACGAGCGGGGCCTGTACGCGCTGGTCCGGCCCGGCCCGTTCATCATGGCCGAGATCAAGAACGAGGGCATCCCCTACCGGTTGTACGACGAGCACCCGCACCTGCTGCCGACCACCTGGGACGGCCGAACCGTCGAGACCCGGACCATCGACTACCTGGCTCCGGAGTTCCTGGCCGCGGCCGAGGGCTGGTACGCCGAAGTGATGCCGGTGATCGCCGAGCGGCTCGCCGATCGCGGCGGGCCCGTGATCGGCGTCCAGCTGGACAACGAGATCGGGATGCTGTCCTGGGTGACCAACTCCCCCGACCTCACCGACGTCGTCTGCGAGGACGTGCGGCGCTGGGCCGTCGACCGGTACGGCAAGGACATCGCCGCCGAGCGCATCGGTGCCGACCCGGGCGACCCCGACGCCTGGGCCGCGGCGGTGCGTACCCCGACTGAGGCGCGGTCGTTGACGGTCCACGACGATCTGGGCCGCTACATGCGCGACCGGTACCGGCGGTACGTGGTCGCGCTGCGCGAGTCCGCCGAACGGCACGGGGTGACCGGCGTGCCGTTCCTGATCAACGTGCACGGCACCGGGGGCGGGCGGGGCCGGACCTTCCCGATCGGCATCAGCCAGCTCTTCGAGGCGTACCGGGGTCAGCCGCAGCTCACCTCCGGCTCGGACTACTACCTCGGCGATCTCACCGTCACGAACGTCGCCGACCTGTACGTCAGCAACGCCTTCCTGGCTGCCGTGCACGACGCCCACCAGCCGCCGATGTCGCTGGAGTTCGAGGCAGGCAACGGCGACTACGGCCAGGACCTGTCCACGCTCTACCCGCCGGAGGCGATCGAGCTGAAGACTCGGCTCTGCGTGGCGCAGGGCAACCGGCTGCTCAACCTCTACCTGTTCGCGGGCGGATACAACCCGCCTCTGGCCGAGCCGGTGGGCGATGGCAACGACCGGATCGCGTTTACCGGCGAGCGGCACGGATTCGCCGCGCCCGTCGACCCGGAGGGGCGGCTCAACCCGACGTACGCCGCGGCCCGACGGGCCCTGCACGCCGTACGCGGCGTCGCCGACCTGCTCGCCGATTCCGACGAGGAGAACGACGGCCTGGCGCTCGGCTTCGTGCCCGACCACTACCTGACCGAATACCACCACCCTGCCTCGGCGTCGCGGGCCGCGCAGGTCGCCGACCTTGAACGATTCCGCGGCATGGGTCCGCGCGACGTGCTCGCCCGGGCGCTGCTGCTCGCCGGCTACTCGTTCCCGGCCGTCGACCTCCAGTCGCCGCTGCCGGCGGACACGCCGCCGGTGATCGCGCTGGCCAGCGCCGTCACGCTCGGGCGGGAGGTGCAGCAGCGGCTGGTCGAGCACCTGCACGGCGGCGGTCGGCTGCTGCTGCACGGCGTCCTGCCGCAGCGGGACCACGACGGCACCCGGTGCACGCTGCTCGCCGACGCGCTCGGGCTGACCGTCACCGGCCGCGTCGACGACGGGCCACAGTCCTTCCCGTCAGTGGTGGGGCAGGGCTGGGCGGCGGGCCGGGCCGAGGTCCGGGTCGGCTACGCGCAGCGGTTGGCCGGCATCGCCGCCGAGCCCGTGCTCGTCGAGGTCAGCTCCGGCGAGCCGTGCGCGGTGGAGGTCGCCGTGGGCACCGGACGGGCGCTGGTGATCACCGCCGACGTGCCCTGCGACCTGGACTTCTGGCGAGCGGCGGTGGCGCGGCTCGGGGTACGCCAGCGGCTCGCCGCGAACGCCGACGGGCCCGGTCTCGTGCTCACCTCCACCGTGGACCCGGCTGGGCAGCGGCTGCTGCACCTGGTCAACGTGGCGCCGTCCGCGGTGACCCTCGCGCTCGGCTGGCAGGGCGTCCCGGTGCTGGCCGGCCGGCGGCTGCGGGTGCCCGCCCGCGCCGGGCTGATCCTGCCGTACGGGATCCGGTTCGGCGCCGCCACGCTGGTGGAGACAACCTGCGAACTGGTTTCCCGCGATGGGAACACGGTGCTGCTGCGCCCCACCCAGGGCGACGACGAGGTGGTGCTGGCTACCGACCGGCCGATCACCGCGAGCCGCGGCAGCGTGCACAGCACGCAGGGGCGGGTGACCGTGCGGCTTCCCGGCGGGCCCGACGACGACCCGGTCCAGATCAGCGTGGCCTGAGGGGGGCCGTTGGCACGATCGAAGCAGGCTCGAGCAGTGCAAACCCCGACGTACCCCTCCTGCCAGTTCGTTCCGGGAGTGGCCATCAGCCGTCTGGTGGGCTGTTGGCACCGCACGGCACGGCGAAACAGCATCACCGAACGAAGGGGAACCGCCCCATGACCATCACCCACCTGCCGCCGTTGACCAGCCCGTACCCGGTGTCCGCCGCGGACCTGGCGTCGTACCGGCGCGACGGTCACGTCCGGCTGCGCGGCGTCGCGAACGCCGGCGAAATCTCTGCCTTCCGTAACGTGATTGCGGCCGGCGTACGACGGCTGAGCACGGAGGACAAGCCGATGAACGAGCGCGACACCTACCGTCGCGCGTTCCTGCAGGTCGAGAATCTGTGGCGGCACGACCCGGCGGCGGCCCAGTTCAGCCTGGCCAGCCGATTCGCGGGCGTGGCCGCCGCGCTACTGGGCGTCGAGCGGGTTCGGCTCTACCACGACCAAGCGCTGTTCAAGGAGCCGCAGGGCGGTCACACGCCCTGGCACCAGGACGCCATGTACTGGCCGCTGGACGGGCATCGGTGCATCACCATGTGGATGCCGCTGGTCGACGTCAGTCCCGAGGCGGGCGGCATGTGCTTCGCCAGTGGAAGTCACACCGCAGGTCCGCTCAGTGACGTCGTCATCTCCGACGCGTCCGAGGAGCACTTCGAACGGCTCGTCTCCGACCGGCGGTTCCCGATCGCGGAGCCGATCCCGATGGCGGCCGGAGACGCCACCTTCCACTCGGGCTGGACGGTGCACAAGGCGTTGCCCAACGCGTCGACGGGCATGCGGGAGGTGATGACCGTGATCTGGTACGCCGACGGCCTGACCGTCACCCCGCCGGCCAACCCGGCGCAAGTCAATGACCTGGCCATCTGGCTGCCCGGCGCGGCGCCCGGTGACGTGGCCGCCACCGAACTGAACCCCCTCCTGCCGAAGGCCGGCTAAGCACCCGGTTGCTCCCAGTCTGCTCCTCCGAGCCGAAGGTGCCGGTTCGCGAACGCCAATCAGTGGCCACCGCGGGAGACCGTCGTGGCCACTGATTGGCGTTCACCGGAGCAACGCCTTCTCAGCGCAGCTCGTCGATTCCGGCGTGCACCGGGCACCCTCCCGGACCGCATCGGTCAGCCCCGTCGGCGTCGGTGACCGCCTCGATACGACGAAGCCGCTCGTCGCTCCCGCTGCCCCGCACGTCAATCACGTGCAGGAGCCTAACTGTCCCCGGGTAGGAACAGCCGAGTCAGATGGCAGCTGCCCGGGACACCTTCCACTCTCCGTTCACCGGGACCAGGGTGAGCACCACCCGGTTCTGGTCGACCTTCTCGCCTGCGGTGTTCACGTTGCGCCGGTACTGGTTGAGGTAGACGAGCAACTCGACCCGTTCGGCGGTCGCGGTCACCACGCCCGTCGCGGACACCTCGGCCGCCACGATCGCCTGCTGGGTGGCTGCGGTCTGCTTCAACGCCGCCGTGGTCTGCTCGTACTCCTTGCCGAACTGCCCGGTGGCGAAGGTGCGGCCGTTGGCGACGCTCTCGTCGAACGTCCGGTAGTCGTAGGAGAAGATCGCCTTGGCGGCGGCGGGCGCGGTGGCCAGTGCCTGGCGTACGGCGCTGTCCCGCTGCCCGGCGCGGTGATCGCCCCACCAGCCGGCGCCGGCGACGGCGGCCGCGAGGACGATCGCGACGACCAGGGCCGGGACGAGCCGGATCCGGGCGGAACGCAGCCGGGGAACGCGCGGCCGCCGCGGGAATCGGACCAGGGTACGCACGTGTCCTCCCTCTCTCATCCGACGAACTGCAGCCGTGCCACGAGCCACCGCCCGGATGCCTTGTCGTGGACGATGTCCAGCTGAATCCGGTAGTGCGACGGCCGCCCCTCGGGTGCCTTGACGTTCTTGACGGTGGCGTCGACGGCGACCAGTACAAGCGCTCGGCGGCGATCTCCGGAGACCAGCCCGGCCCGTAGCACCGTTCCGCGCGAGTCGACCTTGTTCTCCACGACCGCGGCGCGGACCTGCGACTGGCCCCGGGTGAACTCGTCCTTGAAGTCGCCGGTGGCTCCGGCGGTGATCCGCTGGACGTCCCGGTCGACGCTGGCCGCGCTGACCGAGACGAAGTTGACGCTGGCCTGTTTGGCGGCGGCGAGGGCCTGCTGCCGGGCCTGGTCCGTCGCCCGGTCGACGTACCAGCGGTGCCCGGTCACCCCGCCGGCGGCGACCGTGGCGGCGAGCACGGCCACGAGCAAGACGACCAGCGACCGTCGCCGGGTGGTCGACGTGGCGCGCTCGCTCCTGCGGCGGGCATCCGAGGCGTCCTCCGGCGAGCTGTCCGCGCTCGCGGGATCGTCTCCGCTCGCCGGGTCCGCGGCATCCGCCGGGTCCTCGACCGGCTCCTGGTCGAGCCGCCTCAGCAGGTCCTCGATCGGTTCGACCGGTCGGGGGAGCTGGCGTGGCACGATCCGGCGCTGCGACGCGCGGCCGGGCACCCCAGGCTTCGCCCCCTTGATGACTTTCAGCGTGTGGTCCCTCCGAGCCCGCATCTGCGCCTCCTTCTTCGCGTCGCTCACGGCGTCACCCCGGCCAGCAGCAACTGCTTCCACGACTGGTCTCCGGCTGTCCGGGACTGGCCACCGGTCCCGCCGAACTGCAACGGCCGGCCGTCCGCGCCGAGTACCAGGCCGGTCACCGGGTCGTACCCGCCGGGCTCGGCCCCACCGGTCGGGGCGCCGCCGGGCGACCCCGCGTCGGGAGCCGGTTTCCGACCACCCGGTCGGGGGGCGTTGCCGGCGCCGCGCACGCTGGCGCCGGCCGCCCGCTCCCCCGCGTCGCAGGTCGTTCGGCCGCCCCCGTACACGCAGGACGGCGGATCGTCGACGTTGAGGACCAGGCCGAGGTGGGCGGTGCCGTCGCCCGGGGTGACAGTGAAACCGCCGGCGACGGCGATCGGGTACACCACCAGCAGTTGCTCGATGCCGGGCAGCCGCCGGGCGGCGATGCCGTTGACGGCCACCAGGTTGCCGAGCAGGGTGCCGACCGTCGGTTCCAGCCCCCGCAGCAACACGACCAGTTCCCGACCGGCGGGAGGCCCCGCGGCGAGCAACCGCCGCAGGTCGGGGTCGGCGTCGCGGACGGTGGCCGCCAGCTGGGCCAGGCCCACCGCCCACCGGCGCAGCGCCTGCACCGACTCGGCCTGGGTGGTGAGCACGGTTCGCCCGTCGTTGATCAGCGCGAGTGTCTCCGGCAGGCGGGTGGTCGCATCGGTCAAAAACGCGTCCCCGTCGTTCAGGATCCGGGCCAGGGCCAGCTCGTTGCCCTCGAACGCGGCGCCGAGTTCGGTGATCAGGACGGTGAGGTCCTCCGGCCCGACGGAGCGCACCAGGGCGTCGAGGTTACTGAGCAGGACCTCCGGCGCGAGCGGGACACCAGTCCGCTCGACCGGGATCACCGCGCCGTCGGTGAGGTAGGGACCGCTGTCGCGCTCCGGACGCAGGTCCACGTACTGCTCGCCGACAGCGGAGCGGTGCGCCACCACGGCCCGCAGGTCGTCGGGCACCCGGACGTCGCGCTGCAACCGCAGGTCGGCCCGGACCCCGTCACCGCGCAGGGCAACCGCGGCGACCCGGCCGACGGGCACGCCGCGGTAGGTGACCGGGGCGTTCGGGAAGATGCCGCCGGCCCGGGCAAGGTCCAGGTGGACGACGTAGCTTCCGCCGAGCAGCCGGTCGCCCAGCCCGACGTAGCGGACGCCGACGTAGCTGACGCCGAGCACGCTCACCACCAGGAACGCCAGAACCTGAACCTTCGCGGTACGTCCGATCATGGCTTCAACCCCCCGGACAGCAGGTCCGGCAGGGTGCCGACCTGTCCGATCACCGCGCCGGTCAGCGGCAGGACGCACTGTGCCGTCAGGACCGTGCCGGAGGGCAGTTCGGTTCCGACGGGAAAGACCGTGCCCGGTGGCACGAGGCCCTTCGGCAGGATCAGCCCGCCGATGGGCACCTTCGAGCCGGGCTTGAGCAGGACGCAGCCCTCCGGCAGCAGACAGTCCTTCGGCGGCGTCCAGGTGGCGGGGAAGTGGAGCGGGTCGGGCAGGCACTTCAGGATCGGCAGGTCGGGCAGCGGACGGGACCCGCCGCCGGGCCGCGGCACGGTCGGTGTGCCGCCACCGGCCGCCGGCGCCCCGCCGGGCGTGGCGCCCTTTGCCGGCGTGCGTGGACGGGCCGGCGCGGCGGGGGCAGCGGCGACCAGGTTCGCCAGGATGGACGCCGAGTCGAGGTCGGCGGTGATGGAGAGGTTGACGAAGTCGCCGACGATCGCGCCGGTGACATTCGGCGGGAACGGGAACGACAGCATGAATTCCAGCGACTTGGGCAGGTCGTCCCCGGCACGTGTGAGCTGCTCCAGGATCGGTTGCAGCGCCCGCACGTCGGCCAGCGTGTCGTCGCGGCTGCTGTTGACCACCCGGGTGCCGACGTCACCCAACCGGTCCAGTGCGGTCAGCGCCTGGGTCAGTTGGGCGCGCTGCCCGGCCAGCACGGTCAGGCCCGGGGCAAGGGAGTCCACGGCCTCGCCGAGCACCTGCTTCTGGCGATCGAGCCGGCCGCTGAGCCGGTCCAGGGCGTCGAGGGCGCGGACCAGGTCGGCCTTCTGCTCGTCGAGACCGCCAATGAACGTGTCCAGCTGGTCCAGCGTGTCCCGGACGGCGGGCTCCCGCCCCTCGAGTGCGGCGCCGAGCTCCTGGTTGATGGTCCTCAGCTGCGCCAGACCACCGCCGTTGAGCAGCAGCCCCAGCGCGGCGAGGACCTCCTCCACCTCGGCGCCGCGAGCGGTCCGCGACAGCGGGATGAGGTCACCGTCGGCGAGTCGACCGGAGGAGGCGCCGGTGGGTGGCGACGCGACCGTCACGTACTTCTCGCCCAGCAGGCTGCTCTGCCGTACCGCGGCCGTCGCGTTGGACGGCAGGCGTACGTCCGCGCCGAGGCGCAGGGTGACCCGGGCGGTCCAGCCAGCCAGGGAGATCTTCTCCACGCTGCCGACCGTCACGTCGTCGACCTTCACGGCAGCCTGCGGCACCAGGTCGAGCACGTCACTGAACTCGGCGGTGACGGCGTACCCGTCGCCCTTTGGGGCGCCGCCGGGCAGCGGCAGGTCGGCGAGGTCGGGCAGGCCGCACCCGGCCGGCAGCATCACCACCACGATCGCGTACGCCAGGGTCCGTAGGGTGCGGGTGCTCACGACACACCCCGCAGGATGCCGCCGAGGGTGGGGTCGCTGGTGATGCCGGGGCCGCCTGGCGCCTGGGCGGGGATCGGCGCACCGGGGGAACTGAGGGGAGGCTTCCCCGGTGAGGACCCGCCGGTCGCCGGGGCGCCGGGCGGCAGCTTGAGGAGTTTGCGGAGCTGGTCGGTCATGGGCAGCCCACGGGAGTGCAGGGTCTGCGCGAGTGCCCGGCACTTGGCGGGCACCTGCGACGTGGGGAGCTGGTCGGCGATCAGTGAGCAGGCGAAACCGGCGGGGTCATAGGGACCCATCACGTTGTCCCGGGTGTCCAGGGTGCCCGACCGGGGGTTGTAGGCCAGGTTGAGGTTGCCCAGGGCGAGCGGGGCGACGTCGAGGATGTCGATGACGGCCTGTTGCTGGCGGACGAGGATTCCGGTGATGTCCGCCAGCGCGGCGACATTGGAGGTCAACGCGTCGCGGTTCTGCCGCACGAACGTGGTCACGTCGGCCAGCGCGGTGGAGAGGTTGCGCAGCGCGGCGGCCAGTTCGTCGCGCTCCCCGGCCAGTTGCTGGGCGACGTCGGCCAACTGCTGGTTGAAGGCGCGCACCTCCCGGTCGCTGCGGGCGAGCGCGGTGGTGAAGCGCTGGAGGTTGACGACCGACCCGAAGAGGTCCTGCCGCCCGTCGGAGAGGGTGGCCAGTGCCCGGGACAGTCCGTCGAGGGTGTCGTGCAGGTGCTGGCCGTTGCCCTCCAGGTTGGCGCGGCCGGTGGCGACGAGGTCGGACAGTGCGCCGTCGCGGTTGGCGCCCTGCGGGCCGAGGGTGCGGTTGAAGTCGTTGAGCGCCTGGTAGATGTCGTCGATCTCCATCGGGGCGGCGGTCCGCTCCAGCGGTATCTCGGCCCCGTCGGCGAGCACGGCACCACCGGCGTAGGCGGGAGTGAGCTGGACGTAGCGGTCGCTGACGACGCTGGGCGGCACGATGAGCGCCTGGGCGTCGGCGGGGACGGCGATCCCCGGGTCGTAGGACATGGTCACCTGGACGGTGCGGCCCTGCGGGGTCACCGCGACCACCTCACCGACGCGGACGCCCAGCATTCGGACGTCCGATCCGGGGTACACGCCGACCGCGCGGGAGAAGTGGGCGACGACCCGCCGTGGGGGTGTGCCGTCGCGGAGAAGGATCACGCTGGCGGCGACGGCTACCAACAGGACGGTGGTGACGGCGACCGGCCGGCGCCACCGCTGGATGGGAGCGGGCATCAGCGGCCTCCCGTGGGCTGGTACGGCTGGAGCAGACCGGAGACGTACGAGTCGAACCAGCGGCCGTTGCCCACCACGTTGGCGAACGCGGTGACGAACGGCCCCATCCGCTGGATGGTCTTCTCCAGGTCGTCCCGGTTGCGTTGCAGGATGGCGACGACCTCCCGCAGCTTGTGCAGCGCGGGAGCGAGCTGGGCGCGGTTGTCGCTGACCAGGCCGGACAGCTCAGTGGCGAGGTCGTCGGTGCCGACGAGCAGCTTGTGGATGGCGTCCCGACGCCGGCTCACCTCGCCGAGCAGCGCCTCACCGTCGGTGACCAGTGCGCGGAACTCCTCGTCCCGGGTGGCGAGCACGGCGGTCACCTGACGGGCGCGGTCGAGCAGCGTCCGCAGTTCGGCGTCGCGTCCGGCCACGGTCCGGGAGAGCCGGGAGAGGCCGACCAGGGAGGCATCGACACTCGCGGGGGTGCCGGCGAAGGTCTCGGACAGG
Organism: Micromonospora luteifusca; assembly: GCF_016907275.1. Classification (NCBI taxonomy): domain Bacteria; kingdom Bacillati; phylum Actinomycetota; class Actinomycetes; order Micromonosporales; family Micromonosporaceae; genus Micromonospora; species Micromonospora luteifusca. Next base: position 941,529 of record NZ_JAFBBP010000001.1, read on the forward strand.
GTAGTGAAGGCGGCGACGAGCTGATCGGTGTCGACCTTGTCGAGGGTTTCGGCGAGCCCGGTGACCGCCTGCACCACGTCGAACGGCGCGGCGGTGCGGGCGAGGGGGATCTGCCCGCCCTCGGGCAGCCGGCCCGGCCCGGCCGGTGAGAGGGCCAGGTACTTCTGGCCGAGCACCGTCTTGATCCTGATCGTGGCGCCGGTGTCGGTGCCGAGCCGGACGCTGTCGTCGTCCACGCGGAACCCGACCCGCACGTACGGCGCGCCGCCGCGGGCGAGTTCCACGGTGGTCACCTTGCCGACCCGCACCCCAGCGACCCGCACCTCGTTGCCGGTGACGAGGCCGCTGGCGTCGTGGAAGGCCGCCTCGTAGCCGCGTCCGGTGAGGTCGGCTAGCCGGTCGAGCTGGAAGGCGCCCAGCAGCACGGCGACGATCAGCGCCAGGCCGAGCGTGCCGACGACCACCGGATTGCGTTCCCGAAACGGTGTCACTGGCTGCCTCCGGCGCATCGGGCGGCCGGGGCGCTGAAGGTGGGCAGGTCGATCGGTGCCCGGCCCGACACCGCTACGTTGCCGTCGAAGTCGCACAGGTAGAAGTTGAACCACGAGCCGTAGGATGCGACGCGGGTCAGGGACTCGTACCGCTGCGGCAGCCGCCCGAGGGTGCCGTCGATGACGGCCGCGTTGCGGTTGAGGGTGCCGGAGAGCTCGTCCAGGGCGCGGACGTCCGCGGCGAGCGGTGGTCGTACCTCGCGCAGCAGCGACGACGTGGCGGTGGTGAGCTCGCCGATGCTGACCAGTGACTCGCCGATGGCCGCGCGGTCGGCCGACAGCCCGGAGACGAACTGCTGGAGCTGGCTGATGCTCTGGTCCAGGTTCTGGTCGCGGTCGGCCAGCGTGCCGAGGACGCCGTTGAGGTTGGTGATGACCCGCCCGATGACGGCGTCCCGGTCGGCGAGGGTGTTGGTCAGCGACGCGGTGCGTTGCAGCAGGCTGCTGATGGTGCCGCCCTCGCCCTGAAGCACCTGGATGATCTCGTAGGCGAGTTTGTTGACGTCCTCGGGCCTGAGCGCCGTGAACAGGGGCCGGAACCCGTTGAACAACACCGTGAGGTCCAGGGCCGGTGTCGTCTGGCCGAGCGGGATGAGGCCGTCGGGCCGCAGTGGACGCCCCTCCCCCGGCCCCTCGCTCAGCGCCACGTACCGCTGGCCCACGAGGTTGCGGTAGCGGATCTTGGCGCGGACGCTGGTGGCCACCGGGATGTCGGCGGTGACCGTGAAGGCCACCTCGGCGAGTGTGTCGTCGACGACCCTGATGTCGCGGACCCGGCCGACCTGCACCCCGGCCACGCGGACGTCGTCGCCGGGCAGCAGGCCGGTGACGTCGGTGAACCGGGCTCGGTAGGTGACCCCACCCGGTGGGAAGGCACCGAGAGTCTGCGCGAGCAGCGCCGTCAGCAGCAGGGTCACCGCGGCGAAGGCCATCAGCTTCAGCAGGGGCGCCATCGCTCTGTTGCTCATCGCGCGTTCACCACCCCTCCTCTCAGCAACGGCCCCCAGAGCAGGACGGCGATGTCGGGGACCTCCGCCGGAAGGACGCCGGTGACGGCGCCGACTAGCGGCTTGACCAGCGCCCGTTCCTCGCCGGTGGCGGCCCGGCCCATCGCCGGGGAACCGGCGGCGGGCACGGCCGCCGCCTGGCCGACCGGCAAGGGGGTGTGCGGGCGAGCGCCGCCGTGGTCGTAACCGTCGGCGACCGGCACGGTCGGCGCCGGCCGCCCCGGTTGGGGCAGGCCCCGGCACTGCGGGCCGTCGTGCGCGCCGTAGGCGGGCTCGTCGCGGCCCTTCTCGTACTTGCCCCCGTCGCGGGTGACCTCCAGGGTGACGTGCATCCGCCCGCCGGCGAAGACCCGCTCGACCTGGGGTTGCAGGGCGACCAGGCCGTTCATCAGGCACGGGTACTCGGGGGCGTATGTGGCGAGCAGTTCCAGCACCGGGCGGCTTACCTGGCCGAGCTCGATGATCTGGTCGCCGTGCCGGTCGAGGAAGCCGCGGGTGGCGTTGGCGGTGTCGGTGGTGTCGGCGAGGAACGCGGCCAGCTGTGCGCGTTGGTCGGTGACGGTGCGGGCGGTGACGGTGACATCCCGCAGCAGGGCGAGCAGGTCGGGCAGGACGGCGTCGTAGCTGTCCAGCACGACGGCGAGCTTGCGGACGTCGTCGGCGATGGCCGGCATCGCCGGGTTCAGCTGCCGCAGGTACGCACCGAGCCGCTCGATGTTCGCGCCGAGCTGTTCGCCGCGTCCGTCGAGGGCGGTGGCGATCGCCCCCAGCGTCGCGGCGAGCTGCTCGGGCCGCACCGCCTGGAGCAGTGGCAGCGCCTCGTCGAGGACGCGTTCCAGCTCGACGGCGGTGTGGCTGCGGTCCTGGGGGATGACCGCGCCGTCACGGATCGGTTCGCCGCTGCCGCCGGCCGGCACGAGCTCGACGTACCGCTCGCCGAAGAGCGTCTTGGGCAGCAGCCGCGCGCTGACGTCGGCGGGGATCCGCGGCGTCGTGGCCGGGTCCAGGGCCAGCCGGATGGTCGCGCCCGCTCCGGTGCTGTCGACCGAGCGCACGTCGCCGACGACGACCCCGCGGACCTTGACGTCGGCACCCGCACTGAGCTGCAGGCCGGACCGGCCGGCCTTCAGGGTGACCCAGGTGACCGGCGTGAACGCCTTGCGGTATTCGAGCACCGAGGCGGTCAACGCCGCGGTCAGCACGGCGATGAACACGATGCCGAGGATGCGATGTCTCATGGTCACCCCGCGATCCGGACGGTGGTGGTGGCGCCCCAGATGGCCAGCGACAGGAAGAAGTCGACGATGTTGACCGCGACGATGGCGAGCCGCACAGCCCGGCCGACCGCGACGCCGACGCCGGCAGGCCCGCCGCTGGCGGTGTAGCCGTAGTAGCAGTGCACCAGCACCACGATCACGCTGAACACCAGCACCTTGCCAAAGGACCAGAGCACGTCCTCCGGCGGCAGGAACAGGTGGAAGTAGTAGTCGTACGTGCCGGCGGACTGTCCGAAGTAGAAGACGGCGATGGTGCGGGTGGCCAGGTAGCTGGCGAGCAGCCCCACCACGTACAGCGGGATGACGGCGACGAACCCGGCGATCATGCGGGTGGTGACCAGGAACGGCAGCGAGGGGATCCCCATAACCTCGAGGGCGTCCACCTCCTCGGAGATCCGCATCGCCCCGAGCTGGGCGGTGAACCCGCAGCCCACGGTGGCCGACAGGGCCAGCGCCGCGACCAGCGGGGAGATCTCCCGGGTGTTGAAGTACGCCGAGACGAAACCGGTGAACGCGCTGCTGCCGAGCTGGTTGAGCGCCTGGTATCCCTGGAGGCCGACCTCGGTGCCGGTGAAGAAGGTCAGGAAGCAGATGACACCGACGGTGCCGCCGAGCACGGCGAGCGCACCGGAGCCGAAGCTCACCTCGGCCAGCAGCCGGATCACCTCGCGCTTGTAGCGGCGCACGGTGCGCGGCGCCCAGGCGAACGCCCGCAGGTAGAAGGCGAGCTGTCCGCCCAGGTTGTCGAGGTGGCGCAGCGCTGACACGTCAGCTTCCCTTCTGCGGTACGACCTGGAAGTACACGGCCGTGACGATGAAGTTCAGCGCGAACAGCAGCATGAAGGTGATCACCACGCTCTGGTTGACCGCGTCGCCGACGCCTTTCGGGCCGCCCTTGGCGGTCATCCCCTTGTAGGAGGCGACCAGCGCGGCGGCGGCGCCGAAGAGCAGCGCTTTGACCTCGCCGACCAGCAGGTCCGGCAGTTGCCCCAGGGCCTGGAAGCTGGCCAGGTACGCGCCGGGTGTGCCGCCCTGCAGGACCACGTTGAACAGGTAGCCACCGGTCACCCCGACCACGCTGACCAGGCCGTTGAGCAGCACGGCGACCAGCATCGAGGCGAGCACGCGGGGCACCACGAGGCGGTGGATGGGGTCGATGCCCAGCACCTGGATCGCGTCGAGTTCCTCGCGGATCTTCCGGGAGCCGAGATCGGCGCAGATCGCCGAGCCACCCGCGCCGGCGATGATCAGCGCGGTGACGATCGGCCCCGCCTCGCGGACCACCGCGAGCACCGACGCCGCGCCGGTGAACGACTGCGCGCCCAGCTGGCGGACCAGCGAGCCGAGCTGCAACGCGATGACCGCGCCGAAGGGAATGGAGACGAGCGCGGCGGGCAGGATCGACACCGAGCTGATGAACCAGGCCTGCTGGACGAACTCGCGGACCTGCACCGGTCGCCGGCCGAGGCCGCGCAGGGTGTCCAGGCAGAACGCGAAGAACTCGCCGGTGTGGCGTACGACGGTGACCGGTCCGCTCATCGGTATCACCGCCGCCCGTTCCCGGCCGGCACCCCGTCCGCCAGCCCGGCGAACGAGCCGGGAGGCGGCGTGACACCGTGCTCCCGGCACCACTGCCCCGGGGGCCGCTCGGCGGCGCGGGGCAGTCCGTCCGACGGCGGCAGTTGCAGCGGAATGGGCGGCAACGGTGGCAGCTCCACACCGGCGTCCGCCTCGGCCTGCAACTCCTCGGCGTCCTTCTCCTCGGCCATGCCAATCGGTCCGATGCGCTGGGCGTTGAGGAACTGCCGCACCACCGGCTCCGTACTGGACAACAGCAACTCCCGCGACCCGAACATGGCGAGGTGCCCGTGGTAGATCAGGCCAATGTTGTCCGGCACCGTGCGCGCGGTGTTGATGTCGTGCGTGACGATCAGGAAGGTCGCCCCGGTCCGCTGGTTGAGGTCGACGATCAGCTGGTTCAGGTACGCGGTGCGCACCGGGTCCAGCCCGGAGTCCGGCTCGTCGAAGAGGACGATGCGGGGGTCGAGCACGAGCGCGCGGGCCAAACCGGCTCGTTTGCGCATCCCACCGGAGATCTCCCCCGGCAGTTTCCGTTCGGCGCCGATCAGGCCGACCATGTCGAGCTTCTCGCTGACGACCTCGCGGATCTGGGACTCCGACTTGCGGGTGTGCTCCCGGAGCGGGAAGGCGACGTTGTCGTAGATGGTCATCGAGCCGAACAGCGCGCCGTCCTGGAACAGCACCCCGAACAGCTTGCGCACCTCGTACAACTCCCGCTCGGAGAGCCGGGGCAGGTCCCTGCCCTCGATCCAGATCGACCCGGCGTCCGGGCGGAGCAGCCCCACCAGTGTCTTGAGGAACACCGACTTGCCGGTGCCGGACGGACCCAGCAGCACGGATATCTCGCCGGCCGGCAGGGTCAGGCTGACGTCCGACCAGACTGGCTGGCCACCGAAGGACTTGGTCAGCCCCTGCACCGCCACCTCGACGCCCATCTACCCCCCTCTCGGCTCCTACCTGTGACATCGCGGTGATCCCGGCGGGCGTAACAACTTCTTTCGGCTACCGCGTCAGCACACGCCGTGAACTAGGCAAAGTGGCGCGCGTCTCGATAGCGTGCGGTTAACCCGCCGGTAACGAAGGTGCCTCGCGTCCCCATGACCACAGCGATCGAGCCAGAGCTCGTTCACCTGGCCGCCAACGGCGACCGGGCGGCGGTCGCTGCCCTGCTCACCGGTGTGCGGCCGGGGCTGGTCCGCTACTGCCGGGCCCGGCTGGGTCGCGTCGGCGGGGCGTACACCACCGCCGACGACGTCGCCCAAGAGGTCTGTCTGGCGGTGTTGAAGGCCCTTCCCGGCTACCGCGACCAGGGCCGGCCGTTCTCCGCGTTCGTCTTCGCCATCGCGGCGAACAAGGTGGCCGACGCCCAGCGCGCGGCGGTCCGCGCCGCCGCCGTCACCGACGCCGACCTGGAGCAGGAGGACACCACACCCGGGCCGGAGCAGCAGGCCGTCGCCACTGATCTGGCGCGACGGCTCTCGGTGCTGCTGCACCGCCTCCCCGACCTCCAGAGGGAGATCATCACCCTCCGCGTGGCGGTCGGTCTCACCGCTGAGGAGGTGGGCTCGATCCTCGGCATGTCGGCGCCGGCCGTACGGGTGGCCCAGTCCCGTGCCCTGGCCCGGCTCCGTACGCTTGCTGGCGACGGACTTGACGAGGTGGCGGCATGAGCGAGTCCCGGCCGGACGGCGGCGAGGCCGTGGACCTCGCCGCGATCCACCGCGACGACCTGCTCCTCGACGCGCTCGGCCGCGGCGAGCAGGAGGACGACGCCGACGGCCTCACGGCCATGCTGGCCGCCTGGCGTGCCGACCTCACCACCGACCAGCCGGCCACCGTGGTCGACGGCCCGGTCCAGGTCGTCGCGCCGGCTTCCGCCAGTCGGGCCCGCACGCTCCGGGCCGGCGCCCCCGCCGCCCCCGTTCCCGGCCCGACCCGGTGGCGGCCGTCCGGGCGGCGCGCCCTGGAGTTGGCCGCCGCCGTGCTCGCCGTGCTCATGCTGGCAACGGGGCTGGGAGTCGCCAGCCACGACGCCGGGCCGACCAGTCCTTTGTGGTCGCTGACCAGGGTGCTGCATCCCGAGCGGGCGGAGGTGCTCGGCGTCGAACACACCACCGCCCGTGCCCGCGAGGCCGTCGCGGACGGCCGGTACGACGACGCCTGGGAGCTGGTCGACCAGGCCCAACGGGACCTGGGCCGGGTCGCCGATCCGGCCGACGTCACCCGCTTGCGTGCCGACATCGATGCCGTCCTGCGGGATCTGACCACGCACCTCTGTCTCGGCTGGCCCCGCTGCGCCACCGGCCCAGTCATCCCGACGCCATCGCCCGCGGTGTCGACCGGCGCCGCCCCCGAGCCCTCCGGCGTCCCGGCGCCGGGCGGGACACCACCACGGCCACAGCGCCCGGCGCCGACGCACCCGTCGACCTCCACCGCCAACCCGTTGCTGCCTCGACCTCCGTTGCCGTCGGTGCCGCTCCCGTCGGTGCCGCTCCCGTCGGTGTTGCCGTCACTACCCTTGCTGCCCCTGCCGACCGGCGGCCTGCTCGGATGACCGGCGACCTGCTCGGCGGCCTGTCCGCGCTGGCGTGTCACGCCAACCTCGATCGGGGTAACGGCTGCGGGCCAGGTAAAGGGCGTAGAGGTTGCTTTCGCTGCCGCCGCTGGTGATGTAACCCAATCAGCGCTCGGCTGCGCGGAACAGGCCGGCGGGAAGGGAGTCTGTCAATCGAACGGTGCAACTCGGGTTGTTGACGGCTACTTGCGGCCTGCGGACAGGCGTCCTTCCAAGGCGATGTCGAAGGCGTTCAGGGCGGGTTTCCAGCGCATGGTCCACCGCCGGCGGCCCCTGACCGCGCTGCAGTCGGAATACTCGCTGTGGACCCGCGACCAAGAGAGGATCTGCCCCCGTGCTGCGCGAGTTCGGCATCGGCCTGGTCGCTTACTCCCCGCTCGGCCGGGGCTTCCTCACCGACGCCCTGCGCACCCCCGGCCGACGTCGAGAAGCTCGACGACAGCGACTTCCGCAAGAACAACGCCGATTCACCGGCGAGAACTTCCAGCGCAAGGTCCGCCTCGCCGACCAGGTGCAGGCGGTCGCCGAGCAGGCTGGCGCCACCTCGGGACAGGTCGGCTGGCATGGCTGCTCGCCAAGGGCAACGACATAGTGCCCATCCCCGGCACCAAGCGGGTCAGCAGGGTGGAGGAGAACGCCGCCTCGGACGCCGCCGCGGGATGTCACAGCCTGCTGCGCCGCCTTCACACGAGTGTCAGGACATCAGGCCGAGCTGCGCCATGATGCCCGCCAGGTCGGGGTGGATACTGAGTTCCACGAACCGCCCATCCTTCACCCGAGCGAGTTACGCTACCAGCCGTATGCTGACGTATCCGCGGAGCGACTCAGCCCCCGGTCAGCCTGATGCCGCGCTCAGGGTGGCAGACCTGCGCAGGGGGACAGCGCCGCATCCATGCGGATACGGCGCTGTCTTCTTGCGATCGGCTAGCTGATCTTCTTGCGGTAGATCGCCGTCGCGGCGGCGTAGGCGACCACGAGCAGGCCGGCGCACCAGACGAGGGCGGTCCAGATGTCGTTGCCGACGGGTTGCTGCGCGAACAGCGCACGGAGAGTATTCACGATGGACGTTACCGGCTGGTTCTCGGCGAACCACGCGACCGGGCCAGGCATCGAGTCGGTGGGGACGAACGCCGAGCTGATGAAGGGCAGAAAGATCAGCGGGTAGCTGAAGGCGCTCGCGCCGTCGATGGTCTTGGCGGACAGGCCCGCTATCACGGCGATCCAGGTGAGGGCGAGGGTGAACAGGATCAGGATGCCGGCGACGGCGAGCCAGTCGGCCACGGATGAGCCGGTGCGGAACCCCATGATCAGCGCGACGCCTGTGACGATCACAATCGAGGCCAGGTTGGCGACGAGTGAGGTCAGGACATGCGCCCACAGCACGGACGGTCGTGGGATCGGCATCGACTGGAAGCGTTCGAAGATGCCGCCCTGCATGTCGAGGAACAGGCGGTACGCCGTATAGGCGATGCCGCTTGCGATAGTGATGAGCAGGATGCCGGGGAGCATGTAGTTGATGTACGACTCGTCGGTTCCGGTGTTGATGGCTCCGCCCAGCACGTACACGAAGAGCAGCATCAGCGCGATCGGGGTGACCGCCGTGGTGATGATGGTGTCCGGGCTGCGGAGGATGTGACGCAGCGAGCGGCCGGTGAGGGTTGCGGTGTCGCTGAGGACGTGGGCGGTCATCGGGATTCCCTTCCTGCGGGCACGGCTGCCCCGTCGGCGGTGTCACCGGTGTCGGCGACGAGGGCGAGGAAGACGTCCTCGAGGGTCGGCTGCTTCTCGACGTACTCGACCTTGGAGGACGGGATGAGTTGTTTCAGCTCGGCGAGAGTGCCGTTCTGAATGATCGTGCCCTTGTGCAGGATCGCGATCCGGTCGGCGAGCTGCTCTGCCTCGTCGAGGTACTGGGTGGTCAGCAGGATGGTTGTGCCCTCCTTGGCGAGCTGCCTTACCGCCTGCCAGACCTCGATGCGGGCCTGCGGGTCGAGGCCGGTGGTCGGCTCGTCGAGGAACACGATCGGCGGGTTCCCGACAAGACTCATCGCGATGTCCAGCCGCCGGCGCATGCCGCCCGAGTACGTCGCCGCCCGGCGATTCCCAGCATCAGTGAGCGAGAAACGGGCGAGCATGTCGTCGGCGATCGCACCCGGATTCTCCAGATGGCGGAGCTTCGCGACCAAGACCAGATTCTCCCGGCCGGTGAGCACTTCGTCGACCGCGGCGAACTGGCCGGTAAGGCTGATCGACTTCCGTACGTCGCCCGGGGCCGAGGAGACGTCGAAGCCGTGGACTGTCGCGGTGCCGGTGTTCGCCTTCAGCAACGTCGACAGGATCCGCACCAGCGTGGTCTTTCCGGCGCCGTTCGAGCCCAGCAGAGCGAAGATGCTCCCGGCTGCAACGTCGAAGTCGACGCCCCGCAACACGTGCAGGTCCTTGTAGGACTTCGTGATGGCCTGCACCCTGATCGCGGGTTCGCGCGTGTTGGTGGTCATGCGCTCTTCTCCTCGCCGTTGTCGCCAGCGGCGGCGTCGATCGCTTTCCGGAGGCGCACGCGTTCCTTGTCTATCCACTGCTTGCCGGAGTACGCCTGCAGGAACGTTTCGGCGAACTCGACCGGGTCGTCGCCGACAATCGCGCGGACCGGCGTTCCGTCGGCGACCGCACGCTCCCAGAGCTCGACGAAGTCGCCGAGCATCGTGATGAGCGTGTCGCCGTCGAGGATCCCTCCTTGGTACATGAAGTACCGCTGAAGAGCCTCGGCCGCGTTGCGATAGGGCTGCGGCAGGGCCTCGATCCGGGCCATGTGGTGCTTGTACTGCCTCTTTTGATCAAGTGACCCGACGAGCGTCTCGATCCACTTCGCGGCCATGCTCATGCTCCTTCGTTGTGTTGGTTGTCGTTGTGGTGGAGTTGCTCGATGCGTTCCGCGAGGACGCTCCACGTCCTCCAGAACTCGGCGAGTTGCTCTCGCCCCTTCGCGTTGAGCGAATACACCTTCCGCGGAGGCCCTTTCGCGGAGGGGACCTTCTCCACGTCCACGAATCCGCGCTGCTCGACGCGGACGAGCAGCGCGTAGATAGTGCCTTCCGCGATGTCCGAAAATCCGCGGTCGCGCAGCCACGCGGTGATCTCATAGCCGTATGCGGACCTGCGGGCCAGGATCGCCAGGACGATGCCTTCGAGAGTGCCCTTCAGCATCTCTGTCATCTGGTTGCCCATGCCATCATCCCCTCGCTACCAAGCGACGCTACTACCGGTAGACCGTAACACTAGGTACCGGTAGATAGCAACGCTGAATACCGAGGTGCGCCCGGACCACCTGAACGACGGTGCGGGTTCGGGGGCGAAGGCCCACTGTGATCAGACAGAGCGCGAGCAGAGCAAGTGCACTTTTCTGACCGTTTCATGACAAACCTCTCTTCGATAGTGCGCAGCGGCTTCGGTCCCACCTGGTTCTGGGGTTGCGGACGCGACTACGGCAGGGCGAGCTCATAGCGGCGCGTTCGACCGGAAGGGCGGAAACCGAGGTGCTCGCGGACCGCGAGCAGGTGGGTGTCGCCCTCGTCGGTGAAGGTCTCGATCTCGTCAACGTGCGGATGGACCTCACGCAGTCGTTGGATGAGGGCGGCGTTGACCCAGACGCCCAGCCGCCGTCCGCGATGGTCGGGGAGCACCGCCGGCCCGTACTGACGCGCGCGGTTCGGGGAGAGCGCGCCGACGACCGCTACCGCGTAGGCCGCCAGGTCGCCGTCCGTCTCGGCGGCGGTCAAGACAGTGTCACCGGTGCGGCTCGGACTTTGGCGCAATTCCTCGACACGGCGCATGGCCGGAAGAATCCCGGTCCGGTGTATTAGTCGGTATCCGGAAGGCTCTGCGTCGACCATCTCGCCCAGCCAGGCCCAGTGAACATCGCAGTAGGTGAGGAGGTCGAGGCGCTTGGATCTGGCGTGCCGGAACCCGTGCCGCAGACAGAACGCCTCCCCCGGCGCGCCCGCGGCCACGTCCGCGAACAGGCGAGGCTCGGCGGTGTGCGCCCGGACTGTGGCCAGGAGCCGTGAGCCGATGCCACGACGCCGCCACTCCGGTTCCACGTACAAGGTCAGCTCGGGGACACCCGGCCGGGTGGCGGCAGTCGGAGGCGGCAGGAGGTCGTGCCAGAACGGGATGATCGACCGCAGGGCGGCCAACCCGGCCACGGAGCCGCCTGGCACCACAGCCTGCCACCGCGAGACCCCGGGGCGATCCGGCACCGCCACGATGTCGCTTAACGTTTCGCTCACGGAACCTACGATCGCCGCACCCGAGGTGCGCAACAACGCCAAAGATCGAACCGCCGGTTAAGTCGCGGGTTATCGATCGACGCCCTGCCCTGCCTGCACCTCGACCGTGGCCCGGATCACGGTCGGGAGACGCGCCTTCGTCACCGCCTTACACTTCGGTGTTGCGCGGGCCTGCGACGGGATTCGGACGCCCTGCAACCGGAGGGAGCTGGCTCGGTGGAGCTGCGTGACATCGAGATCTTCCTGACCCTGGCCGGGGAGCTCCACTTCGGACGGACGGCCGAGCGACTCCGAGTGTCTCAGGCGCGAGTCAGTCAGTCGATCAAACAGCAGGAACGCAGGATCGGCGCAGCCCTGTTCGAGCGGACCAGCCGCACCGTGCGGCTCACCCCGCTCGGCGAGCGGCTTCGCGACCGACTCGACGCGGGCTACCGCGAGATCATGGCCGGCATCGAGGAGGCTACCGCCGCCGCGCGCGGGCAGATCGGCACGCTGACCATTGGCACGATGGGTCCCCATCACCAGGAAATGCAGGCCGTCCTTGACCTGTTCCGACAGCGACATCCGCAGTGCACGTTGCGTACCCGTGAGATCCTTCCCACCGACCCGCTCGGTCCACTGCGCGCCGGCCGGGTCGACGTCGGGATACTCTGGCTACCGGTCCGCGAACCCGACCTCACCGTCGGGCCGCATCTGTACAGCGAGCGCCTGGTGCTGGCCGTCGGCTCCGATCATCCGCTGGCCGATCGGGACCGGGTCGCGATGGAGGAGCTCGGCGACCACCCGGTAGTGGGTCCCGAGGGGCCGATTCCGGGCTACGTGTGGGAGGCGCACACGCCATCCGTGACACCCGCCGGCCGGCCCATCCGATGTGGAATCACCGTGGACACCCTCGAAGAGGCATTCACGGCGATCAGTGCCGGCCTGATCATCTCCCCCATCGGGCCCCATGTGGCCGCCTCCCGGGTGCGCCCGGACATCACGTTCGTGCCCGTTGTCGACGGACCGGTCCTGCGGTATGCGCCAGTGTGGCGCAGCGCCAGCGAAACCGGGCTGATCCGCGCCTTCGTCGAAGCCGCCAGGGACGCGCAGAACACCCCGTAGCAAGAGCAGGAGACGGTTAACACCCCACCGCGGAGCACTCCGCGGGAACCAGGACGCCGCACCCACTCTGACCTGCGGCAACGTGGAGCCGCAGACAGAGGTGGGTGCAGTTGAGCGCCGTTCGACGCCGTTGGGCGCAGTTCAAGGCCGTTCAGGGCACCCCGCTGCTCCCAACCTGCTCCCCCTAAACCGGGCTAACACTGGGCCGCCGACCGCCGACCGATCGTGAGCTGCCGGCCCAGTGCCTGGGTTGGCACCAGCGCTGGTCCCCGCAGCCGAATCAGTCGATCGGGGAGCACGCCCACGATCAGCCGCCGCTTTGCCAGCGACAGATCAGGATGTCGGCGACGACAAGCCCAGAGTCGCGTCGGCACATGTACGGCTGGGATGATCGTGGCCAGGCGGTGGGAGTCGCAGTGACGGCTACGTCGCATCGTGGAGTAGCGCCGGTTCGTTGGCGGTCTATCCCGGTACGTTCGATCCGTCCACCCCAGGGCACCGCGACCTGGTGGACCGTGCTCGGGTGATGTTCGACCGGGTCATCGTGTTGCTGGCGGTGAACGCCGACAAACAATCGACCACCGAGGCCACGACCACGGCCGCACTCGTGCGCGACGCCGTACCGGCGGCCTGGGGCAATATCGAGGTGGCAACCTGGACCTGCCTGATCACTGCCTACTGCTCGCGCCGCGGTGCCACGGTCATCGTCCGCGGCGTGCGCACGGCCGCGGACCTTCGCTACGAGCACCAGCTCGCCGCGATGAACGAGCAACTCGGCATGCAGACCGTCTGGTTCCCGCCCCGTCCGGACCTGGCTGCCATCTCGTCCACGGCCGCAGGCGCATACCGCTCGGCGCAGTCGGCCCATTCAACGCCACAGACCCCACAGGAAGGTCCCGAAGCCGAGGATGTTCGACGGAGCGCGCGTTGAAGGCGTTGTCGCGGCCGGGGTCGCGGCGCCGAGGCTCCAGCGGGGTGCTGGGGCCTCGGCGCCCTTCGCCTTGCTCGACATAGCGGGGGACGCTACAGCCTGCGGGTGTTCGGCCGCTGGAGCGATCTCGGCCGATCAGGCCTGCAGGCGTACACGGCGGCGCCGTGCGACGAGCACCAGCGCGATGCCGACCGCGACGGCGACCGCAGCCGCGCCGACGAACAGCATGGTGTTGTCGCCGGTGACCGGCAGGCCCGGGCCGGCGCTCGACGACGCGGACGCAGACGGCGACGCCGACGGCGACGCTGATGCTGACGGTGACGCCGATGCCGACGGCGACGCCGACGGCGAGGCCGACGCCGACGGCGATGCCGACGGCGAGACGCTCGGCGAGCTCACGGCGACCTTCTTCGCCGGCACGAAGACGCGCGGCTCGTCACTGTCGTCGGCGCGCACCTGCGCCAGAGTGTGGTCGTCCTCGCCGTTCTCGCCGGCCAGGATCTTCCAGCCCGCCGGGGCGGTGAAGGTCAGCAGGACGTCGCCGGCTGGGAGGTGGGCGAAACGGAACAGGCCCTTGGCGTCCGTGATGGCCTCGGCGTACTTCGTCTTGCCGCCGGCACTGGTGGCGACGACCTTGACACCCGAGACGCCAGACGTCCGGGGCGTCCACTCGGCGCCATAGGACTCACCCTGGAAGACGTAGCCGCCGAGATCGTCGAAGACGCCCGCCACCAGCAGCCGCACGCTGGTGATGTTGTCGGCGTCGTTGGCCTCTCCGTTGTCGGCGGCAAGCGAGAAGGCAACGAATCCGTAGCCGGACTGCCACGCCACGTGGTTGGTCTTGCCGGTGATCCGAACGGTCTTGGTGGCGCCGGCGGCGAGCCTGCCCTGGCCCGGCAGATGATCGCAACCGCACCACCGGCGAGCTGGCTTTCTACCTGTGCTGGTCACCGCGTCCGATGCCACTGCACACCCTGGTCCGGGTGGCTGGCTCCCGCTGGAGCATCGAGGAGTTGTTCCAGACCGGCAAAGGCCAGGTCGGCCTGGACCACTACCAGGTCCGCAGCTGGACCGGCTGGCACCGGTTCGTCACCCTGGCCATGCTCGCCCCGGCCGTCCTGACCATTCTCGCCGCCACCGCGCAGCAGCCCGACGCTGCCCCGACGATCATCGCGTTGACCGTCGCCGAGATCCGCCGCCTCCTCAACGCCTTCGTCCTCGCCGCGTCGCTACCGCCAGAGCACACGCTGCGCTGGTCGATCTGGCGTCGAACATCCCAAGCCCGAGCCCGACGGTCCAACTACCAGCGCAGACAGGCGATCTGACGTTGGAGTACTAAAAGCCATAGTCGAACCCTGCGGCTACATTTTGGACCAGCACAGGGATGGCACCTGGCACCGTGTCGGCGAAGGGCTACTTCGCGCCGGTGAGTGCCTGCCGCATCCGGTTGATCTCTGCGCCCTGCTCGACGACGACGCTGCTGGCCGTCTCGTTGACGATGACGTCGACACCGAGCGCCAGCACCTCGCCCGCCATGTCGATCGCGCCCTGATGGTGCTCGACCATCATGTCGACGAACATCCGGTCGAACTCGTCGGCTCGGGCGGCGGTGAGGAGTTCCAGCGCCTCCGCCGTCTGCATGCCGGCCATGCTGTGCTGGTGGCCGCCGCCGGAGTTCCGGTCCAAGCCCCGGTCCGTCAACCAGGTCTCCAGCGTCTTGATCTCCGGTTCCTGCGCCGCCAGGATCCGGTCGGCAATGATCTTGAGTTGCGGGTTCGCTGCCCGGTCCGCCGCCAGTCGGGCCATCACGAGCGCCTGCTCGTGATGCGGAATCATCATCGTGACGAACCGGATGTCGGCGTTGTTGTACGTCGGACGCGGCGCGGGGGACTTCTCGTTCGCCCGGACGGTCTTCGCCGGCTCGCCGGGCGCCGCGGGCATCAGCACCGGCGCGGTCGCGTCCGGCAGACCGGGCAGGTCGAGAGATGCCTGGGGGCTGGCCGTCGCGGCCGATTCCGGGCGGCCCTCGGGCCACCAGACGACCACCGCCGCCCCGACGGTCAGCACGGCGAGCACCGCCAGCTCGACGAGGACAATCGCCCGCGAGCGTCCCAAAAGCGCTCGGATCCGTACACTTAGCACAAATCGACTCCCGCCATCTGACCGAGGTTGGCCGGGATGTTAGCGCGAGCCTGACCTGCACGGGAAGATCACGGCAGCGAAAAGGTTCTACTAGCCCCACCTGCGGTTATTCGTGCCGCCTCATGCCCACCAGTTTAACGCAACCGTGATCAGAGGCCCGTGCAATTTGTGAGCTGGGTCACAATCTTGGCGCCGGACACCGGGTTATCGTCCCGTTACTGTGCCGACCCGATGAACGAGGGGTGTCCACAATGCTAAGACGAACTCCACAAGAGAGCCGGTGGCTGGCCATCGGTCTGGCCGCCACGGGCGCCCTTCTCCTCACGGCCGTCGTGGCCGCGGCGCCGGCGAGCGGCGCCGCCGATTCCAGCGGCAGCACAGACATCTGCGAATCGTTTGAGGCCGCCGGCGACAACTTCGCCGAGTACTGCATCACCGAGGAGGCGGCCAACGACGTGGCTGCCGCGAACACCACTCCGGGCGTCGACGAGATCGCCAGCAGCCCCAACATCCGGCAGATCGCCAACATCCCCAAGTTCGGCGGGTTCGCCAGCGAGGGGGCGTATAACTCGGACCTGGCCTTCCAGGGCAACTACGTCTTCGCCGGCAACTACGAGGGCTTCAACGTTCTCGACGTCAGCAACCCCAGCTCGCCTCAGGTGGTTAGCCAGGTAGTCTGCTCCGGCTCGCAGGGCGACCCGTCGGTCATGGGCAACCTGCTGTTCCTCGCGGTGGACGCGCCCCGCAGCAACGACTCGTGCAACAGCACGAGCGGCTCCTCCGCACAGCAGAGCTCGTGGGAGGGCGTCCGGATCTTCGACATCAGCGACAAGGCGAATCCGCGGTACGTCAAGTCGGTCCGGACCGACTGCGGTTCGCACACCCAGACGCTGGTGCCGAGCAAGGACGGAAAGAGCGTCTACGTCTACGTCCAGTCGTATGGCCCGTCGAGCGGCGCCTTCTACTGCAAGCCGCCGCACGACAAGATCTCGATCATCAAGGTGCCGGTGGACAACCCGGCCAGCGCTTCAGTGGTCGCCACCCCGATTCTCTTCCCGGGAACCAACGGCGCCGGCTCCACCAGCGGCTGCCACGACATCACCGCCTACCCGGAGCTGGACCTGGCCGCCGGCGCCTGTATGGGTGACGGCGTCTTGTTCGACATCTCCGACCGGGAGAACCCGGTGATCCTCAGCCAGGTCCGGGACACGAACTTCGCGTTCTGGCACTCGGCCACCTTCAACAACGCCGGCACCAAGGTCGTCTTCACCGACGAGCTCGGCGGTGGCAGCAGCGCGATCTGCACCAGCACCTACCGGGCCAACCAGGGCGCGGACGCGATCTACGACATCGTGGGTTCCGGTGCCGACCGCGAGCTGGTCTTCAAGAGCTACTTCAAGATCCCACGGTTGAACACGACCCTGGAGAACTGCGTCGCGCACAACGGCTCGCTGATCCCCGCCATGGGCCGCGACGTCATGGTCCAGGCCTGGTACCAGGGCGGCATTTCGGTAATCGACTTCACCGACTCGGCCAACCCGGTCGAGATCGCCTACTGGGAGCGGGGCCCGCTCTCCGACACCCGCCGCATCCTCGGTGGGGCGTGGTCGGCGTACTACCACAACGGCTACATCTACTCGAACGATATCCAGAAGGGCTTCGACGTCCTCAAGTTGGACGACCCGCGAACGAACAACGCCCGGGCGGTCGCCTTCGTCGAGCTGAACGTGCAGACGCAGCCCAGCTACCCGGCCTGCACCAGCGTCCTGCGCAACCGCCAGAACGGCGGACTCACCGTCACGTCCGGCATCACCTGCCTGGACGGTGCGACCGTCAACGGCAGGATCAAGGTCGCTCCGGGCGCCGGGCTAATCGCCTTCAACTCGACCCTCAACGGCTCGGTCACCGCAACCGACGCCTCGGTAGTGTCGATCGTGGAAAGCCGTGTGAACGGCTCGGTGCACGCCCTTGGTGGCACCGTGCGGGACAGCAAGGTCAACGGTTCCGTGACGACGAGCTAAAGCACGGCCCGTCAACAGCATGACGGCTCCGGCCCGGCGGATCTCCGCCGGGCCGGAGCCCGTCTCCGAGGCGACGCCGTCACCGCCGTTACCCGGCCTGCGTCAGCGTTCTCGAGGGCGGTGAGCCCACCGTCATCGCCAACGCGGGCGCGGCGGGCGGGCCGCGATGTCCTGCACCGCGCAGCCCATGTACCCGCGTCGTCTTGGTCGGTGCCGAACTCGGCGTCCGCCAGGCGGGGCCCGACCGACGTGACGTAGCCGACGACCACCGCGCCGCGCACCGGCGTACTGGCAAATCCGCCGACCGACTCCAACCATCCACATCCGCCGCCTCACCAGACCAGCCATCCGACAACAGACCGTGACCGGGTCCGCGTTCGCAACCGGGCACTCGCACCAACCGAATACGCGATTCCCGCCAGCCGTTCCGAACACCGAGTAGCAACGGATGAACGGGCCCCTGGCCGACGAACTCGTCGGCGACCTCGAACTCGTGCACACCTTCACCGGGCCGATGCCCACCGGCCGGATCTTCGTGAACTTCCCCAAGTGGGGCGACGAGGTGCCCGCCACGGTGGCGGAGCTACGCGACGGCCGCGAGGTGCCCTTCCCGGACCAGGCATGGAACCAGCCCGCCCGGGACGACGACGCCGGCGCCTTCGTCTCGGTGCAGAGCATCGTGGTGGATAGCCCCGACGAGTACGAGACCGCCTGGCACATCCGCCAGAAAAAACCAGCCGAACCAACTATCGCTGCCCCTTCGCCATCCGGCGGCGGGTAACCACCGCTCCATCAAAGCGGGGGAACTCACTGCTACATTCTAACCCACAGCTGGACGCTAAGGTCCAGGCATGAGTTCCGGAAGCGTTGATGGAGCATGCCGGATGATCGGTGCACCAGCAAGCCAGGCCATCGAGCATCCCCCTGACCTCCTCATGATCGAAGCAAGCCGCAGACCCGGCAGGGTCAGAGCCAGGGGTGCACACGTTTGCGAGCGATGCCGCGACGTCTTGGACTGGACTATATCGTCCATGTAGCGTCATGGTCGAACGGAGCGACCGAACTCATCGGGCCAACCACCTGCCGCTACTCGAGGACCGAGCATGCGGGAGTCATCAGCCGCGGAACCGACTGCGGTGGGCGGGCGTCGAGGCCCGACCGAGATTGCGACGTAGTCGACAAAAACCGCGCGACGAATCTGACACCAACTAGACGGGACGACCGCTCACACCAGCACCGCATATGCGGCACGGAACGACAACCCGGCTTCGGCGAAAGGCGGACTTCACCGAGAAGGGAGCAAGAAATGAACTGAAGGCTTAACACCGCCACGCAACCGGGCAGCCGCCCACTGGTCTCAAGCGGCTAGATCGCAACGTGAGTTGTCTTGACTGCCCGCGTGACTCGCGCGGAACACCCTCGGGTGCTTAAAAAGCCGAGCCCTTCCAGGAGCATGCGATGAGTGAGGAGAACTCATGATCGAATCCGAACTGGCGACGCCGGCACACCACGCATCGCAGGTGCGCGTGGTCACGACATCGTCGTGCAGCGCGGCCGTCCCGATCGAGCCTGCAGCTGTCCGCGCTGCTGCGGAGCCCGGTAGCAGGCGGGGCTGGGCGTCCGTCAGTGCGCTCGCGCTCGGCGCGTTCGTCATCGTCATGACGGAGACGCTTCCGGTGGGGCTGCTGCCGCAGATTGCCGACGGACTGGATGTCTCGCTCGGCCTCGCAGGGCTGATGGTGCTCGTGCCGGGTTTCAGCGCCGCGGTGTCAGCGCCGCTGTTCTTCCTCGGTTCCGCCCGCTTCGACCGGCGCTCGGTCATCCTTGTCCTGGGTCTGACGGTGCTTGTGTCGAACGCGGTCGTCGCGGTGGCGCCGAACTTCGTCCTGGTGCTGATCGCCCGCATGCTCTTCGGCGCCACCCTCGGAGCCTTCTGGACCGTGGTCTCACCGGTCGGACCCAAGCTGGTGGGCCGGGCCGGCGGCACTCGCGCCATCACCATCATCGCGGCGGGTATTTCGGGTGGGACGGTGGTGGGGCTGCCTGCGGGACAGTTCCTTGGCAACCTCGTCGGCTGGCGTCTCGCTTTCGCCATTGCGGCGGCGGCGACACTGCTTGTCGTGGTTGCGCAGACGGTCGTGCTGCCGGGTATTCCCCCGGACGGGCGTACGCACCTGCGTGATCTCGTGGGAGTCGTGACGCGTCGGGCCGCCCGGTTTGGGATGGCAGCGGGCGCGGTGGTGTTCATCGGACAGTTCACCGCCTGGACGTACATCACCCCGTTCCTGATGGACCACACACAACTGTCCAGCGGCGTGATCTCCCTGCTCTACGTCATCTACGGCTGCGGTGGCATCGTCGGCTCAATCGTCGCCGGATCGCTGTTCAAGCGCGGAGTGATCGGCAGCTTCGCCGGGGCAGCGACGGTGGTGGCCGCATTACTCATCGGGCTGGCGTGCGCGAGCTCCTTACCCTGGCTGGCTGGCCTGTTGCTCGTGCTGTGGGGCCTGCTCTGGGGAATCGTGAATCCAGGAACGCTGGTCTGGATACTCGACGCCGCCCCGGAAACCCCGGAGGCCGCATCGGCGGTGAATGTGACGAACCTTCAGATAGCCCTGGCGGCAGGGTCTGGCCTCGGCGCGATCCTTGTTTCGTCGACAACCTTGCAGATGGTGTTCCTCACGGCGGGCTTCATTGTCCTTACCGGCGCCGTGCTCGCCGCGGTGGCGGCGCGGTTCGTGACACTCGCCCGGAGGGAATGAGGAGACCGAAACGAGGCGAGGGGTGGCCTGGCACGTAGACGTGCGCACCCCGAAACCTCCAGAAGCGCCGGCATGGTTCAGAAAAGTGAAAGACGGCTCGATGCAACTCGTGACGTCAGCGACTAACCTGGGCCCGCCAACTCCGCGTATATAGCTGGCCGACAGCTATTGAGGATCGGTGGCTTCGCAGACGTAGCGCCAGGCGGTGGCGACGCCGATGCCGAACCCGGCGGCGAGTTGGGCGTAGGTGTGGCAGATGAGCGATGGTGAGCAGGGCTTGGCGGCCGGGTCCAGACGCCGCCACCGGGATCGACGCTGCTGGCGGTGGTTGCGGAGGCGCTCGGCGAGGTGGTTCAGGTCCGGCTGGACAGCGGGACCGTGCCGGGGTACGCGGCCCGGCGGTTTCTTCCGACGGGCGCTTTCGACGTTGAAGGCGACACCCGGCAGAGGTGGTCACCGACGCCGCCGCGATCTACCCCGGCGTCCTCGACAAGCTGATCCGCGGGGCGTTCACTGAACTCGCTCAGGCGATCTGACCTCGGACCGAGATGGGTTCAACACGTCCGCCGATCCCTCAACGCAACGGCCCCGCCGGGCCTACGTGCCAATCCGGCGGGGTTCGAGCCGGGTGGCCGCCGGCCCCGTCAGCTGCCAGAACTCCTTCGGCAACTGGGCGATGGAGTCCTCGTACTCCTTCGCGCTGACCGCGTCCCGCAGCGTGTCCAGCACGGCGCGCACCCCGTCAGTCGCCGTCTGGAACTCCACCGCGGCGCGTTGCTGCACCCGCTCGAAGAACTCGGGAAGCTCGAACGGTTCGGCCTCCTCGTCGGGCTTGCGTAGGTCTCCCCGCAGCCCCTCGGGGAGCTGCACGGCGAGATCCCGTGCCTGGCCACCGCTGAGCCGCTCCGCCAACGTCGCGAGCGTGGCACGGGTGATCGGCTCGGCCAACGTCGGTGACATCTTCGGTCGCGTCGCCACCGACTGGATGAACTCCGCGTACTGCACCTCGAACCCCCTCCTGCCGCGAATGCTGCGTCTACCCGCGCGTCCAAGGGTGAAACGGCGCCCGCCGCGTCAGTGGCCGGAAGCCTCCGCGGCGCATGCCGCCGTGACCACGCCGAGCTGCTCGACCAGATCCGGGCGGTGCACGACCGGTCGGGCGGCACCTACGGCAGCCCGCGGGTGCACGCGAGTTGACGTGGCCACGCCGATCACCCGGAGGACGGGCTCGACCCCGAGGCGGTCACGCAGCTCGTCCACGAGCCTCATGACCATCGCCAGGTCGGGCCGAGTTCCAGGGCGAGAAAAGCGTTCGCTGCCTTCAAGATTTCGTTTGCTCGCTTGAGCTCGGCGTTCTCCTTGTGCAGGCGCCGCAACTCCTCCAGCTTCCAGGTGGTGGGGCGGTCGCCGCGCTCGCCGCGGTCGGCCTCGTCCTGGCGGATCCAGTTGCGCAGCGCCTCGTGATGCGCGCCATGCTTGGCGGCCAACTTCCGGATCACCGGCCTGGGATCAGACTCCCGGTACAACCGCACCGCACGAGCCCGCAGCTCGTCGGGGTACTTCTTCTGGGCGACCTCGGAGGACTCCCTTCCGCTTTATCAGAACAGGATCGAAATCCTCCGAGCTACCGGGGGAACCTCACCTGCACCGTCCCCCGGGACAGGCCGAGTTCGACGTCCAGCTTGCGGGTGGCGGGCATCCGGGTGTGCGGGGCGAGCCGCCCGGTACGGATGGCACCCGGAGTGCCTGTTCGAGCCCGGACCGGCGGCCGCTCGCCGGGGGGCCGGGTCCAGATGGAGATCCACGCCCAGGGCTACCGAAGTGGACCAGGATTTCGTCATGGTATTGGGCCTTAAGCATTCCAAGCCGTGCGTAACATCGCTGCCATGACAGGTGAAGCATCCACGCCGCAGACCCGAGTCGACTTCTACTTCGACCCCGCCTGCCCTTTTTCCTGGATCACCTCGCGGTGGATCCTCGAGGTGGAGCCGCTGCGCGACCTTGACGTCCGATTTCACGTCATGAGCCTGTATCTGCACAACGAGGGCAACGAGCTGCCCGGCTGGTATCGCGATCTTGTCGATCGCTCCCTCGGCCTGGTCCGCGTCGCCACGGCCGCGGCCGAGCACCACTCCGAGGACGTACTCCGCGGCCTCTACACCGCCTTCGGCACCCGCATTCACGATAAGGGAATGGAGGACTTCGACGCGGTCGCTGTCGAGTCCCTGGCCGAGCTCGGGCTCCCCGCGAGCCTCGCGGAGGCGGCGCGTTCGGCCGCGTACGACGCCGCCCTCCAGCGCAGCCACGACGCGGGCAAGGATCCTGCGGCGGGCGGTTATGTGGGCACGCCCACGATGCACATCGACGGAACGGTCTTCTTCGGCCCAGTGATGAACAGCATCCCGCGGGGCGAGGAGGCGGCGCGGTTCTTCGACGCAGTGCGGACCCTCTCGGCACACCCGGACTTCTTCGAGCTGAAGCGGGAACGGACGGGCAGCCTGCGCTTCGACTAAGAGTTCCTAACAAAGTCGTAGGACGTGTCGGTACGTGATGATGCAGGTGGCGAGGCCGAGGGAAGGCTTCATGCATGTCATCGCGGCGTTCCCGCCGGATGCGTAGCCGTCGCCGCCAGCAGGTCATCCCCGAGCCGAACCCCAGCTGCTGGGGCAGGAGCTCCCACTGGATGCCGATGTGCAACACGAACAAGATCTCGCACAGCACCTGCCGGTCCGGGACGCCGCACGGCCCGACATCGTAGATCAACCTCTACAAGGGACAGCATGCCCAGAGATCATTTTGTCAGGAACTCTTAGCCGTCTCGAAGCTTCGCGCGGTGGCCGTCTCTCATCTACGCAACACGCCCATCACGGGCAAGTCGTACTCCGCTTTCGTGGACGCAACCATCACCGGCGCACCCTGGTGAGGTGCTCGTGACCGCGCCTGAGGCGGGCGACTAAGATCCGGAGGTGGGGCTCGATCCGTCGAGCAGACGGGTCGTCCGGAATGCCCGGCCATGCCAGTCCGTCCCGATCCGGGTACTCGGCACCGATCCGGCATCCGTTGGCGAAGAGGCGTACGAGCAGGAAGCGAACAGCACCATGCAGCCGGGCTGGTTGTCTCTGGACCAACACAGCGAGGATGTGCGCGACCAGGCGCGGGCTTTGATCGACGCGCTTCAGCCCTGCCCCTGCCCCTGCCGAAAACCTCATCCGGCCTGGTGGGAGTCGGTGTACGGGGTGTCGGGGGTCTTGACCCAGTTGCTTGCGCTGGGATCTCGCGCGGCTGGTGATCGCTGCGGCATGATGGTCCGCCGTGCTGCTGCGACTGGCTTACATGGGTGTGACGAACGCGTTCGCGGTGCTGCGCCTGCTACCGATGAGCAATCGGGACAAGGATGTGGAGATCCTTGCCCTGCGCCATCAGATCACCGTGCTGGAAAGCCAGCTCGGCAAGGAGAAGGTGCGGTTCGACGCGAGTGATCGGGCGTTCCTGGCGGCGCTGCTGCACCGGCTGCCGCGCGATGTGCTACGCAGAGTGCGGCTGCTGGTCCGCCCCGACACGGTGCTGCGCTGGCACCGCGACCTGGTCGCCCGCCGCCACGCGCACATGTCCCGGCCGAAGCGCCCGGGCCGGCCGCGGACCCTGCGTTCCGTCCGCGCCCTGGTGCTCCGCCTGGCCCGGGAAAATCCCAGCTGGGGCTACCGACGCCTGCACGGCGAACTGCTGGTTCTGGGGGTGCAGGTGGCCGCCTCCACCGTGTGGGAGATCCTGAAGGAGGCAGGCATCGATTCGGCACCCGACCGGGCTTCCAGCACCTGGGCCGACTTCCTGCGCTCCCAGGCCGACGCCCTGCTGGCATGCGACTTCCTGGAGACCGTCACCCTGACCGGGGCGAGGATGTACGTATTCGCGGTGATCGAGCACGGCAGTCGCCGGATCCGGATCCTGGGCGCCACCACGCACCCGACAGCGTCCTGGGTGGTGCAGGCCGCGAAGAACCTCGTCATGGACCTTGAAGACGCCGGTTACCGGGCGCGGTTCATGATCCGGGACCGGGACGGCAAGTTCCCCGAGCTGTTCGACGCCGTCCTCGCGGACGCGGGCATCGAAATCGTGCTGAGCGGCATCCGGATGCCGAGAAAACAGTTCTACAACGGGCACCGGCCTCACCAGGGCATAGCCAACGCCCGCCCGCTGCACCCGTTGCCCGCGCAGGTCACCGATCCGGACAAGTTGGCCTACCTCAACATACGAAGACGCGAGCGCCTCGGCGGCATCCTCCACGAATACGAGCATGCCGCGTGACCTGCGCGGACGATATCTTCGGCAGGGGCAGCGTCAAGGCGTTTGCCCAGCGGAATGTGGGCGATACCGCGGCCCGGTCGACTAGAGTCGACCGGGCCGCGGCCTTTGGTGGGCGGATTCGACGACGGCCGGTGTCTCCTATGGAGCGAGTTCCTTGTTCGACCGGGCCGCGTGGGAGACGATGAGGTCATTCTCAGCGGCGGTGAAGACGCCCGCATCGAGGAACTCCTCGGCGATGCGGGTGACGGTGCTAACGAACTGGCCGTGATTCTTGAAGGGCGCCTCATCCCAGACCAGGTCGAGGAAGGTCGGGCCGTCGGTGCCGGGTGAGGTAATTCCCTGCACGGGTACGTCGTAGTTCGGCAGGCCGTCGTTGCGCTTGTGGTTCGGTACGCCGGTGTCGACCGACCCGAACACGATCGTCGGCTCGACTCGCCGGAAGTACGACGAGGCGGCCTGGGCATCGCCGATGTAGTACGGCCGCAGGTTGAAGCCGTGGGTGGTGAAGAGCAGGTCACCCCCCGCCGTGGTGCCGGCCTGGGTGATCGCCGCGCGGGAGTAGTCTCCGTCCCGCTTCAGGTGCCGGTAGAGGGACAGTTCGCGGTAGTTGCCGCTGCCGGGGTTGCCGAGGATCTGCATGAGGAGGGGGCCCCAGAAGATCGACTGCGTGTCGGGGCGGTCGATCGCCCGTTCGATCCGGATGCTGAACGGCATCCGGATCTCGATGGTGTCGCCCGGCGCCCAGGTACGGCTCAACGTCAGGTAGCTTGCGGGTTTCGCGTCGACGTCCTGGCTGACGCCGTTGATGCTGACGTGGAAGCCCTTCTCCACCCAGCCCGGCACCCGCAGCTTGATGTCGAGCGGCCCGCTGCCGTTGACGGTCAGCTTGGTGTGGTCCTCCCGCGGGTAGCTCGTCTCCTGAGTGACGACGAAGCCCTTCTCGGCCCAGGTGAGCGTCGACGGTACGTACAGGTTGACCCACAGGGTCGTGCCGTCGGCCGACTTGAAGTACACCGTCTCCTGGTACTTGGTGTGGTTCTCCAGGCCCGTCCCGCCGCAGCAGGTCCCGGTGTTGCCGTAGCTGCGGGTGATGCCCGGGGTCAACGGTTGGAAGTAGGTGACCTGTGGGTTGCTGACGCTCGTCGTGTCGGCCCGCGAGCCGGCGATCTGGTTGAACAGCCCCCGCTCGTAGTGGTCCATGTACGCCGGGTCGTGCTCGTGCAGGAACAGATTGCGGGCCAGCTTGAGCAGGTTGTACGCGCTGCAGGTTTCCGCACCGCCCTGGGCGATCGAGTTCGCGATGTTGTCCCGGTTCTGGAACAACTCGGTGTTGTTGTTGGACCCGGGGTAGTTGCCGCCCAAACCACCGTGTGCGTACCTGCGGTGCGGGACGAGCATGCCGAAGAAGTTCTTCGCGGCCTGGAAGTACTCGGGGTCCCCGCTGTGCTCGTAGACACGCATGTATCCGACGAACTGCGGCATGTGCATGTTGACGTGCAGCCGATCCGGGCGGCGACGACCGGGCCGGGTCTGTGGCGTCGTGACGAGGATGTCGCGGTTCTCGACGCAGGCGTCGAAGAGCGACTCCCGGTTGTCGAAGCGCTTGGCGGTGTCCAGGTGCTTCGCGTCGCCGGTGAGCGCGTAGATCTCAGGGAACACCTCGTTCGCGCCGCCGGACTCGCCGGCGATGTAGAGGTCCCACATGTAGTTCAGGTTGTCCCGGGTGATCGGGCCCGCGTACTGCGGGTGGTTCTTGTCCCCGATGGTCAGCGCGAGGTGCGCCCAGTCGGCCATCTTGACCACGACGTCGAGGGCCTTGTGGTTGTCGGTGTGGTAATACGCGTCGAGCAGACCGCGCATGATCTTGTGCTGCGTGTACCACGGCGCCCACGTGTTGGTGCCCGCGTTGCCGCCGTAGACGGCCCACCGCGGCGGACCGAGCCGCAGCACCGTGTCCTCCGGCAGCGCGCCCAGATAACCCGGGTGGGTCGGCACCCAGTCGGCGGCCCCGCTGCTCTGGGCCACGACGATGCCGCCGTCCCGGCCGTTGGGCGAGGCGTCCTTGATCGCGGTACCGCCCTCCTCCTCGAACCGGTACCAGGCGATCGACCCGCCGGCAGTACTCCCGGTCGGCGAGTCCAGCATCGACCGGACCTCCGCCTGGCTCAGGGCCCGGTCAAAGATGTGGAACTCGTCGATGCTCGCGTCCAGGAACGCATCGCCGTACTGCGACCGCCCGATCCACCGGTTGCCGGGGTTCCCGAGGTTGGCCGGGCTGAGCGTCATGGCCGTGTTTTGGCCGGCCTGCTGACCGTTCACGTACAGCGTGCCGGTGTTCTGGGTGAGCGTGACGGCCAGGTGCACCCACTGGTTGGTCGGCAACGCCGCGTTGCCGTCGATCCGTTGCTCCCCACCGCCACCGCTGACCGTGATCGCGAACCTCGGCACGTTGCCGGTGACACCGGCGCGCGGGGTCAGGAACATGTTGACCGTAGTGTTCTGACCGAAGTCGAACAGCCGGCTCCAGCTCTGAGTGGCCGCGAGGTTCACCCAGGTGGCGATGGTGAAGTCGGCGAGCTGGCTGATCGCCTCCTGGGGCAGGGTCACGTGCTGCGCCCGGCTGGGGCCGTTCAGGCGCAGGCCGCTGCCGAATCGGCCCGGCACCCGACCGATCTGCGGCTCCTGCGGCTCCTCACCGCCCGGGCCGCCCCCGCCCATCCGCGCGGTGATCGCCGCCTGGCACGCCGCGAGCTCATTGACCATCCAGTCGAGCTTGCTCTTGAAAATCGGCTCACCAAGGTCGGCGTAGCCCTGCGCCAGGGCCGTCATGAAGTGGCCGGCCCAGTGGCCGCTCAGCAGTCCACCGTCCTCCCAGCCGCCAGGGACGGAGACGCCCGCCGGGTTCGGCCGACCGGCCTGGTTGTTGAACAGCACGAGGAACCGGCGCTCGTCGAACTGCCGGAGCCAGGCCTTCATGCGGTCGCGCTTCTCCTGGAGCAATCCGTTGCCCAGCTTTACGTCACGCAGCTGGAACGGCCTGACTGGGGCGGTAGCGCCGGGGCCGAGATCGGCCGGGGTCGCGGCGAGCGTGCTCAGGCCTGCTGTCGCCTCGAGGGCTGGTGCCGCCTCGGCGGCTGTCGCCGGCAACGCGCCTGCGGTGGCCGCCGCGGCCACACCGATGGCTGATGCCTGAAGAACTTTGCGCCGACTGATGGGGCGCTTGTCGGGTTGGGTCACTTGGAATCGTCCTCACATGTCGGTCCGTACTGACCGCTCGGCCAGCCTCTTGCTCGCGGTCGATCCGCTTGATGGATTGGCCTCGGCCGGGGTGGTCAGCTGTCATGCCGGACGGAGGTAGCGATGACCGAGCGAATGATGGGCCCGGATGACAGCGGTCGGCCAGTAGCGGGCGGGATGCCGCTGGGCGTGTTGGGGTAGTCGCTCAGGGAGTTGTCGACGGTTGGCCCCCGTGGCGGTCCGTCTCGTGTGCAGGTGTCATGCGTGCGGCGCGAGCCCCGCGACTGCAAGGAGGGACGCCGCGGTGCTCGGCGCGTTCCGCTCTCCAAGCCGTGACAAGGCTCGTCGATGGGTTGGCGCTATCTCATCGACGCTCCTCCACTAAACCGTTGTGCTGGCCCACAGACGCCGGTGCCCGCGGCGGCCCACGGAAGGCGCTGAGTCAGCGGCGGGGGGCCTTGATCACCAACCAATGTGAGCGCTAACTCTAAGGTCGACAGTGCCGGCGGGCAAGCAATAACTCTCGATTGACACGTGCCGGAAACATCTCTATGTTAGCGCTCAACAGGCCTGGCTGGTCGGCCGTCAGCCGTCCGCTCCGAAGCCAGACGCACGACGTGGTGACCAGGCGCGCGCCATCCGACAGGATGCGCAAGGCGACCGGAGCACACAGTGCACTTCCCGCTCATGGAGGCGACGTGGCCACCGAGTTCGGCGTCTCAGAGTTGTGGGATCCGGTGGTGCGCCGTGACCCGCACAGGTTCTACGACCGGGTGCGAGCCACTGGCAGGCCGGTCCTTCAGATCGATCCCGCAGGCAACCGGTTCTGGGTGATCGCCGGACATGCCGATGTGCTGGAAGGGCTGCGTCACCCGGCGATCGGACACGAGGTTCACCGGCGTTGCCCCGGCGGTAGGCAGCCCGCCCGGCACGAACTGTCGGAGGTAGCGAGGATCGAGGCCCGCCAGCTCATCAGCCTTGATCCGCCCGACCACACCCGCCTGCGAGGGCTGGTCAGCGGCGGCTTCACGGCACGGGCAGTGGCCCGGTTGGAGCCGTGGATCAGCCAACTCGCCGACCGGCTGGTCGCGCGGGCGCGCCAGCAGGGACGGATCGACGGGATCGCCGACCTTGCCGACCCGGTGCCGGTCAACGTCATCGCCGAGCTGGTCGGCATTCCGGAACCGGACCGGCCACAGTTCCGCGCCTGGTCGGCGGCGATCGTGTCGGCCAGCATCGACAGCTCGGCCGCCACGCTGGCATTCGCGGCATACCTCGACGAGCTGGCGGCCCGGCGGCGGGCCGTCCCCGCCGATGACCTGATATCGCAACTGGTGGCCCACGAGGAACAGGGCGACCGACTCGACCGGGACGAACTGGTGGCGCTGGTGCAGCTGCTGCTCATCGCCGGCCAGGAGACAACCGTCGACCTGATCAGCAACGGCATTCGACTCCTGCTCACCCATCCCGACCAATGGCAGGCACTGCGGGACGATCCGCTGCTGGCGGCAGCGGTGGTCGAGGAGACACTCCGGTTCCGGGGCCCGGTCGAGATCGTGCCACCGCGATTTTCCCTTGAGGACGTCGAGATAGCTGGTGGTCGGATCCCTGCGTTCGACCGCGTGGGATTGTCGTTGTGGGGAGCCAACCGTGACCCCACAGTGTTCGACCGGCCGCACGTGTTCGACATCCACCGCACCGACGTTCGCAAGCACATCGCCTTCGGGCACGGGATCCACTTCTGCCTCGGCGCCCACCTGGCCCGGCTGGAGAGCCGGATCATGTTCGAACGAATCGCGCAACAGCTTCCTAACCTGCGTCTCGCGGTCGAGCCCGATGTTCTCGACGGCTTTCGTCTACATCACGACGGACTGCCGCTGGAGGTTTGAAGCGGGACGCTCGGTCACGCCGTCCCGCGCACGAGGTAAATGGTCTCCCGGCAACCGTGCACGAGGTCGTTAGGCAGCCCCCGGAAGCTGGCCAGCCGCTGCTCCCTTCGCCCCACCTGTAGGCGGCTTTGCTGTTGTCGACGTCGAGACCACCGGCTTGGTGGCGCCGGGTGGTCGGTGACTGATCGACATCGCATTCCCTCCGCCACCACTGTCATCCGCCTCACCCTGCAACCGAACGGCAATTATTGCCAACCATTCGCGGTGGTCTCGTTACGACGCCGAAAGGTATCCGATTCGGCGTAGACAGACGCCTTACCTGTGGGGGCTCACCATCTCGCGAGCGACAGAAATTCCGTCCCTGCCGAAAGTGGCGCGACCGCGAACAACCGAGCGCCCGGCCGAGGAACGCTGGTTCCTCAGCCGGGCGGGGTGAAGGGTCAGGACTGGGTGTTTCCCCGGAACACGGGGTCGGGGTCGGGGTCGGGGTCGGCAGAGTCGTAGAAGCGCAGCCGAACGTCGCGAGCCGCCGCGAAGTGGACGTTGGCACGTTCGCCCGCTACTTCGACATCGCGAGCCAGGATCGCCTCCAACAGCGCCTCGTGCTCGCCGCGGGAGTCCTGGTATCTCCCGGCGTAGTGAAGCGCCGTCGCCGGATAACGGCGGAGGTAGAGGTCGAGGCGCTTCAGGAAGTCGATCAGTGCGCTGTTGTGTGTGGCCGCCCAGATGGCTTCGTGAAACTTCCGGTTCGCGGCGTTCAGCGCGGCCACGTCGTCGGGCGGGACCTCTCGCAGGATCTCGTGCAGTCGGATGAGCTGCATCCGGTCGAAGCTGGTGTGCCGCTCCGCGGCCCCACGGGCGGCCGCGGCCTCCAGCGGAATACGTACCTCGTAGATGTCGAAGAGTGCCTGGGCACTGCGGCCAGCAACGCGAAGTTGCCGCTCTGATGACTCGACGAGGCCGTCACGGGTAAGCAGGCGCAGTGCCTCCCGAACTGGTGTCCGGCTGACGCCCATGCGCGTCGCGACCGTCGTCACGACCAGCGGCGCCCCGGCTTCGAGTTCGCCGCTGATGATGTCGTCCCGCAGCCTCGCGTAGACGTCGGCGGCCAACTCTCTCGAACCGTTGGTCACCCCTTCGTCCCTCTCACATGCCTGCCTTCATTGCTCGACGGGAGCCATAAATCCAGCTCTGCAGGAGAGCCGATCTCCATCACGATGCGCGATACCATCCCCGTTTATAGCACCTTTGAAAGGAACGACTGCGTGCGGCCATTTTGCGGTCGGGCCAGAACTTGCTGCGGGTCGCCGTACTCGACAACGACTCCGTCGTCCATGAACACGACCGTGTCGGCGACCTCCCGGGCAAAGCCCATCTCGTGGGTGACGACGACCATGGTCATGCCCTCTGCCGCCAGCGACTTCATCACGTCCAGGACCTCGCCGACGAGTTCCGGGTCCAGCGCACTGGTCGGTTCGTCGAAGAGCATCAGCTTGGGCTCCATCATCAGGGCGCGGGCGATGGCAACGCGCTGCTGCTGGCCGCCCGAGAGTTGGCTCGGGTAGCTGTCCGCCTTGTGGGCGAGACCAACCCGCTCCAACAGCCGCTGAGCCCGCTCGGTCGCCAACTGCCGGGAGTCCTTCTTGACCCGTACGGCGGCCTCCAGGCAGTTGCCGAGAACGGTCAGGTGGGGGAAGAGGTTCCATTGCTGGAAGACCATCCCCACCTCGGCACGCTGCCGGCACACCTCCCGGTCACGCAGTTCGTGGAGCTTCTCGCCGACCTGGCGGTAGCCGATGAGATCGCCGTCGATCCAGATGCGGCCGGCCTGGATCTTCTCCAGGTGGTTGATGCAGCGCAGGAACGTGGACTTCCCCGAGCCGGACGGTCCGATCACGCACGTGACCTCGCCTCGGGCTACCTCGAGGGAGATCCCCTTCAGAACCTCGACCCGGCCGAAGGACTTGCGTACGCCCTCGGCGCGGACCATCGGGCCCGACAGGCTCGACGATGCGATTTCGGTCGTCAATGTCGTCTCCACTGTTCAGGCACCGGCCACCGCAGCCGGCGCGGGTTCGTCCCGCCGTGGCTTGGTCGAATGCGCCGAAGACCGCCCGATGTGCCGTTCCAGGCGGCCCTGCAGGAATGAGGTGATCGAGACCAGCAGGAGATACCACAGGCTGGCGACGATGAGCAGAGCGATGATCTCGAAGTTCCCGGAGTAGATATTCTGCGCGGTCGAGAGCAGGTCTCCCCCGGCGATGAACGCCACGAGCGAGGTGTTCTTGAGTAAGGAGATGAACTGGTTGCCGGCGGGCGGCACGATTACTCGAAGTGCCTGGGGAAGCACCACCCGGCGTAGCAGGAGCGCTCGGTTCATACCGAGGGCCTGCGCGGCCTCCACCTGGCCCCGGTCGACAGCCGCGATGCCGCCGCGGACGATTTCGGCGTTGTAGGCCGCCTCGTGCAGCGTCAGGCCCAGGATCGCGGCGACGAATCCGGTGATGATGTCGTTGGTCTCGACGACGAACGACGTACCTGAGATGCCGATGTGTGGGAACAGCAGCCCGAGGTTGAACCAGAGGACGAGCTGCACGAGCAGGGGGACGCTGCGAAAGACCCAGACGTAGATTCCACTCAGCCAGGACAGCACCCGGCTGCTCGACAGCCGCATCACGGCGAGTCCGATTCCAAGCAGCAGACCGGTGATCTCGCAGATCACCGCCAGCTTCAGCGTCACCAGCAGGCCCTGCAGGATGGCGTCGGCGAACTGGTAATTCGCGATGACGTCCCAGTGCACGTTGGGACTGGAAGCGAACGTCCAGGCGAGGAACGCCGCGACCAGCACTGCGACCACCGTCAGCGCCCACAGTCCGGGCCGCGGGACCGGTTTCGCGCGGATCTCATTCTGGGCAGCCATGGTCAGCTGGTGCTCCCCTCCAGCGAGTCGCCGCCGTTGACGACGACCTTGTCCACGGCGCTGTCCTGGACGTCCCACTTCTCCAGGATCTTCTGGTAGGTGCCGTCCTTAATGATCTGTTCGAAGCCGTACTGCAGCGCGGCGATCATCTCTTTGTCGCCCTTCTTCACCGCGACCGCGTCGTATGAGGTCGCGAACGGCTTCCCGGCGACTTCGAGCTTCCCGCCGGACTCCTTCGACTGGTAGGCGGCCTTCCCGAGGTTGGCGATGTTGGCGTCAGCCCGTCCGTTCGTCAGCTGCAGAAGGGCGTCGGCAACCGTCGGGAACTTCAGGATCGTGACCTGCCCCTGGCCCGCCTGGACGCACTTGGCCGACTGGGCCTCGGCGAGGTCCACGGAGATGGTGCCGGTGACCAGGCTGAGGGTCTTTCCGCACATGGCGTCCTGGGAGTCGACCTTGCCGGGGTTTCCCTTCGGGACGATGAAGACCTGACCCGACTCGATGAAGTCGACGAAGTCGACCTGCTTCTGCCGTTCGGCGGTGTCGGTGACGCCGGATATCGCGATGTCGTAGCGGCCGGCCTGCAGGCCCGTGATCAGGGAGGCGAACTTCGTGTTGACGAACTTCGCCTTCACGCCGAGCGCCTTGGCGACTGCGTTGCCCATGTCGACGCTCACGCCGATGATGGTCTTGCCGTCCGGGCCGACGAAGTTGTTGGGCGGAAGTTGGGCGTCCGTGGCGATGGTCAGGATTCCCGCCTCCTGAACGCTCTCGGGCAGCAGGGTGCTCACTGGACCGGGGGTACCGGTGGAACTTGCGTCGGTCGTTTGGTCGGTCGATCCGCAGGCAGCCGCTCCGAGGAGCAGGGCCGCGCTGGCCAGGGTCGCGGCGGCGACGGAGTACATACGTTTAGGAGATTGGTTGGGCATCAGTAGCCTTTTCTGTCCGGTGACCCGTGACTGGGGGAAAGCTCGCGAAGGCCCGACATGAGGTCGGTCATCGACGTCTGTGGGAGCCGCTGGAGCGCCTTTTCGAGCGCCTCCACCTGCGGCGCCGGCAGTGCGGTCGAGGCGTTGGAGCGGAACTTCATGAGGTGCTCGTCGGCGGTGAGCGTGCGAGCGCCGAAACCGCGGTTGACTGGGATTGCGATCTCCCCCTCCTGGCCCTGCTGCGTGCCGTAGCGCAGGACGCAGGAGATCCTTCGGGGGAAGGCGGCGGTGGCGGTGTCCGATTCGACCATGCGTACACGTCCCGCGAGCGCCCGCCGCTGTGGCTCAACCGCGGCGGCGTCGGTAAAGTCCTGCAGGCCCACCCCGAGCCCACCGCCCCCGAGCATCGCGGCTGCGAAGGCGTAGGGCCCGCTGAACTGGGCCTCGTAGCCGGTGGTCGGACTGGCCTTCTTCTCCGGCGGTTCGGCGATGGTCCGCAACGTGGGCTTGGCGACTCCGGCCTCGACCCAGTCGAGTTGGTCGGCGGTGATGCCTCGCTCGCGGAGCATGAGCGCGGCATCGATCACCGGGTGCGTGTAGATATTGCAGGGGTACGGCTTGAAGCCGACATCGCCCAGCGTCCAGCCGGTCCCCAGGTCGTCGGTCAGGGCGGCGAGGTCGACCCGGTCACCGCAGTGAGCCTGCAGGAAACCGAACCGTCCCTCGAGCACGGTGGGCGGGCCAGTGAGCCCGGCAACGGCCAGTTCGGCCGCCACCGTGCCTGCGTGGGCAGCCCATCCGCAGTGGACCTTTTTCACCGTGCCGCCGGTGCGGTTGGCCTCCAGCAGGCCGGCGCCCATGCTCGCCGCGATCCCGATCGCGTGCCCGATGACGTCCTGGTCGCCTCCGAGCAGCATCGCCACCGCGACGGCGGATCCGAGGGTGCCGCAGATCGAGGTCGCGTGCAGGCCGCGTTCGAAGAAGACGGAGTTGCCGAGTGCCTCGTCGTAGCCTGCCATGCCGAGCCGGTTGGTGATCTCGATCCCGACCGCCGCGGCCGCCACGAGGGCGTCGTAAGAGGCGTCCACGGCTTCGGCGGTGGCAATCACCGCCGGAATGACCGAGGCGCTGGGGTGTAGGACCGACGGCAGGTGGGTGTCGTCGAAGTCGAGGGCGTGGGCGAGGGTTCCGTTGTGGAAAGTCGCGGAGGCGGTCGGCACACGCTGGTTGAGCCCGATCGCGGTGGCGTGTGGGGCGCCGCCCCAGGTGCGCACGACGGTCGAGGTCACCGGGAACACGGCTGTGGTAGTGGCCGCGAGGGAGTTACCGAGAACGTCGACGATCCGGCCGTGGATGTCTTCGCCGAACCGCTCCACCAGCATGGGGTTGGCGCGCTGGTCCGCGGCAAATCGGGCGAGAAGGTGCGCGATCGGTTTGTCGTGGGAGGTCATTGTGCCGTCACCGCCAGCGGACGCAGGGGCGATCCCGTGCCGCCGAAGATCTTCAGCGGAATCGCGACGAACAGGAACTCCGCGACGTTGTCGGCCGCGAGCTTTTCGAGGTCGAGCATCTCGATGAGGTAGATGCCGCGTTCGACGAGGAGCAACCGGTGCACAGGCAACAGCGAATGCCCCTGCCCGGCGGGGATCTGTTCAACCGATGTGGTGTCGCCGCCAACGGCCACCACACCGGTGTCGGCGAGCCAGGCGGCCGCGTCGGTCGTGATGCCGGGTACGCCGTCGTGGAGGCCGAGGAACCGTTGCGGGTCGGCGAAGTAACGGGACCAGCCGGTGCGGACAAGCACGACGTCGCCGGCGCGTACCTCGACGCCGGCAGCGGCGGCCGTGGTCTGCAAAGTGGCGGCGTCGACCGATACTCCGGGGGCGAGGACTTCGACGCCGGCAGTTGCCGCGACGTCCAGCAACACACCTCGGCGCAGGAACGGTGGGATGGTTTCGGCGCCGTGCTTGGTGAACCGACCGGTCTGCTGGGCGGCTGCCGCATCAACTCCTCCGTGCAGGCATCCCGCGTCGGAGAAGTGGGAGAGCGCGTCGATGTGGGTGCCGACGTGCCCACCGGTAACGATGAGTTCGCTGGCCGAGGAGGTGCCGTCGGCGCGGTTCTGGTCACCGTGGCGGCGTTGCAGCGCCATCCGGAAGCCGGGGTGGTTGGGTGAGCAGGCCATCCCGGTCTGCAGAGTCTGGGCGAGGTCGTAGACCTTGCCGGCGGACAGGCTTGCCAGGACAGACGCTAGGGCGGGACTCGCGGTCACGATGCCTTCCCGAGTACGCCGCGCCGGATCAGTTCCTCGTCGATGCCGGCTCGTCGGGGCGAGCCGCCCCGGATCTCCTGAAGGCGTTTGGCCTCCCGTTGCTGGATCGCCTGTGCTTCGGCGAGCACGGAGTCGACGTCCTGGTGGGGGACGATGACCACGCCGTCCGCGTCGGCCACGACGAGGTCGCCCGGAGCGCAGACCACGCCGCCGATGGCGACCGGTCGCCCAATCTCGCCAGGCCCCTGCTTGAAGGGACCGGCCGGGCTCACGCCGACGGCGAACACGGGCAGCCGCAGCTCCGCCAGGGACGCGACGTCGCGGACGGCTCCGTCGAAGACCAGGCCACCCACGCCGAGCGCGGCGGCGCTGTGCGCCATCAGTTCTCCGAACAGGGCACGGGTGAGGTCTCCTTGGCCGTTGACGACGATCACGTCACCTGGCTCGGCCATGTCGATGGCCTTATGGATCATCAGGTTGTCGCCGGCCCGGGTCCAAACCGGCAGGGCCGACCCAGCGCATCGTGCACCTGGCCAGACGGCCTGGATGCGCGGATCGACCACGCCGAGCCGGTTCATGGCGTCGCCGATGTTGGGCGACGGCACGTCGGCGAAGGCGGCGACGGTGGTGGGGTTGGGTCGGGTCCACGCTGAGGTGATGCGAAATCCCGGCGTTCCGCTCATGCTGCGACCTCCTCAAGCTCGCGCTCCGTGGCGGCGATGGCTGTGGCTACGTCCACCACGTGCCCCTGCTCCTGTACGGCGCCGGCGAGCTGCCAGACGTCCAGGCGGATGTCGTCGGGTCGGCAGTAGCCCATGGTCCCGACCCGGATGACGGTTCCGTCGAGCCGAGAACGGCGAGCGCCTGCGATCTGCGTGCCATAACGGTCGCGCATCGTGGCGACGATCTTGGCGGCGTCGACTCCCTCTGGCACGCGGAGCACGCTGACGCAGGGCGACGCAACGTCGGCGTTGGGATACAGCGACAGCCCGAGTTCAGCGACGCCAGCCGCCAGTGCTCGGCCCAGGTGAGCCTGTCGCGCGAAGGTCTGGGTGAGCCCGGTCTCGTGCACCATCCTCAGCGCCTCGTGCAGGGCCCGGACGAGGTTGACGGCCGGGGTGAAGGTCGCCTGTCCCTGCGCCGCCATGTCACGCGCTCGGCGCAGGTCGAAGTACTCCCCGCGCGGATCTACCTTGTCGATGCGCCTCCAGGCCTTCTCCGAGGCAGTCACCAGGGCAAGCCCTGGCGGGCACATCAGACCCTTCTGCGAGGCAGAGACGACCAGGTCCAAACCCCAGGCGTCCACCTCGATCGGGAGGCAGCCGAGGCTGGACACGGCGTCAACGACCAGCAGGGCCGAGGTGTCCCGTACGACGTCGCTGATCGCGGCCAGGTCCGTGACCGCCCCGGTGAAGGTGTCGTTGTGTGCCACCAGGACGGCGACGAACTCTCCACCATCCGGAGCGGACAGACGCCGACGCAGTGCCTCGGCATCGGCGCCACCGCCCCAGGAGGAGGACAGCGCTTCAACGGACGCGCCGAGCGAGGTGGCGAGGCGGCCGAAGCGTGCCCCCCAGTGACCGTTGTCGAGGGTGAGCACCCGGTCGCCAGGTCGCAGACTGTTGGCGAGCACGGCCTCCAGGGCGCCGGTCCCGGACGACGTGAGCACGATCGGGTTGGCCGTCCTGGTCCCGAAAAGCGGCTGCAACATGGCCGCCGTGTCGTGGAGGAGCTCCTTGAACTCCGAACTGCGGTGATAGATCACCTGCTGGCCCAGTGCCCGTAGCACCCGTGGTGGGACTGGAGTTGGTCCCGGAACCCGAAGTCGCATGCGCTACCTCTCATCACTTTGCATCCCTGCCTGTATACAGCTGTGAACAGGTGTATGCAATAGGCTGCCGATGCAATACAGCCACGTTCTGAGCAAGTCGTGGAGTTGCGCATCCCGTGTGTTCAGAGGGGATTGCACGGCACGCTGCGACTCCGCCGCCCCGGCCGGCCCTGGGCCGTGGGTCGCGATGAACTGCGTAGCCGCCGGCCTCATTGCCCAGGCCACCGCCAACCACGTGCCTTGCCCATCGGCACACGACCGGGCCCGCAATCGGCACCGTAGCGGCATCGCCTGGTCCAAGAGCGCCGTCCGCGTCATCCTCACCAACCCCCGCTACACGGGACGGCAGGTGTGGAACAAGCAACGCACCGACGAGGTGCTACTCGACGTCGACGACGTGGCAATGGGCCACACCGGCGTCATGCGCTGGAACGCCCGCGACAAGTGGGTGGTTTCCAAGGACATCACCCATGAGCCACTCATCGACGACGCGACCTTCGAGCAGGCCCAAGCGATACTGCAACGACGCGGACGGGGAACCGGCGGACAACACGTCCGGCAGCGCACCCGCGACCCGTACGTCTTCCGGGGCATGCTCTACTGCGCCGCCTGCGACCGACGCATGCAGGGCCAGTACAACCACGGCGACGCCTACTACCGCTGCCGCTTCCCGCAGGAATACGCCCTCGCCAACCAAGTTGAGCATCCCAGCAACGTGTACCTGCGCGAGGATGCCCTCACCGACCCGATCGACACCTGGCTGGCCTCCGCCTTCGCACCCCACCACATCGAAACAACGATCACCGCGATGACCGAAGCCCAGCCCTTAGATCATTCGCCCACAGCGGGCACAGCAGCTCAGACGATCATCACCGAGTGCGACGCCAAGTTGGAGCGCTACCGCGCCGCCCTCGACGCTGGAGCCGACCCGGCGGTGGTCACCGGCTGGATCGCGCAGACCCAGGCCGAACGCGCCCGTGCGGAGGCAGACCTCCGCGCGAACACGGGCACCGCCCCGCGCAGGATGAGCCGAGCAGAAATCACGACCCTGGTGAACGCGCTCGGCGACATCACCGCCGTGCTCCGCGGCGCCGACCCCGCCGACAAGGCCGAGGTCTACCGGCAACTCGGTCTCCGGCTGAACTACCAGCCCGAAACGCAAACGGTGCGCGCTGCGATCGACCTCAGCGCGCACCGTGGGGTTATGGTTCGTGTCCGAGGGGGGATTCGAACTCTTGCACGCATCATTTGTGCACCATTGTGGGTGCGCATGCTGATAGGTTACGGCATGGCCAGGATTGGTCCAATCCCCAAAATCCACATCACTGTGCGTGAGCATGAATGGCAGCTCGGACACATTGGGCCACATGCCTTGCGCAGCGGCTCGCCCCGTCATCGACTGGCCAAGATGAATGTGCAGCTATCCCCTATGGCCGCTCAATCAGGCGTCGGCGAGCCGCCGCTAAGAATTTCTGCCTTTGGCGCGCTTCAGCCGGTCGACGTGCCGGCAGCCGTAGCGGTCGGATTCTTCGGCGCTCAGTGCACGAGGTTCACCGCCCTCGTTCGATGTCTGCGCTGGTCAGCCGGCCGACGACGGCTGGGGCCCCCTGGCGCACGGGATCTCTTGAGGCATGTCGAGTACGTCAAGCGGCCAGCCGCAGCCTCGGTGTCATGTTGCGGTGGCCGCCAAGTCGTTAAGGGCTGCGTTGATCACGGGCCAACACATGCTGAGAGTATCGCGGTCTGGAGCATGGCCGATCTTCACCTGGGCGTTGGGATGCACGAGGTTGCGGTATTCGCGGAGTTTTCCAGCGAAACCGCGGACGTCGGCTTGTATCCACTTTTCATGGTGGGCGGTCTCGATCAGCTCATGCAGGGTCCACTTGTCGAGAGGCTTTTGTGCGTTGGGCGTGCGGGCCTTGACGGCGTCGAGGAGAACGCCTTCCAGAAGGCTACCGAGCATGATGATCGCGCTGGCGTAGGCACCGTTGCGGTCGCAGATACGTGCCTCGTTGAGCCGACTTTCAAGGACGATCGCGAGGTCGGCGTCGCGGACGATGTCTGCCATGGCCACGTGGAGCATGACGTCTGGTGACTGTTGCTCTTGGTCCTCTGGCTGCTTGTAGGGCCGAATGACGGGTCGCCCCTGGCTGTGTGCGATCTCGAAGCCTTCGATGGCGAGGATGCTGTTGAATAGCTCGGTGACCTCGGCGGCGGCCAAGGGCTCGTTGCGATGAACGTACTCACGTCGGTCAGCAAGGCGGCAGACGAGCGCGTCGATGGCCCCGGGTGTGTCTCGACGTTGACGGAGCTGGTTGGTGAGCCAGCTTCGGCGCTGTTCGCCGTTGTAGGGCGCGACGTTCTCCCAGCCGGCTTGTTGGAGAAGCTTGGGCAGCTCGGCCCCACGTCGATACACGGGGTAGTCGTCGCCACCGCAGGCGATTCGGGCGATCTCATCGAGGGTGTTGTCGTCGATACTCTCGAGCACGCGGGTCTCCTAGAGGTCGTCTTCGTCGTCGGACAGCGTTGTGGGTCTCCAACGTGGCTGCTGGCGTGGTGCTGCGGGCAGTGAACGGGGTTCGATGCCTCGTTGCTGTAGTTGCTGCCAGAGTGGTTCGAGGGCGGCAGCGGGGTCATGCAGGTATTCGCTGTCCCGGATGCGAATGAACTGCCAACCGGCTCGGCGTAATTCTCGCTCGCGGTGTAGTTCCTGCTGGACCTGCTCGGGTTGTCGGTACCGCGACGGTGTGTCGCACTCGACGGCCAGCCGGCCGTTGTCGCCGACGACGACAAGATCGATGGCTCGGTGGTCGACGGGGTAGTGCGGGACTACGGCGTAGCCGCGCCGCCGCAGCTCCAGGAAGACGCGTTGCTGCAGCAGGCAGGCGAAGGGTTCGGTGCGGGTGTCGGGGGTGACGTCATCGAGCTC
Source organism: Micromonospora luteifusca (assembly GCF_016907275.1). NCBI lineage: Bacteria > Bacillati > Actinomycetota > Actinomycetes > Micromonosporales > Micromonosporaceae > Micromonospora > Micromonospora luteifusca. The sequence continues at coordinate 982,078 of NZ_JAFBBP010000001.1, forward strand.
GGGATCGACCGCGAAGGTCGCCGGAGGGTGGAGCATGTAGGTCAGCAGGGAGTGGCGAAGGTCGGTGGGATTCAGGCTGTTAGGGGGCACCGAGGTGAACAGCCAGAGTTGGTCGCGGGCGCGACTGGCGGCGACGTTGTACCGACGCTGCTCAGTGCGGCCGGTGAGAGCCGTTCTGGCCTTCGTTACGACCATGGACAGCAGGATGATGTCGCGTTCGTCGCCCTGAAAGTCGGGTGGCTGGCCAACTCGAATCTGTCGGTGGCGTATGTCGGCCGGGTCGATGCGCTCGTAGAGCAGCTTCTCAAGAATCTGAGTCTGCTTGCCGCTCTGCAGCGCGATGATGCCGATGGTCTTGTTGCGGCACATCGGGTCGTCGATGATCTTCTGAACTTGATCGATGATCGCGCTGGCTTCGACCTGATTGCGCAGGGTTGCCCGTTGTCCCTCTTCCATGGCGTCGTTGACCTGTACGACTCTGAGGGGGTCGAGGCGGTCAGCCCCGAACTGGCGGAGCGGGATGAGCCTGCTGTCGTAGAACTGCGCAGAGGACCATCCGATGATTTCGGGCATGCATCGGAAGTGTTCGGAAAGTCGAACGACATCGGAGAAGCGGGTGGCTAGGAGTTCGTAGAGATTCGAGGTGGGAAGGAAACCGTTGCGCAGGTTCAAGGCCATGTCGGCTAGGTGCCGGTCTAGGCTCTCTTGCACGGCCTCGGAGTCGTTGTTTCGGTAGTTGGCACCGGGTGCGCACTGCTTTTCGTCGCCGACGACGATGACTCGTGGTGCCAACCACAGAAGGAAGAGGTTGTCCACGCTGGCTTGGCTGGCTTCATCGACAATGACGACGTCAAAGGCGTTGGGTTGTGGCGTGATGGTGTCGATCACGGCTGATAGGGGCATGACCCAGGCCGGGACGGCCTGCTGGGCGTTCTTCATCGCCTCGAACGCTGCGGTGAGATACCGGTCCTTGTTCTTGCCCTGCCCTCGGCCGTAGGCGCCCATGTTGGTCTTGTAGGACTGGAGAGCTTGACGCTGTTCTTCCGTTATATGTTCCAGGCAGTGTTGCAGAGCCTGTTTGCCAGCTAGCTCGGCGGTCACACGGTTGAGTTCTAGTTCAACATCGCCGATTCGCTGCTCATGGATCTGCTCGGTATCTGCCGGCCGGATCATCTGGTGGTAGGCCGCTGCTGCGCCCCAGGCCCACGACGCTTCGAGGTCGTTGAGGCGGTGTCCCCAGGTTGGATCGTCGAGGTTCTCGCTGATCTGGGTGACGAGTGCCGGGTGGGCGGCGGAAAGTCTCTGGAGCAGCTGGTCGCAGCGCTGTTGTGAGTCCTTGTCACTCCTGGCCAGATCAAGCTGTCGGCGGGCTGCGGCGTAACGGTCGATGTCGCTGCAGCCGAGAGCGACGCTGAGATCGGCGGCTTCGGGGGCGACATCTGGGTTCCGGCACCATGTCTGCACGGTGTTGGTGAGCTCAGTCAGGGCCTCGGACGCCTGCCGTGCCCCGGCAACAGTCGTTCGGTTGTGGCCAATGCGGACGAGGAGGTCCCAGTTTTCTGGACTGCGGACTGCGAAGCGGATCCCGTGGCTGCGTAGCAGACGCTCCACTGTGTCCCGGGCTGCGGCGAGCGTACGCAAGGCCGAGGCGTTGTGTGAGATGTCGTGGAGATGTGCCACTCGACGGCGGAGCGGCCCGTGGAACGTCGGAACTCCGACCTGGGCCCATGCCTCCAGAGCTGTGGTGACAGCTGTTTCGGCCTGAAGGAAGGTGGACAGCGCGGTCAGCTCCGAGGCGGTGGCGGGCGGCGCGCCGTCAACCGTGCAGCTTTGCAGCAGGTCGGTGGCGTCGAGCTGGGCGCGTGGGGGCAGGTAGCGGCGTAGGCGTCGGCCATTGGCCAGGTGCCTACGCAGGCGCTTGGCCTGGCCCGAGAGGCGGCTGAGGTGGGCTGCGGTCAGGGGTGTGATGCCCAGATCGATGTCGCAGTCGTTGAGCGCGGTCAGGGCGCGTACGTGGGGCTCCACCTCTCGCAGTTCGGCGAATAGGGCCTCCCAGTAGGCGGGGCTTTGCCGGGTCAGGAGCGCTTCGGCGGCTCTGCGTCGCCAGTCTGCGGCGTCCCAGTCAGTGATCGTGTCGGGTAGGCCGCAGGATGCCAGGGCGTCGGTGGCAACCGCGACGTGGCGCTGAATTTCAGCAAGGCTGGCGTCGTCGAGGGTGGTGAGTGACCAGGCGGCGGCGGTGTGGTCGGAGCCGAGGAGCCGCTCAGCGTGAGCGATGGTGGCGATCATGGCGGCGACGTCCGCGGCGTGTGGAACCTGGTCGGAGGCGGGAATGAATTGCTGGGCTCGTGCGGCGCGTTGTGGTGTGGCGGAGGTGAGAAGCTGCCACAGCTGTTGGGCCTGGTCGTTCGACAGGGGCGCATCCCCGCAGGCGCCGGTGGGTAGGGGTTCGATCCAGCCGTGCTGATCGCGGCCGGCGTTGAGTTGTTCGACGATCTGCGCGAGAGTGCCGCCGTAGCCGTCGGCGATCAGCGGGTGGGTCGTGTACTCCTGTTCGCGGATCACGCCCAGATCACGGATCGTTTGCTCAAGCCGAGCGCTCAGGCTGGCGCGTTGGTACCGAAGTTGGGTGATGTCGTTACGTAGCTCGTCGACGGTGATCGTGGAGGACAGCTCCGACAGCGCCGTGATGCTGCGGTCAAGTTCGTCGGTGCCTGTCCGTTGCATGCCTGTCATGAGTACACACAGTTGCCGCACCGACTCGGGTAACTTCTCGCGGAGCACGCGCAGCGCTTGGTCCTTCTGGCTCGTGATGAGCAGCCTCTGGCCGTCGGCGAGCAGCGCGCAGATGAGGTTGGCGATGGTGTGTGTCTTGCCCGTGCCCGGTGGGCCCTGCACGACGACGGTCGTGTCGTCGCTGAGCTTGGCTAGCACCCTGCGCTGCTCTCGGTTACTGGCGAGAGGAAACAGCGGGTCGTCGCTGTTGACCGGGCGATCCCGGCCTGCGCCCGTGAGCCAATTGCAGCGCTGCGTTGCCTCGATCGGGGTCACGAGTTGCGCCAGCCCGAGGGGGGTAGGAGAGTCCGTGTCCTCAAGGCTGTCAGCGATGGTGCGGTAGACCCGCTCCAGTCCCTTGCGGTCACGGCGGCGGAGGAACAGGGCTGGGGCGAGGGTCAGCCGTGTCGTGTCGGCCTCGTCGAGGAGCGGAGGTTCCCACCAGTCGTCAGCAAGGTGGATAGCACGTTCCCAGCAACGGCGCCGCCAGAGTTGCAGTAGGCGCACCACCTCCGGCGAGAATGGGTGCAGCTGCGCTCCCGTATCGAACCAAGGAGATTCGAAGGGTTTGGCGCGGTATCCGTCTTGAGACGTGAGAAAGTCCTGGTCCTCGATCTTCATCTGCTGGTCGAGGGACAAGGCGACCTGCAGGCTGTCGGTCGCCGGGTCCTCAACGATGGCGGCGTTCCAGACCAGCAGGTGCCGCCGAATGGCCCAACGGCCAGCGGCGCTGGAGGTGAGGAGACCGACACCGAGCACAAGCTCCTCTGCATCGCCACGTTGTTGTGCCAGGCGCTGAAGTCGCTCCAGGTGGGTGTAGGTTGCGCGCTGCTGCCTCATGCCGCGCTCGTGCTCGGCCCACTTCGTCCACACGGCGAGCCATGCCTCGTACTCCCGCCGAAGGGAATCGGAGATTGCCGGGCCTGTGGCTGCACGCCCACTGTCGTTCGTCTCGAGCTGGAGTGGCGGGCCCTCGGCATTGCCGTACTCCGTACCGTCCAGTAGGTCACGCAGCGCTGTTGGAGGTACAGGTGGTTCAGGTGGCGGAGGGTAGGCGACCTGCATGATGACCGGTTTGCGGGAACGCGCGTTGTCTTGCGGCGGCCTACGAAACCAGTAGGTGTTGGCCTCGTCGATCGCGTCGCGATCCGGCCGCTCGCTGCTCTTGACCTGCGCGAGCAGGTGCGCTACTAGACCTTGGGTCAGACGTCTGACGGTAGGACTTGTCGGGGACACGGGGTCCGGCACAGTGCCTCCTCGGGCTCGCCCAGCCCAACAGGATGCACGCAATCATTTACTGAAGGCAACCATCTGCCGGAAGGGCGACATCTAGCGACTCCACCAGTGGACAGGGCGCAAGTCGTCGATGGCTGTGCCGCACTTTGCCCCGGGAGGCCGGCCGGGACCCGACGGGTACGGCGCCGCCCTCATGCGGACTGCGGTGGTAACGAGGTCAGATTGCCCGACTTCCTTCGTGCGGTTCCGTCACGGTCCACCCCGAGGCAGTGCAGTAGAGCAGCGCGCTAGTGGCTTCGGTGCCGATGTACGCGGCGCGGGTCAACCCGTACGCGAGGAAGAACGGCGCGGTCAAAGGCCCCACCGAACCGAGCAGCGCCGAGCCGAGCCCGGAGCCCGCGCCCACGCCGGCGAACGCCGGGTCGGACGGCCGACGCGGGTGCGGCTTGCGTCGTCGCCAGACGACCACCGCGATGAGGAAAACCCCCAACAGCCACTTGAGCGGCCCCAGCGGGGCACGGACCAGTAGCAGCCCTCCAAGGACAGCCGTGGGCACGGCCCCCAGGGCGAACCAATGCACCAACCGCCAGTTCACCTCCCGCCGGTTGAACCACGCCCGCGAACCGTTGCTCCACAGCTGGGTCACGGTCAGCATCGGCACCGCCATCCGCAGCCCGAACAGCCCGGTGAACACGGGCAGCAGCAACACGCCACCGCCGAAGCCGGCCACCGCCGACAGCCAGGCCAGCGCGAACGCGGCCGACGACGCCACGGCGAGGGCGCCGACCAGATCCATCGCCATGCCTCACCTGTTCCAGACCACCAGCTACGGAAGAGCCCATCCTCGCCGACACCACGACGGCCGCGCCATCGAGCGCGTCCCCGTAGCCGCTGGGCTACCTCGCTCGAAGGGTGAGCAGGGTGATCTCGCTCGGCGCGAAGATCCGGAATGGCGGACCCCAGAAACCGGTCCCCCGGCTCGTGTAGAGCTGGGTCTGGCCATGCCGGCTGAGGCCCTGCACGACCGGCTGGTCGAGCCGGACCAGGTAGTGGAACGGCCACATCTGGCCGCCGTGGGTGTGCCCGGACAGTTGCAGATCCACGCCGGCCGCGACCGCGTCGTCGATCTGCTTGGGCTGGTGCGCCAGCAGCAGCACGGGCAGCCGCGGGTCGGTGCCGGCGAGCGCCGCGGCGTGGTCGGCGCGGTGACCGGCGACGCCGGACGAGGCGGCGGTCACGTCGTCGACCCCGGCGACGACGAGCCGGGCGCCGCCCCGCTCCACCACAAGGTGCCGGTTGTGCAGCGGCTCCCAGCCGAGGGTCCGCATGTGCTCGACCCAGCCCTGCGCCTCGCCGTAGTACTCGTGGTTGCCCGTCACATACACCCGGGCCAGCCGGGCTCGGACGGCGCCCAGCGGCGCGGCCTGCGCCCGGCGCTGGTCGACCGTACCGTCGGCGATGTCGCCAGTGTGGCAGACGATGTCGGCAGCCAACCCGTTCACCACCTCGGTGGTCCGCGCGGACCAGCGGGCACGGTCGATCGGTCCGTAGTGGGTATCCGTCAACAGCACCACCCGGACCCCGTCGAGACCCGCACCCAGCCGATCCACGGTGACGTCCACCCGCCGGACCCGGGGCACTCGCATCGCCTCGGCGTACCCCCAGACAGCCAGGACGACCGAGACGACCGCCGCACCGACCGCCACAGCCCGGGACCGCACCGGATCGGCGACCCCCGCGGCGACCAGCGGGAGCCGGGCCACGTTGCCGAGCAGCGCCCAGACGAACAGGATCCAGACCAGCCCAAGCAGGGTGTCCCCCGCGCGGGCCGCCGCGTCCAGCCGCCGCCGGCCGTGCCCGAAATACATCAGAACGGGGAACGCGACCAGCGCGACGACGAACACGCTCGTGCCGGCAGCCACCACCGGCGCCGGCCACCGCGCCGCCACCGTCAACGTCCACCACGGCAGCCCGAACAGCAACGCCAGGACCGCGACCAGCGTCGCCCCGGACACCAGCGATCGCAGCGACCCTCGCGCCGGCCGCACCTGTACCGCATCGCCAGCAGCCATCGTCGTCCTCCGTTCGGGTCTGTGCAGCATGACACGGTCCGGGCCGGATCGACCACGCCCGGAACCCGGGACGGATCCGGCCCGTAGGGGATCGACTCGCGACCCGGAGGCGCCTCGGTTCGCCTACGGTCAGCGGGTGGCGGGCGACGCCCCGGCCGAGAGCCTGCGCCTAATTATTTCAGGGTTTCCGGACGGCCCGTGCGGTTGAGTCGGCGCTGTCGTTTCGCGGCGGTCGCGATCGACGTGGGCGGCGACATCGCCGCCACACGGTTCCTACGCCGAGGCTTTGGCTGCTACTGGGACGAGACGCACCTGCTGGCCGTCGACAACCACGGAGCCCGGCGAACGCTTGGCGGCGGATCGTCGGACGACGAAGACCCGACTGCGGAGAGTTCGAACGGGCCCGCGACGACCTCGCGCCCTATCAGGTGGCGCTGAGTGGGAGCCCGCGTGGTCGGTTTTGGCCATTTCGCTGGCACCTTTATGGGCACCGGATGTCCGCACCCGGCGATGCGGTTGTCCGTGCTTCGTCGCGACGAGGCAGCCGGTCAGGCTCAGGCAGGGAACCAAGCAATGCCGGCAGGGCGCCAAACACGAGGGGAAGGCCGCCCAGCTCGCTGATCCCGACACATGCGATGTCGTCATGCTCATCAGGTGCGCGGTTGGTGGGAGAGCCGACCCAGTCTCTGATTTGCCAGACGCCCACGTGAACGGCGTCCTCGCCACTGCCAGCATGCCAGTCGCCCAACCGTGAAGCGGACTCCGCCAAAATGTGAACCCCTAGCTCCTCGCGCATCTCACGCGCGAGGGCCTGTAGTTCCGACTCACCCGCATCGACATGCCCCCCGGGCAGATCCCAGAGATCCGGGTATGCCCGGCGGGTCGGACTGCGGTGTACCAGCAGGACCGCACTGTTCTCCACGAGCGCGCCGCAGACGACGACATGCATGACGGGATTAGAGCACAGGGATAGGACAGGCTCGCTCCAGCCAGAGGGCACGCGCGTGCATCCGGCTCTGCCGCCGTTCGTAGGCCCGGCCTGTTCGCCGGCCGTCACTGTTGCGTGGATTGCTTGGATCGCCCGCCGTAGAGGGCTACGAAGACGCGGTCCCGCAAGATCTCGTACTGCTGGCGGCATCGCCTGGGTGGGCCCGGCGGGCGTTGCTGGACTTGACCACCGACAACGACTTCCGGTGGCTGGAACTGGTCAGCTGTCAGGTCGACCTCGCGGCCGTCGGCCAATCGATTCCAGTAGTGGTAGCCGACCTTGGCCTCTCCCGCGAGGACCTCGCCGAGGATCAGCTCTCCGCCGAGCAGGTCCTGAATGATCAAGGCAGTCACCCCGCATTGACCACGGGCTGCGTTGCCGATGTGCCAATCCTGCACATCGTGCGGGTCGCAGATATCCGCTCCCCAGCCGCCGCGCAGTACCGGCCGCAGCATCTCCAGGTCAATCACGAGAGGGACTGATCGTTGGTCGCGCTCTTCAGACGTCACCCAGGAAGGGTCAGCCCTCGACCGGGTCGAGAGTCAAGGGATACCCCGCCTCGGGTCCTGGCCGACCGAATGGCACCACTAGCGGGCGCGCGCATCTGTCACCCCTCTGCGTCAAGGGGCGGCGAGTAGTGGTGTTCTAGGTAGTTGTTCGGCGGGTCCGGGAAGTGACTGTTCCGAAGTGTCGACCATGGGGATTGGGTCGGCCACGCTGGATTGAAGAGTCGTACCCACGTGTCGTCCCGGGCCCGTCCTCGCAAAGACGGCGTCTTTGATCATCTGCTTGTAGACGGCGTCGGACAGGCGTCGTTTCAGGCAGCGTATGGCTTCCATCGGGGTCTTGCCGGCGGCGAATTTGCGCCGGTAGTACGCGCGACCTTCGGTGTCGTGCCGCATCTGGACGATCGCCATGATGTGCAGGACCCGGTTGATGCGCCGGTTCCCGGCCCGGGACAGTCGGTGGCGTTTCTGGTCGCCGGACGAGGCGTCCAGCAGTGCGGTGCCGTTCCAGGAGGCGAAGTGGCCGCGGTTGGGGCGTCAACGGGATGTTGGTTCGGTGCTTGCCGACGTCCCGGTCATCTAGTGGTTTGAGCACTCGCAGTCGGCGTTGAAGCACCTGTAACAACGAGGCTTGTCCCAGCAGTGCCAGCACGCGTCACAGGCGGCATCGTTGGTACGCAAAGTGTGGTGCGCCACGGCTTGCTCGTTCGCAAGATCAACTGGATCATGGCAGGTCTCGCAGGTTCCCACTTCGGCGATCTCACGTCCAGTCACAGTGTCCACCCTGCCATCTCCGGCCTGCCAATTGCCATACGACTCGGAGGGGTAACTGGGGTGGAGACGATCGACTCAACCCAGTGCTGACGCTGCCAAGTTGGTCATCAGACCTGCTTCGACAGACATAACAACGGTGATAAGCGTTGCTACCATCCGGCTCACCTTGCTCTCAGGACTCATTGCCGATATGGACACTGAGGCAAGGGTTGAGATGCAAGCCAAACTAAGGAAAATCAGCACCACGGCCCAGTGGGTCAACACCGGGTTCAACCGACCGGCTCCGTGATCAAGGGTAGCCATGTCCGGCACATGCCGTCTCCTCCGTTCGGCTCGTTAGACTTCGAGACGGCCTTGACGCTCGCACACACTGCCCTTGAGTCGATGACGGGTGCGGCAGCGTGCGCCCGGCGCGGGCAGGCTACCGGCCTGCCGCTTGACTCCTGACCGCATAGGGTCGCAGAGGCTCCGCTGCTCAAGGGCGACCGGTTTGTGGCCGTCGCCTGCAACGCGAAGCGCCTTTGACGGTGGAGGGGTGGCCGGACACCATGCGCGCCGCCGCACCCGGAGCTCGACGACCGTGACGCGCTCTGCGGCCGGACGCGGGCAGGTGGTGCACGTCGTCCAGGCCGTGCCGGTCGGCCGCTGGCCAAATCTTCCCACCCTCATAACCCACAGCTTGTCTGTGGTCGGTGCGGCCCGACTCCGCTACTCCACGCCAGCCGACGGGCTGCCTGCGTGTCCGGGCCAAAGCGCCTGAGGTAACGCCGCCCGCTCGACCATGTCCGCTAACCTACGATCGCGACTGTGGTGGCAGCGAGCCGTCGACCTTGCCACGACGCGCACATCTAGCCGCGATTCGGACGACGCCCACGTCCACCGATTACTCATCGTGAGCAACGAACGTGCGTCACCGGGGCGACCAGCGCCGCAAGGTCCCCCAGCGCCCCTCGCCCAGGCCTCCGCACATCTGGCGCTCCAGCAGCAGCCTCGGCGGGGCTGTCTCGCTAAGGGTGTTTCCGGCGATCTTGGTTAGTAGGTTTCAGCGGCTGGGAAACGGTCGCTGAAGGTGATGGCGAAGGCGTTCAACGCGGGTTTCCAGCGCATCGTCCATCGGGTTCTGCCTGCTCCGGTGGGGTCCAGGGACCGGGTCACCAGGTACAGACACTTCAACGCGGCCAGCTCGTTCGGGAAGTGGCCGCGGGCCTTGATCGCCCGCCGGTAGCGGGCGTTCAACGACTCGATCGCATTCGTCGAGCAGATCACCTTGCGGATCTCCACGTCGTAGTCGAGGAACGGGATGAACTCCGCCCACGCGTTGTCCCACAACCGGATCACCGCCGGATACCGCCCGCCCCACTTCTCCGCCAGGTCCTCGAACGCGGCCCTGGCCGCCTGGGCGTTCACCGCGGTGTAGATCGGCTTGATGTCGTGCTTCAACTCGTCCCAGTACTTCCGGGAGGTGAGCCGGAACGTGTTGCGGATCAGATGGATGATGCAGGTCTGCACGATCGTGGCCGGCCACACGTTCGTCACGACCTCGGGCAGTCCTTCAGGCCGTCGCAGACGAGGAAGAACACGTCCTTCACACCCCGGTTACGCAGGTCGGTCAGCACGCTCATCCAGAACTTCGCGCCCTCACCACCGGTGCCGGCCCACAACCCGAGGATGTCTTTCTCCCCGTCAAGGGTGACCCCGATCGCGGCGTAGAACGGCCGGTTCGCGACCTGCCCATCGCGAACCTTAACCACGATCGCGTCGATGAACACCGCCGCGTAAATCTCGTCCAACGGGCGGTGCGACCAGTCAGTCATCTCCTCGATCACCTTGTCAGTGATCCGCGAAATGGTCTCCTTCGACACCGACGCCCCGTAGATCTCGGCGAAATGCGCCGAGATCTCCCCGGTCGTCAGGCCCTTGGCATACAGCGACAACACGACCTCGTCGACCCCGGACAACCGCCGCTGCCGCTTCTTGACGATCTGGGGCTCGAAGGTGCCGGCCCGGTCCCGGGGAACGTCAATCCGCACCGGCCCCGATGCGTCAGTCAGCACCGTCTTCGAACGGCTGCCGTTACGAATGTTGCCCGCGCCGACGCCGTCAGGTTCGTGTTTGGCATAGCCCAGGTGCTCGGTCATCTCCTCGTTCAACGCGGTTTCCAGGACGGTCTTGGTCAACTGCCGCAGCAGCCCATCCGGGCCGGTCAGCGACAGCCCCTGTTCCTTGGCCGCCCGGACCAACTCGACGGCGGCTTTCGCCTCCGCTGACGGCTCGGGCCGCTTCTTACGTCCGGTCTGATCGTTCTGTGTCGCGGTCATCACGGCACCCTCCTCACCAGGCACAACGCCCGGCAGGTCAGGCCGGAAACACCGTTAGATCCACAGTCCCGCCTCGGCTGTAACAGGGGAATGGTGAACCTGGAGCCGATCGCATCGGCTGGATCGGTGACTCGACGGGCTACGTCGGTGACCGTGGAAGCCCTCGCTGTTCGACGGCCAGTGGGTGTGGCTGACCGGTGAGGGCTGCAAGCGCGGCGGCGACGGCGTGCAGGTCGGCTTTGATGTAGGTGGTGGTGGCGGGTCCGCGGCGGTCGGTGTGGCCGGCGTAGGCGCGGGCCACACCGTAGCCGAAGTGCCGCTCGACCCAGGTCAGGGTGGTGTGGCGCAGCCAGTGCGTGGTGACGCCCTGGGCGGCGACCCACGGCAACTGCCGGCCGATGCGTTTCCACATGAGGTCGTAGCGCCGATAGGTGGCGGGTTGGCCGTTGCGGTAGCGCAGCAACGCACCAGTCGGGACCACGGCGCCCCGGGCTCGGGCATGATCACCCAGTCGGCTGGCGAGCATCGGGGTTATGGGCTGTCAGCGTTGCGTGCCGCCCTTCTCGGACAGGCGGATGAGCGCGTGGTCGGTGTCGAGGTCGGTCAGGCGTAGCGCGAGGGCGCCGCCGCGTCGGCAGGCGGTTTCGGTGTGCAGGCGCAGGATCAGGGCGTCGAGCACGATGTCGTTGCCGCCGCTGCGGGCGGCGGCGTTGATGTCGGCCAGTTCGCCGGGGGTGAGGGCGCGGCGGGTGTTGGGCAGCCGGCGAGGTTTGCGGACCCGATGGGCCGGGCTGTCCGCGATGGTCAGGTAGCCGTCGGCGATGGCGCGGTTGTAGAAGGCGCGGGCGGCGGCGATGAGGTGCTCGCCGGCGTGCCGGCCGTTTCGGGAGTTGCGGCGAGGGCGGGCGCCTGCGGCGGCCTGTCTCATGAGGGCTTCGATGTCGCTGGCGCGCACCGCGTCGATGCGCAAATCGCCGAGGGCTGCGGCCATTCGTCTCCAAGAGCTGCCGTAGGTGCGTCGGGTGCCTGGGCTCGCCGCAGCGACCACAGCAGGCAGGTACTCGGCGACTGTCGGCACGGCAGGCCGGTTACTGCCGGTGAGGTCGGCGGCAGTAACGCCCAGGTGCGCGAGCAGTGCCCGGGCGGTGGCAACACGATCGGGATCCATGGTCATGAGGGCTCTCCGAGGATGCGGGCGTGCAGGTCGGCCAGGACCGCCGTGATGGTGTTTGAGGGGTGCACGACAATGCGGCTGCGGCCAGGAGGACGGGTTCGCCGGTGGCGATGCCGCAAAGGTGTCGGGCGGCGGCCGGTAGGGGCAGTTCCTCGCGGGTGCCCACGGCGTGCGCGCCTTCGGCGGCCGGGGTGATAGCGACCGTTTCCCAGCCGCTGAAACCTACTAACCAAGATCGCCGGAAACACCCTTAGCGAGACAGCCCCGTTGAAGGGCCAGGGTTCGGGTTATCTCGGTGGTTCGGGTTCGAGGGTCATGCCGGTGCTGGCGAGGAAGCCGGCGAGGAGATCTGTCTGTTGCTGGCAAGCGCGTAGTCGACGTTTGACCAGTTGCGCGAGGTGGTCGACGCCGCGGGCGGCGGTGTTGGTCAGGCCTCGTTTCATCCAGCGCCAGATGCCTTCGGTGGGGTTGAGGTCCGGGGCGTAGGCGGGTAGCCGGATCACGGTTAGCCACGGTCGGGCAGCGATCAGGGCGTGCATGCGGTGGCTGACGTGGGTGTTCAGGTTGTCCCAGATCAGCAGTATCGGTGCGTGTAGGCGTTGGTGGGCCTGGTCGAGGAAGGCGATGTAGTCGTCCTCGCTGAAACTGCCACGTTCGCCTCTGCGACCGCGGTGCAGCCGGGTTCGCCACATCAGCCGGCCTCGTTGTCCGGGCTTGAGGCAGACCAGGCCGGCGATGGAGACCCGACCGGAGCCCTTGCCGCAGACCTCGACGACGGGCGTGTGTCCGCGCCGGGCCCAGGTCTTGCTCACGGGTGGCCTCAGGACCTGCCCTGCCTCGTCCTGGAAGCAGATCCAGGCGCCCCGCGTCGCGGCTAACCTCTTACCGACGGCCACCGCCTACGATGCCAACTCGCGATCGCCTCGGGGTCACGTTCGACCGCCCGGCGGTTGCTGGACCTGCTGGGTGTGCACTCCCAGCGGGAGGTGTCCCCGGCCCGGCATCGCACCACTGCGGCCATGCGCGCTCAGGCAGAGTTGCAGGGCCGACACCTTGGCGGCCGGCCACCCTACGGCTACCGGCTCGCCGACGCAGGCCCTCATCCGAACCGCGCCCACGCCGCCTGGGGACGGCGCCTGCACCGCTTGGAGCCCGACCCTGCCACCGCACCCCACGTACGGTGGATCTTCGAGCAGCGGCTCGCCGGCCGGAGCGTGGCCAGCATCGCTCGCGCCCTCAACGACAACGGCGTCCTGTGCCCGTCCGGCGCCGACCCAGCGCGTAACCCCCACCGCAGCGGCCGCCAGTGGATGCTGACCACTGTCGCGGCGATCCTGGCCAACCCCCGTTACACCGGGCGGCAGGTCTGGAACCGTCAACGCACCGACCACGACGACATCGAACCGGACGGCACCATCACCAGACACCATGAGATCCAACGGTGGAGCGCCTCCACCGACTGGGTCATCTCCCGCGAGATCGCGCATACTCCGATGGTCAGCGAAGAACACTTCGTCGCCGTCCAGGCAATCCATACCGCGCCGACCCCAGCCGACGGCATCCCCCGCTGCTACGTGTTGGCCGGAGTGATCTGCTGCGGCGTGTGCGGCCGGATCATGGACTCCCGCTGGGTCCACGACCGTGCCGGCTACCGATGCCGACACGGCAACACCAGCACCAGCCCCTCCTCGTCGAGACGACAGAAGACCCTCTACGTCCGAGAGGACCATCTCCTGGACAGGATTCGACACGACAGCTGCCTGCGTAGGCATCACCCGGCGATGCGCGACCAGGATCCAGACAGCGTCGCGGGCTACCTGCGGCTCAACAACATGATCATCGTGTGTGACCACGACGCCTGGACCATCGAAACTGACACGGCGGTCTTCCCGCTCACCGCCCCGACGAGCGTCCTGCCCCGCACAGCGAAAATCCCCGCCCAACGGGACGGGGATCGCTCGAAACGCGAAGAAGAATCACGCTTCGTGGGGAAATGATGTGTCCGAGGGGGGACTTGAACCCCCACGCCCTATACGGGCACTAGCACCTCAAGCTAGCGCGTCTGCCATTCCGCCACCCGGACCTACACGTTCAGCCTACCTCGCCGACCAGATGATCTTTCCATCCGGTGTCGGCACGGCGGGCCGCACGGGGAGTTACTGTACACGCCACTCGTGGATCATGCACATCGCCTTCCGGTGCCCCTCCCCCAGCGCTCCAGCCGCTGCTCAAACCGCCTCGCAGGCGCTCATCGACACCACTGCGGGGCGTGTCCGGCTAGCGTTCGGTGGCCCTCTGGCGGCAGCATTGCCACGTGTCCCATCCCTCCCCCCTGGCAGCCGCCCAGCATCGGGCCCTCGCCCTGCGCGCCGCAGGCGACCTCAGCGCCTCCCGGCAGCTGCTCGCGGAGGCCGTCGGATCCGCTCCCCCGCCGTACGGTGCCGACCACCCCGAGATGCTGCACACCGCACACCTGTTGGCCCGGCTGCACCGCGAGGCGGACGACCTTCTCGCCGCCCGCCGGGTGCTCGAGGAGGCGTTCGCGGCGGGCGAGCGGCGCTGGGAGCACTCCGACCCGGTGTTGCTCGCCCTCGCCTTCGAACTCGGCGAGTTGGCGGAGGAGTTGGGCAACCGGCACGAGGCCCGCCGCAACTACACCCGCGTCGCCACGGCCGGGCCCGCCACGCTCGGGGAGCACCACCCGGCGGTACGCGCGGCCCGCGACTATCTCGGCTCGCCCGCTCCAGCGCCGCACGAGCAGCACGGCCCACCGCCGACGCCCGGTCCGGACCGGGCCGCCACGGCGACGGAGTCGGCCACCCGGTCGGCCCTGTCCGGCCCGACCCTGTCCATGGCGACCCTGGCCGCGATGCGGCCCTCCGCTGGTGGCCCGTCGGCCGCCAGCTCACCGTGGGCTCCGCCGCAACCGCCGGCCACACCCCGAGCAACCCCTCCTGGGGTACGCGGACCCGCCGCGCCCGCCCCCATCACCACAGCGCCGGCTCCAGCTTCCCGGCTGACACCTGCCCAGCCGACACCTTTCTCGAACACTTCGACGCAGCCCAGCCCGGCGACCGCCGAACCCAGGCCCTCGGTACCGCCGCGTCAACGCGCCAACCACCAACCGCCCGGGACCGACCAGTCGGTGGCCGGCCAGCCACCCCGGCCCAGGGCCGAGAGCCAGCCACCCCCGCCGAGAGCGGAAAGCCAACCACCGTCGAGGGCCGCAAGCCAGCCCAGGGCCCAGGATCAGCCGCCCCGTTCGTCCGGTCAGCGGCCACCGCAGCGACCGCCGTCCGGGCCAGCCGTAGCGCCCCGTCAACGCATGGGCGACCCGGCGAACCACCCGGCGGTCGACGTGCGACACCAGCCGTCCACCCCACCGGCCCCGGCGCCGAGCGTCACCACGCCAGCGTCGGGGGTGCCGGCACCACGCTGGGACAACCCCACAATCCAGGTACGACAGATCGAACCGCTACTCGTCGAGGAGGCTGCCCGAGCCGCAGCCAGACCAACGGGGGTGGGTGGACCGGTCGACGCATCCGGCGCCGAGGCGACGTCGCCCGGTGGGCCCTCCCCTACCAACCGGCAGCCAGGGCCGGCGCATCCGGTGAGCGGAGCACCAGCCCACCCGGTCAGCGGGCCACCCGTGTCTCCACAGCCGACCTCCGCGCCACCTGGCCACCCGTACCCCGTCTCCGGACCACCCGGCCAGCCATACCCTGTCTCGGGACCACCCGGCCAGCCATACCCCGCCTCCGGACAACCGGGCCAGCCGTACCCGGTCTCGGGACCACCCGGCCAGCCGTACCCCGTCTCGGGACCACCCGGCCAGCCATACCCGGTCTCCGGACCGCCGGGCTACGGGCCACCCGTGTCGGCGCCACCCGGGCACACCTATCCGGTGTCCGCTCCGCCCGGTTCCGGGCAGTCAGTTTCGGCGCCGCCTTACGGGCAACCCGTGTCCGCGCCTCCGGTGAGCGCACCGCCTGTGCCGCCGTGGGGGATGACCGCGCCGCCGTGGAGCCGCAGCGCTCCACCACAACCCCTGCCGGCTCCCGGCGCCGTCTCCGCTGAGCGATCCCCGGTAGACACGGGAAGCGCCGGCGTGGACGGTGAGCTCGGACTGGGCAGCGCCGACGCCACGGTGGTGCCGACACCGCAGGCCGGGGTAGCGCCGTCGGACCAGACCGTGGTGTTCGCGTCCGTCCCAGCGGACCGTGGCCCGACCAGGGGTGACACCAGTTCGAGCCAGCCCGTCGCCGCGCAGCCGGTGCCGACGGCCACGCAGCCGAGCCCACTCGCCGCGCAGCCGAGCCCGACGGCCGCGCAGCCAAACCCACTCGCGGCACAGCCGAGCCCAAAGGCCGCGCAGCCGAGCCCGCACGCCGCACAACCGAGCCCGGTCGCGGCCTCGGCCGGGCCGACTCCGGCAGCCTGGTCATCGGAGACCGGAGCCGACCCGGCGGGGCCGTGGCCAGCCGCCCCGCAACCGACGCCGCAGCACCACCAGGGCCAGTACCCGCCCCAGGGCCAGGGCCAGTACCCCACTCAGGACCAGTACCCAACCCAGGGCCAAGGCCAGTACCCCACTCAGGACCAGTACCCAACCCCGGCGCTGTACCCGGGTCAGCAGTACCACCCGGTACCGGACCCGTACCGGCCGGCGTACGCCGATGAGGGCGGGTCGGCGGGCCGCAGCCGTGCGACGCTGATCGGCGCGGTGGTAGCTGCCGGGGTGGCCGTCGTGGCGGTGGCCGGCCTGGGTGCGGTGGTGTTGACCCGCGACGATCCGCCGCCCTCCGGGACCGCGCCGGCGGCGGCGGGACCGACTGCGGCCGGGCCCCCGCCCGGCGACGTGAAGCTACGTGATGACTCGACCACGATCACGCTGACCTGGACGGACCCGTCCGGCGGCGCGGTGCCGTTCATGGTGGCCGCCGGTCGGGCCGGGCAGCCCCTGGGAGTGATGGCCACGGTGGACCCGGGTAAGACCAGTTACACGGTCAACGGGTTGAACTCGCGGGTGGATCACTGCTTCACGGTGTTGGCGGTCTACTCCACCGACAGCTTCGCGACCTCGGGGCAGGTCTGTACGGCTCGGGAGCGCACCACCCCGTCGAGCGGCAAGCCCTCGGCCGGAGCGACGCCACGCTGAGGTGAGCTGAGCTGAACCGAGCTGAGCTGGGCGTCCACACCGCACACGCTCGGTATCCACAGGGGTGACGGTGCGGGTTCCCCCGTCACCAGCAGCGCCATATGATGGCACCCGGCTCAGGGGAGGGGTCGCCGCGAGGCGCGCCACCTGCCACGACTCAGGGGAGGCAGCCGGCTGTGGCCAGCATCGACGACGCCGTACGGACCGACGCCCCCCGCCCCCGGTCCCGGCTTCGGGGCGGGCTGGTGACCGTTGGCACGGTGACCGCGCTGCTGGCCGCCATGGGGTTGACCGTCCTCGGGCTCGGCGCAGCCGACAACGCGGTGGCGAATTACGACGCGAGTTCCTGGCTCTGGAGCGCGGCGCGCAGCGAGTTGGCCCGGGTCAACGGGGTCACCGCCCGGGTGGACACCCGCACCGAGATTCCCAACGCCCGTCAGCACCCGATGCAGATCGCCCAGACCGACCGGCTGCTGATCCTGCGTGACCTGCAGACGGGGCAGATCAGCTCATTGGACCTGGCGACCCTGCAGCTCAGCGCGACCACCAAGACCACCCCTGGCCTGGGCGTGAGTGTCGCCCTGCACGAGGATTCGGCGTTCGTCGTCGACGCCGTGCAGGGCATCGTGCGGCAGCTCGACCCGCGGTCGCTGACGCCGGTCGGCGAGCCGGTGCGCTATCCGCCGGGCATCACCGGCGGCACCTTCGACGGTAAGGGTCGGCTCTGGATCGCGGTGCCCAGCGAGGGCACCGTTTCGGCGATCACCGCCGCCACGTTGCCGTCCGCGCCGGCCTCGGCCGCGCCCGCCGGGGCGGGGCTCAGCCCGAAGCGTGTCGAGGCGTACGACGTCGCCGAGGCCAGCCACGAGCTGGTGGTCTCCACCCTGGACGACGGTGTTGCGGTGCTCGACCGCACGGCCGGGAAGCTGGTGCGGGTGCAGCGGGGCGAGGTTCATCCGACGCCGTTGACGCTGTCCGGTCCGGCGGCGCTGCCCGCGCGCACCAGCGGGCAGCGGGTCCCGGTCACCGTGCCCGCCGAGCGGCGGGTGCTGGTGGTGGGTGACGGTGGTGAGGAGCGGGCGTTCACGGTGCCGGGTGAGGGCGACCGGCTCAGCCCGGCGGTGGCCTGGGCGGATCGCTTCTACTGCGCCGACGAGGCCACCGGCACGATCTACGCGTTCGATGCGGGCGGTCAGCTGGTCGAGACCATCCGCGGGCGGGCGAACGGGCCGATGGAGCTGGAAGTACGCGAGAATCACCTGTTCATCAACTCCCCGGACGCGGCGACCGCTCGGGTGGTGGACGACAAGCACCAGGTGCGCGAGGTCAACAAGTACGCCAACGACGTGCTCGGCGGCGACCCGCCACCGGTTGCCCCGCCGCCGCCCCCGCCGAAGAAGCCCCGGGTGGGCAAGCCGAGCGCGCCCCGCAGCGTCACCGCCGCGGCCGGCAACGCTCAGGCGCGGGTGAGCTGGCGGCCGGCCGCCGCCAACGGTGCCGAGATCATCAAGTACGTGGTGGAGGGCGCCGGTCAGCGCCTGGAGGTGGGTGCCAACCAGCGTGCGGTGGAAGTCAAGGGTCTGACCAACGGCGAGACGTACCGGTTCGCGGTGCACGCCGTCAACGCCAAGGGCGACGGTCCGTCGCGCAACAGCAACCCGGTGACCCCGACCGCGGCGGTGCCCGACCCGCCGGCCAGCGTCACCGCCCAGGAGCGGCCCGACGGCACGGTGCTGGTGAAATGGCCGGCGGCGAACGGGCAGGGCAACACCATCGCGAGGTACGCGGTCACGGCCAGTTCCGCGGGGGCGAACGCGCCGGCCGGTGAGTCGACGAAGACGGAGCTGGTCGTGCCCGCCGGTGAGTTGGAGTTCGGCACCCAGTACGCGTTCACCGTGGTGGCGGTCAACGCCAAGGGCGCCGGGTCGGCGGCGTCGCCGATCAGCAACACGGTGGTGCCCTTCGCGGCGCCCGGTCGGCCGCTCGACCTGAGTGCCGGCACGGTCGCCAACCAGCCGGGTGCGGTCACGGTGCAGTGGTCGCCGGCCGAGGCGAACGGCCGCCCGGTGACGAAGTACCTGGTGGACGTTGGTGGGCGCGTCAGCGAGGTGGCCGACACCCGCACCACCGTCACCGGGTTGGGCAACGGCCAGAACGTCACGGTGAAGGTGAAGGCGGTCAACGAGGCAGGGCCCGGCCCGGAGGCGACCGCCACCGCACGGACGGTCGCCGAACCTCGGGTCACGGTGACCGGCTCGTCGGCGACGGCCACCTCGGCGACGGTGACGTTCACCGTGGACGCTGGTGGAGGTCAGGCCACCTGCTCGGTGAGCACGCCGGGGAAGCCGGCGAAGGCCGGGGCGTGCTCCAGCATCACGGTGCCGGGCCTGACGCCGGGCACGAAGTACACGTTCACGGTGACGGCTACCAACGCCGCCGGTAACGGCACAGCGACGAAGGCGCAGGAAACGCCCCCGCTGTACGGGATCGCGACCTGCAACAACGGGCCGGACGGCGACCAGCGGACCTACTGCAACGAGGAAGTCGACGGCCGCAACGGTAACGAGGTCTTCAAGGTCACCCGGCAGGACAACGACCAGCAGGCTGGCTGGGCGAAGCCCGGTACCCGGCTGCAGGCGTACTGCAAGAAGGCCGGTGAGGACGTCGACTCCTGGATCTACAACAATCAGAAGCGCAGCACCTGGTGGGTGCAGGTCGACTTCAAGGGTGGTAAGAACTACATCCCTTGGGCCTGGCTCAACCTGGAGGGCGGCGACAACATCAACGTCCTGCCCACCTGCTGAAACACCAGGCGAGGAGCACCACCGACCGTGAACACCCACGAGCCGCTCACCCAGCCGGAGGTGCAGGGCTTCGCCGCCCTCGCCGCCCGGCTGGCCGAGAACATCAACGCGGTGGTGCTCGGCAAGCCGCAGGTGGTTCGGCTGGCGTTGACCGCGCTCTTCGCGCAGGGTCACGTGCTTCTGGAGGACGTGCCCGGAGTCGGTAAGACGACCCTGGCGCGGGCCATCGCCGCCACGGTGAAGGGCGAGTGGCGGCGCATCCAGTTCACGCCCGACCTGCTCCCCTCGGACGTGTCCGGGGTGACGATCTTCAACCAGGCGACCAGGGACTTCGAGTTCCACCCGGGGCCGGTCTTCGCCAACATCGTCATCGCCGACGAGATCAACCGGGCGTCGCCGAAAACCCAGTCGGCGTTGCTGGAGGTCATGGAGGAACGCACCGTCACCGTGGACGGGGTCCGGCATCCGGTGCCGTCGCCGTTCCTGGTGGTGGCCACGCAGAACCCGGTCGAGATGGACGGCACCTACCGGCTGCCCGAGGCGCAACTGGACCGTTTCCTGGTCAAGCTGTCCGTCGGTTACCCGGACGAGGCGGTCGAGGTGGAGGTGCTGCGCGGCGCGACGGTGCGCTCCCCGGAGGCACTCACCCCGGTGACCGACACCGCCACCGTCGGGGAGATGGTCCGGATGGCCCGCCGGGTGCACATCGCCGAGCCGCTCTACGCGTACGCGGTCCGGCTGGCCGCCGCCACCCGCACCCACCCGCACGTGCGGGTCGGAGTCAGTCCCCGAGGTGTGATCGCGTTGACGCGTGCCGCGTGCGCGTACGCGCTGATCGACGGGCGGGGCTGGATCATGCCGGAGGATCTGAAGGCGCTCGCTGAGGCGGTGTTCGCGCATCGGCTGCTGCTCACCCCGGACGCCCAGGTGCGCGGGATGACCGCCGCGGAGGTGCTGCGCCAGGCCATCGCCTCGGTGCCGGTGCCCCTGCCGTCGGGGCAGCCCGCTCCGGTGCAGGGCTGACCGGCAGCACCGGCATGGGGATCACCGCCCGCGGGGTCGGGCTGCTCGTCGCCGCCGTCGTGCTGTTGGGGGCGGGTTTCCGGTTCGCGTACCCCGAGTTGACGCTGCTTGGCGCGGCAGCCGGAGCGGCCGTCGCCTATGCCGCTCTGGTCGCGGCCTGGCGGCCCCGGCTGACGGTGACCCGCCGCGCCGACCCGGACCGGGTGGCACGCGGCGAGCCGGCGAGCATGACGTTGACCGTGCGCAACACCGGCCGGCTGCGGTCGGCGAACCTGCTGGCCGAGGACCGGTGCGGGGAGCGCACCGTGCCGGTGCCGGTGTTGCGCCTGCGGCCCGGTCGGGACACTGAGGTCCGCTACGACGTGCCGACCCATCGTCGCGGGGTGGTGCCGGTCGGGCCGCTGCGGGTGACTCGCCGCGACCCGCTGGGGTTGGTGGCGTTGGCCCGCCCGTACGGTGCGGCGGTGCCGGTCTGGGTGCACCCCCGCATCCATCCGCTGGCGGCGGTGCCCCGCGGCTCGGGGCGCAGCCTCGACGGTCGGGTGGACGGGGTGCCCCACGGGTCGATCACGTTCGACTCGCTGCGCGAGTACGTGGTCGGTGACGAGCTGCGTCGGGTGCACTGGCGGACCAGTGCCCGGGTGGGTGAGCTGATGGTGCGCGAAAACGTGGACACCAGCCTGCCGCGTCTGGTCGTACTGCTGGACAACCGTGCCGCCGGGCACCCGGAGCGGGTGGCGGGGGTGGCCGAGTCGTTCGAGTCGGCCTGCGAGGCGGCGGCGTCGATCGTCACCGCCGCACACCGCGCGGACCTGCCCGTGTTGTTGCTGTTGGCCGCCGCGCAGCCGGACACCGCAGCCGAGGCGGGCACGCCCGGCGGGGACGCGGACGTCGGGCCGGTTCTCGGGCCGCTGGACCGGCTCGCTGCCGCCGAACTGTCCGCCGACGACGGCGCGGTACGCGCGGCAACCACCCGGCTGCGCCAGGACCGGCTCGGTGACACGCTGATCTTCCTGACCGGGCCTGGTGGCCGGGACGAGCTGGGACACGTCGGGGCGCTGCGCGGGGCGTACCCGTCGGTGGTGGTGGGGGTGTTCGGCGCGGCCGAGCCGACGCCGCCGGGCACGGCCGGTCTGGTGGTGGTCGACGCGGCGGACGGCGCGCAGTTCGCCGCCGAGTGGGACGGGGTACGCCGGTGGTGACGGGCGCCGTGCGGGTGCTGCGGGCGGCGATCGTCCCGCTGGCGCTGATCGGGTTGACCGCGCTCGCCGGGGTGGTGCTCGGCCGGGTGTACGCGGGTGACCTGCTGACCTGGCTGGTCATCGGCGCGGCGGTCGGTTCGGTGCTGGTCAGCGTGGCCGCCCGGCGGCTGCCGTCCTGGCTGGTGGCACCGGTGTCGGTCGCCGCGATGGCCGGCTGGACACTCTGGTCGCTGCGGCTGGCCGCCGCTCACGCCGAGCTTCCCGGCGGCCTGCTGGAGATCACTGCGGACGCCGCTCGCAACGGCATTCCTCGGCTGCTCACCGCGATGATCCCGGTGGAGCCCACACCGGACACGGTGCTGGTGCCCGTCGTCGCCGCCTGGCTGACCGGGCTGGCCGGTGCGGAGGTGGCGCTGCGCGCCGGCCGGGTGCTGCTGGGCTACCTGCCGGCGGCGGGGCTCTACGCCGCCGCCCTCTACGTGGTCGGCCCGAATGCCGCCCCGGCGGTCGGGGCGACGCTGGCGTTCGTCACGGTCGCGGCGGTCGGCCTGGCAGCCCCCGCCAGGACGACACCGGCCGGCGGGGATCCGACCGCCGAGCTGGCTCCCCGGGTACGCGCGGCGGTGCGGCTCCGGCTGGCCACCAGCGCGGCGCTCGGGGTGGCCCTGGTGGTCGGGCTGGTCGCACTGCTCGGCCCGGTCCTCGCCGACCAGGTCGACGGTCGGCCGGTGGACCCGCGCCGGTACGTGGAACCACCGCAGGTGCAGACGCTCGACGAGAACCCGTTGATCCGGATCTCGGGCTGGGCGTTGCATCCGGAGCAGAAACTTCTCGATGTGAGCACGGAGCGTGCCGCTGCCCAGGCCGGCGACACCGCACCGAGCGCAGAGCCGGCCACCGAGGACAGGCCGGCGGCGAACGACACGGGCGGCGCGAGCGTCCGGATCCGGTTGGCGGTGCTCAGCGACTACGACGGGGTGACCTGGCGGGTCGGCGCGACGTACCGCAACGCCGGGCGGATCCTGCCGGCTGCCACAGCGCCGCGCGACAGCACGGTGCGGACGGTCCGCCAGCAGGTCACCGTGGCGGAGTTGAGCGGGCGGCTCCTGCCCGCCGTGGCGACACCCCGGGAGGTCAGCGGGGCGCGGGTGGCGTACGACCAGGCGAGCGGGACGTTGATCAGGCCGGAGGGGTTGACGCCGGGCCTGCGGTACGCGGTGACCTCTGCCGAGGAGCACCCGGACTCGAACCTGTTGGCGACGGCGAACGTACCGGCCGGTGAGGAGGTGGCCCGGGTACTGCGGGTCGCCGACGGGGTGCCCGACCCGATGCGTCGGCTGGCCGCGCAGCTCGCCGAGGAGAACGGCGCCCCGTACGCCCGGGCTCTGGCGATCGAGCAGTTCCTGTCCGAGCACTATCGGGTGGTGGCGGACGCGCCCAGCGGGCACGCGTACCCGAATCTGGGTTTCTTTCTTTACGGACCTCGGAACGGCGGCGGGCAGGAGGGCACCTCGGAGCAGTTCGCGGCGGCGTTCGCGGTGCTCGGCCGGCTGTCCGGGCTGCCGACCCGGGTGGTGGTGGGTTTCCGTGCTCGCGGGCAGGGGCCGGTGCTGGCCGGTGACGCGTTCGCCTGGCCGGAGGTGCTCTTCGACGGGTTGGGTTGGGTGTCGTTCGACCCGCTGCCTCGCCCGAACGAGGAGCCGAGGCCGGTGGAGGAGGATTTCCGCCCGACGCCGGAGGATCCGCCGCCGTCGGAGGCACCGGAGCCCACCGTGGAGCCGAGCGCGTCGCCGGAGCCGGTGGCCGCCCCCGCGGGGCCGCCCGGCCGTGACGGTGTGTCCACTCCGGTGCTCGTCGCCGGGGGCAGCGGTGGCCTGTTGCTGCTGGTAGGGGCGCTGCTGCTCACCCTGTTGGCGATGCGCCGCTCGCTCACCCGCGCCCGGCTCGGTTGGGGTGACCCCGGTCAGCGCATCGCTGGCGCCTGGCGGGAGGTCACCGACGCGCTGCGGCTGGCCGGCCGACCGGTCGGTGACGACCTGGCGGCAACCGAGGTGGCCGGGCACGCCCGCCAGGCCCTCGCCGAGGCCCGAGCCCGCCGAGCCGGCAGCGACACCGACAGCAGTGGTGGTGGTGATGCCGCCGCGGGTGCGGACGTCGGCGGCGTCGACGAGTTGGCGGAGCTGCTGAATCGGGTGGGCTTCGCCCCGGATGCGGCTACGCCGGACCAGGCGACCCGGGCCGCCGAGGCGGCCAGCGTCTACGTGGCCACCCTGCGGGCAGCGCGCCCCTGGTGGCGCCGCGTGCTCTGGTCAACCAACCCAACCCCCCTACGCCAAGCCCACCACTCCCCCCACCACCCCAAGCGGCCCCAGCGGTGATCAAGAGGTTTGCGTCAATCCGAGCCCGGATCCTGACGCAACCTCTTGATCACCCGCCGAGGGTGCGGGGGTGGGGTGGTTGTTAGGGGGTCAGGCGGCGGATGAGTTTGCGCATGCCGGCCTGCCAGCCGTCCGGGTCCTCGGCGCGGCGGCGCGCGTAGTCGGCGACCTCCGGGTGCGGCAGGATCAGGAAACGCTCCTCGGCCAGCCCGGCGATGGCCGCGTCGGCGACCTGGTCCGGGGTGAGCACCGCACCGGACGCGGCGACCACCCGGGCGCCGAGGTGGCCCTCGGCGATCCCGTCGGCGAGCATCGGGGTGTCCACGCCCTGGGGGCAGAGCGCGCTGACCCGGATGCCCCGGTCCCGGTAGGTGATGGCCAGCCACTCGGCGAACCCCACCGAGGCGTGCTTCGTCGCGGTGTACGCGGCGTCACCCACCGCGGTCAGCACACCCGCCGCCGAGCAGGTGTGCAGCAGGTGGCCGCCGCCCCGTGCGAGCATTCCGGGCAGCACCGCCCGGGCCGAGTAGACGTGGGCGAGCACGTTGACCCGCCACGCTCGGTCCCAGCCGGTGTCGTCGACCTCCACTCCCCCGCCGGTGGTCACGCCCGCGTTGGCGCAGAACAGGTCGATTCGGCCGTACCGTTCCTCGGTGTCGGCGACCAGCGCGCGGACCTGCTCCTCGTCGGTGACGTCGAGTGCGATGGCGTGCGCGACCGGGCCGATGCTCTCGGCCACCGCGTCCGCCGCTTCGGCGTTCAGGTCGGCGACCACGATGGCGGCGGCACCCTCGGCGGCGAAGCGACGCGACAGCGCGGCCCCGATGCCGCCGCCGGCACCGGTGACCACCACGATCCGGTCGGTGAGGTTCACGCGGACGCTCCTGTGGGGTCGGCGCCCAGTTGGGCGATGAGGGTGAGCAGCGCGGTCGTGCCGCCGGCGGTCACCTCCGGGGTGGGCAGCAGCGCGAGCACCGGCACATCCACGCCGGCGTCGGCATAGCGGCGCACCTCGGCGCGGCACCGCTGGGGTGAGCCGTGCAGCACCAGGGCGTCGACCACGTCGTCCGGCACTGCCGCGCTGGCGCCGCGCCGGTCTCCGGCGGCCCAGGCCTCCCACATCGGCGCCAGGGCTTTGTCGCGGCCGAGCCAGCGGTGGAACTCGGCGTACGCTCCGACGGTGAGGTAGCTGGTGATGAGCCGGCGGCCCAACGCGCGGGCGTAGGTGGCGTCCTCGGTGGGGCAGACGAAGATTCGGGCGGCGACCTCGAAGCCGGCACGCCGCTCGCCCAGCTCGGCGAGGGCGCGCGGCACGTCGTCGGCGCTGAGCCAGTTGAGGATGACCCCGTCGGCCTCCGCGCCGGCCAGCCGGAGCATCCGCGGGCGCAGCGCGGCGAGCAGGATCGGTGGCGGCACCGCTGGTGGTCGTTCCAGCGTGAACCGGCGCACGGTGAACGTGTCGTAGGCCTCGTCGACGGTCTCCCCATGCAGCGCGGCGCGCAGGAAACGCAGCATGTCGCGGGTCCGCCGGAACGGCTCGTGGAACGGCACGGAGTTCCAGTCCTGCACGAGCACCGGTGAGGACGCGCCGATGCCGAGCGAGAACCGGCCCGGCGCGGCCTCGGCCAACGCCGCCGCGCTCATCGCCAGCAGCCCCGGGCCCCGGGTGAAGACCGGCGTGATCGCGGTGCCCAGCCGCAGCCGGGGCTGCCACGCCGCGGCGAGCGCCAGCGGGGTGAACGCGTCGGTCCCGGCGACCTCGGACGACCAGACGTCGGTGAACCCGGCCCGGTCGAGGGCCGCGTAGCCGGCGTCATGGTCGGTCAATGCGAGGCCACCGAGCGGTACCGTCATGCCCCATCGATTCGTCACCGATCGATCGTGCCCGTTGACGGGGCACACGAGCAAGATCCCCGTACTGGGCAGAATCGCCGGTTTCCGGCCCTGCCCAGCACCGACGGTGCTACGACTTCGAGGATGTCGGCGACCGTGAACGCGCGTGCCGAGATCGCCGGGCGCACGGTGCCCCACCGGAGGCCGCCGCGCCGCCCTTCTGATCCATCGGAGTACGACGATGTCATGCCGACCCGGCCGGATAGGCTCAGCGGGTGACCTTCTCGCTCGTCGCCCGCTCCGCCGACGGCCGCCTGCATGGCGTCGCCGTCGCCAGCAAGTTCCTCGCCGCCGGTGCGCTGGTGCCGGCCGCCGCCGCCGAGGTCGGCGCACTGGCCACCCAGGCGCACGTCAACCTCGCCTACCGCCCGCAGGGCCTCACCCTGCTGCGTACCGGGGTGGCCGCCGCCGACGTGGTGGCCGGGCTGGTCGCCGCCGACCCCGAGCGGGAGCACCGCCAGCTCGGCGTGGTGGGGGTCAGCGGTTCGGGCGCCAGTTGGACCGGGCCGGCCTGCCATCCGTGGGCGGGCGGGCGGACCGGCGACGGCTGGGCCGCGCAGGGCAACGTGCTCACCGGCCCGGAGGTCGTCGACGCACTGGGTGACGCCTGGCTGGCCGGGTCGGCGCTGCCGTTCGCCGAGCGGCTCGTCGCCGCGCTGCGGGCCGGCGACGAGGCCGGCGGCGACCGGCGGGGCCGGCAGAGCGCCGGCCTGCTGGTGGTCCAGCGTGGCGGAGGGTACGCCGGCGGCAGCGATGTGCTGGTGGATCTTCGGGTGGACGACCACCCGGACCCGGTCGCCGAGTTGAGTCGGCTGCTCACCGTGCACACGATGCTGTTCAGCCGACCTGACCCGGCCACCCTGCTCGACCTGAGCGGCGCGGTCGCCGAGGAGGTGGCCGCCCTGCTCGGCGCGCTGGGCCATTCGGTGGCGGACGACGGGACCGAGGCGGCGTTGATCTCCTGGGCCGGGCTGGAGAACCTGGAGGAGCGGCTCGTGCCGGGGCGGATCGACCCGGTGGTGTTGACGCACCTGCGCGGCGTCGCCCCGCACGTCCCCGCCCCCCGCTCCGCGAGCTGACCCGCCCAGGCCGGTGCCGGCCGCGACCAGGGTCAGCGGCCGAAGGCAAGCCAGCGGAAGCCGGCGGCGTCGATCGCGGCCTGTTCGGGGGCGGTCAACGCCGCTCGGCCGGTGGTCTTGCGGATCAGGGTCAGCTCGTCCCAGCGCAGCCCGGCCGGTGTCGGCTCGCCGCCGGTGAGCAGGTCGGCGATCACCGCAGACGCCTGCGGGGTGAGCCATGGCGGCCGGCCCAGCGCGGCGGCCAGGTCCAGACCGTGCACACCCACCTCGACGACCCGGGTCCGCAGGAACTCGGTGAGGAGCATCGCGTCGCCGTGCCGGGTGCGTACCACCCGATCGGTCGGCGCGGCGGCGATCGCCGCGTCGGTGGTCCGCCAGGCCCGGTCCAACTCGGTCGCCAGCGCTGCTCGGTCCACCTGTAGCGCGTCCTGCCGGCCACCGGCGATCCGGTCGGCGTCCACCTGCGCGGTGAACTTCGCCCTGCCGAAGTAGCCCGCGGCGTCCACCTCAGGGCGTGGCGGGGCCGGCGCGGCGAGCATGTCGGCCAGCCGGCCCACTCCGGTGCGGATGTGGGCGATCAACTCCCGGACAGTCCACGGCGGGCAGTCGGTGGGTCGGTCGAGGTCGGCGTCGACCAACTCGGCCAGGATCTCGGTGAGCTGCGCGCACTCGGCGGAGAACGCTACGCGGACGGGGTCCCTCAGGCTGCGGGCATCCAGGCTCTCGATCATCCGACGACCCTACTGCTGCTCGCTCAGCCCTTGACCCTGGGCACCAGCCGGTGCACGACGGTGAGCACCAACGCCATCACCACCGCCATCGTGCCGGCGATGCCGGCGGCGCTGCCCGCGTACCCGATGAACAGTGGTCGGCGGGCGAGGTCGTCCGGCCCGGTGTCGCGCAGGTCGACCAGCCAGGCCAGTGCCAGTCCGCAGGCGACCAGGGCAAGCACACCGCCGACGCCGAGCACCAGCGCCGCGATGCGGTGCGCGTCGCCGGGGGCGACCTCGGCCTGCTCCCGCTGGGTGATCAGCAGGACCAGCCCGGCCATCGCCGCCCAGACACCCACCACCAGGTACGCGGCGACCGCGTCGCTGGGCCGGTGCCAGCCGGCGGAGAGGGTGGCGACTCCGGCGACGGCGGCGTAGCCGGCGGCGAGGAAGGCACCGACCGCCCGCACCTTGGCCGGCAGCACGAGCACCAGCGCGACGGCCACCGACGCGGCCACCGTGGTGTGCCCGCTGGGCAGGCTGTTGCCCACGGCGACGCGCTCCGGGTCGAGGCCGTAGTCGGGCCGGGTCAGGCCGTGCTTCAGCAACTGGGTCGAGAGGTTCGCTCCGGCGATCAGCAGGGTCGCGGTGATGGCCAGGGCGATCCGTCCCCGGATCAGCGCGATGAACCCGATCATCGCGGTGGCGGCCAGCAGGGAGACCACCGACATCGCGTTGAGGATCCGGTTGACGGGGCCGTCGATGGTGTCCTGCCCGATCCGGTTGCCGGTGAGCGCCACCGTGTCCACCCACTGGCCGATCCCGGTGTGCACGGCCACCCGCCACACGGCGACGAAGGCGGCCGCCTGGACGAGGGCCAGTACGACCAACCAGACCGCGGTCCAACCCCGTGCCGTCGCGCGCATCCGCACACGGTAGCGGCCGCTGGTGGCCGGACGAGCGGTGGCCCGCCGCCCGTCAACGGTTAGGTTGTGCAGAGGCGAGGAGGCGGTGGTGGGCGGATTCCCGGAACGCGACAGCGGTCACGCCAAACCCGAACCGGACCAGCGGGTGCCCGCCGAGCCGGGGCCTGGAGCGCGGGCGCGGACCGAGTCGCTGGCGGAGCTGCTGGGCGGGCGGGGCGGTGCCATCGACGCCACCCTGCCGCCGCTGGCGTTCGCGGCCGGTTGGCTGCTGGGCGGCGAGTCGCTCTGGGGCGGGGTCGGCGCGGCGCTGGCCGTGGGCGCGGCGGTGGCCGGCGTACGGCTGTCCCGCGGTGATCGGCCGCGTTCGGTGCTGATCGGTCTGTTGGCCGTCTGCGTCGCGGCGCTGATCGCGGTGCGCACCGGCCGGGCCGAGGACTTCTTTCTCATTCAGGTGCTCTCCAACGCGGCCAGCGCACTCGCCTGGGCGGTCAGCATCATCGTGCGCTGGCCACTACTCGGTGTGTTGGTCGGCGCGGTGCTGGGGCAGCGCACCCGGTGGCGGCGTGACCGGGCGTTGAGGCGCGCGTACGGCCGGGCCAGTTGGGTGTGGACGGCGACGTACGTGCTGCGGCTCGCGGTGTTCGTGCCGTTGTACCTCAGTGGGCAGGTGCTCGCACTGGTGGTGGCCCGGGTGGCCCTGACCTGGCCGCTGGTCGCCGCGGCGCTGGCACTGAGCTGGGTGGTGCTGCGGCGGTCGTTGCCGGACGGGCACCCGGGTCTGCGTCATCCGGTCACTGAGGACCCGGCCGCGGCGCCTCGCTGACCCGGGCGAATCCGGGTGGTGGCGGGCAAAAAAGTGGAGAGGCCGCCACGGGGGGAGCGGCCTCTCCGGTGACGTACGTTACTCCGTCGCGGACTTCAGCGTGATCCCGTGACGGCCCGAATTTCTGGGCTTTTTCGCGGTTGGCTCCAGTCCGGGCGGTGGGGTGGGCCAGCCGATCCGCTGCGTCGGCCAGATGGCCGGCCCACCCCGGCCTGACCGTGGGTGTCAGGCCGTCCGCCGACCAGGGTCCGTCGTTCCCCGGACCCGGGCCGGACCCCGGGGTGGGCGGTCCACGCCGCCCGCCCCGGGTCGCTGTCAGCCGTTCGGGAACAGGCTGCCGTAGTCGGCGTACGCCATGGCGACGTCCGCCTGTGCCCAGAATCGGTGGTAGTTGAAGCTGGGCTCCGCACCACCGTTCAGGTACGCCTGCACCTTGGGCCAGTCCGGGTCGTTCTTGTAGAAGGACCGGATGTCGAGGAAGCTCTTGCCGGCGGCGATGGCGTCGCCGTTCGGCATCTTCCCGGTCCAGCCCGACGGGACGTAGAGGCCCTGCCCGGTGGACGCGTTGTAGACGTCGTCGAAGCGCCGGTAGTCGCCGCGCTTTTCGGTGGTGGAGACACCCTTGGCGTCGCTGGCGGCGGTGAGCGCGTCGAGCAGCCCCTTGGCGGTGTTCTTGGCCGCCAGGTTGCCCGACTTGGCCGCGTACGCGATCAGGGTCCGGGCGTAGGCGGCGGTGACGCCGACGTCCTGGCCCTTGGTGGTGACCTCGACGTGCAGGTTGGTGTTGGGCTGCGGGCTGGAGGGGTTCCAGGTGGTCGGCTGACCGGTCCACGCCATGTCCGACGGGATCGACCAGTTGGTGCCGAGGGTGGTGTTGGCGATCGCCCAGGGCACCCACTTGTCCAGCAGCGCCTTCGCTTTCGCGTTGCCGGTCTGCAGGTACAGCTCGGCGATCCGCTGCATCGACCAGGCCTGCATGCCGAACCATTGGTTCGACGGCGGGTCGTTGTAGACCGGGTCGACGTCGTAGAACATGCCGTAGAAGGTGCTGGTGCCGGCCGGTGGCTGGGCGTAGCTGCCGTCCCAGCTGTTGGTGGCGCCACCGGCGATGCCGCCCTCGGAGGACTGCAGCCAGGTGTAGAACTCCAGCTGCCGTTCGAAGCTCTTGGTCCAGTCGGCGACCGCGGTCGACGACTGCGGCTTGAGCTCCGGGGTGTTGGTCAGCGCCCAGGCCGCGAACGGGTTCTGGTAGCCGAAGTGGTTGTGGCTGGAGCCGATCCGCCAGGACCAGTTCTGGCTGGCGTCGTAGGCGCCACCCCAGGCGTAGTACCAGGACAGGAGGTAGTGCGCCGAGTCCTTGCCGCTGCCGGCGGGGCAGGTGCTGGCCCCGACGCAGTTGCCGATCTTCTTGAAGTACTTGTCGAACATCGCGTACCGCAGGTAGTCACCCATCTTGGCGGCCTTGGCCACGGTGGCGGCGACGTCGGCCTGCTTGTTCTGCGCCTTGGCCCAGGTCAGCGCCCAGTACGCGGCCTGCACGGCGCGGGCGTCGGCGTCCGGGGCGTTGGTGTACTTCCACTGCTTGGCGGGGGCGCCGGTGTCCTTGACGAACAGGTCGAGGTAGCCGTACTGACCGCCGTGCTTGAAGGTGTCGCAGGACGGCTGCGGGACGGTCTCCCACACCGACTCCTGGGTGCCCCGCTGGAAGGTGTTGATGTAGGCCGGCTTGGTGGTGCCGTCACCGCAGCGGCCGAAGCCGTAGGTGTTGTCGACGTCCATCAGCCAGTGCATGCCGTAGATGTCGCCGGTGCCGTAGGTGGACTGCAACTCCGCGCGGAGCGGGTCCTGCCCGACCGAGATGTTCGGGTTCAGCGCCGAGGGGTACTGGCTGGGCAGGTTGTACTCCGCGGCGTACTGCGGGGTGCCGGCGGAGCCCGCGGTGGGCTGGTCGGCGTGCGTCGGGATGATGTACTTCTCCATCACCGTCCAGGCATTGTTGAACGGCGCCCAGTTCTGGGTGACCCGTCCGTAGTTCGCCTCCAGCCAGAGCCAGAAGCTGAACGCCTCCGAGGTGGTCTCGTGCCCGTGGTCGGGCGCCTCGACGATCAGCGTCTCCACCGAGTGGTACGGCACGCCCTCGGGGCTGAAGTAGCCCGAGTTCTTGATCTTGCCGTACTGCTCGAGGAACTTCGCCAGGTAGGCGTTGTCGCCGCCGGGGGTGTCGTTGTCGATCTCGGTGGCGGTGACCGCCAGCGAGGCGAGACCGGTGGCGGAGGCGGTGATGGTGGCGGCGCCGCCGGCGGTGTCGGTGTCCTCCGCCGCGGCGAGGGTGACGGTGATCCCGGTGTTCCAGTTGCTCGGCGTCAGCGTGGCGGTGGCCGGCGAGACCGTGACGTCGGTGTCGCCGGTGCGGGCGAGGGTGACCGGCACGTTGGCCGTCGGCGCGGCGCTGAGCTTCAGGTTGAAGGTGGCGGTGCCACCCTCGGTGACGCTCACCGCGGACGGCGTGGCGACCAGCGTCGGGCCGCTTGCGGCGGTGACCGTGAACGCCTTCTCGTCGACCCCGATGCCGTTGGCGTTGTCGTACGCCTTGGCCTGCACGGTGTAGCTGCCGGCCGGCAGGTCCTCCTGCGTGTAGGCGTACGGAGCGGAGGTGTCGGTGTTGATCAGCAGGCCGTTGCGGTAGAACTCGACCTTGCTGATCGTCCCGTCCGGATCGCTGGCGGTGGCGGTCAGCGGCACGTCGGCCGGCGCGGTGAACGGCCCGGTCGGCAGGCCGAGGGAGACCGTCGGCGGCTGGTTGGCCGGGGTGCCGTTGCAGGGGGTGCCGTTGAGGGTGAACGAGGTCGGCTTCGGGTTGCTGCCCGAGTGGGCGCCGTTGAAGCCGATGGTGGTGGAGGCCCCGGTGCCAAGGTTGCCGTTGTACGACTCGTTGGTCGCGGTGACCTCGCTGCCGGACTGGCTGAACTTGGCCGACCAGCCCTGGGTGACCCGCTGGCTGCTGTTCGGGAAGGTCCACTTGAGCGTCCAGCTGCTGACCGCGTCACCCAGGTTCTTGATGGTGACGTTCGCGGTGAAGCCGGTGTTCCAGTCGTTGGTCGCGTAGACCACGTCGCAGGCGGGTGCGGCCTGTGCGGCGCCGGCGGGCAGGGTCACCCCGCCGATGGCGAGCACGGCGGCAGCGATCATCGCCACTCGACGGCGTCGTGCCAGTTGTCTCATGTGCGCGGTGTCTCCTCGGACCAGGCCGGGACGGTCCCCGGCGAGGCGCCTGCCCGCGAGGGTGGTGGTCCGCGGGAGATTCGAGGCGCCGGGAAGGTGGTCTCCCCCGGGCCCGGCCGGGGTAGGGCGGTGCGGCCCGCACGGGAGGGGGTCCCGCCGGCTGCGATGGGGTGACCGTGACCGGAAGTGGTGCTGCCGGCTGCCCTCGGTGGACCCGCGCTCACGCGATGTGGCTCCTGTCGCGTTGAATCGACAGTCTGCCATGGAAGCGCTCCCACAACAAGCGCACAGGGCGCCGGATCGACTCCTTGTTTCGATCTCGTTTTGGGTCTTTCACAAAGGCGTGACGGGCGTTACAGTCGCAACATCGGTCGATGGGAGCGCTTCCATCGACAATGTTCCAACAAGAAGATCACTGGGACCGTCCCTGACGGACCCGGTGAACCAGCCCGAGGGCCGACGACGGGCCAGCCCGGACGCCGTCGTCAGCCATCGTCCCGCCCCACGGAGGGAGGTGGAACCAGAGCCACTCGCGTGGCCCGGCTCCCGCGCGACACGCACGGCAGGACCCAAATTCCGCCCGTGTGTGTGCAGTTACGGTGGGGACGGGGGTTGCCCTCCCCCGTCCCCACACTAAACCCCCGTACACGATGGGAAAAGAGGCCGACGGGACAGGCGCGCCGCGCCGCCCGGCGGCCTCGTTCGCTGTCCGGGGCCCCCAACAGCCTCGACCCGCCATCGCCGGCCGCCATGACGGCCAGGTGACCGGGCCGGCCACTCCTGGCCTATCCTGGGAGCGCTCCCGAATCTCGGCGGTGGCCCCGTATCCACGAGGAGAATCCATGTCGATACCTACTGGGCCCGCCGGCCCGCTGCGCTTCCCCGACAACTTCGGCTGGGGCGCGGCCACCTCCGCGTACCAGATCGAGGGCGCCGCCAAGGAGGACGGGCGCGGCGAGTCCGTCTGGGACACCTTCAGCCGCGTCCCAGGGCGCATCCGCAACGGCGACACGGGCGACGTGGCCGCCGACCACTACCACCGGTACGCCGAGGACCTCGACCTCATGCGCGACCTCGGGTTGCGCAGCTACCGCTTCTCCATCTCCTGGCCACGCATCCAGCCCGACGGCACCGGCGCGCCCAACCAACGCGGGCTCGACTTCTACCGCCGACTCCTCGACGGCCTGCACGAACGCGGGATCGCCCCGATGGCCACCCTGTTCCACTGGGACCTCCCCCAGGCGCTGCAGGACGCCGACGGCTGGGAATCACGCGACACCGCCTACCGCTTCGCCGACTACGCCGACCTGGTCTTCCACGCCCTCGGTGACCGGGTGCCGGCCTGGCTCACCATCAACGAGCCCAAGACCGTCGTGCAGAACGGCTACCTCACCGGCCACCACGCCCCCGGCCGGCAGGACCCGGACGCCGCCTACCTGGTCGCCCACCACCTGCAGCTCGCGCACGGGCTCGCCGTCGGCGCGCTGCGCGCCAGCGGCAATGACAGCCGGATCGGCCCCGCACTCAACCTGCACCCCTGCTACCCCGCCGACGACTCCCCGCAGGCCGCCGCGGCCGCCCGCCTCTACGACAGCTACGAGAACCGCCTCTACCTGGACTCCCTGCTCAGGGGCAGCTACCCGCAGGATCTGCTGGCCGACCTGGGCCCGCAGAGCCGGATGGTCCAGGGCGTCCGAGACGGCGACCTGGCGATCATCTCCGCGCCGATCGACCTGCTGGCCGTGCAGTACTACACGCCGATCTACGTCACCGCCGACGGCGGCACCGAGCGGCGCTGGACGACCACCGAGGCCGAATGGCAGCAGATCTACCCCCAGGGGATGTACGACCTCCTGACCCGGGTCACCCGCGACTACGGCCCGATCCCACTCACCATCACCGAGAACGGCCTGCCCACGCCGGACACCCTGGCCGCGGACGACACCGTCCACGACGCGGGTCGGATCAGTTTCCTGCGCGACCACCTCACCGCCGTGCACCAGGCCATCGCCGCCGGGGTGCCGTTGGAGAGCTTCCACGTCTGGTCCCTGCTGGACAACTTCGAGTGGGACGCGGGCTACGACCAGCGCTGGGGACTGGTCTACGTGGACTACCCGACCCAGCGGCGGGTGCTCAAGAGCAGCGCCACCTGGTACCGCTCCGTCATCACCGACGGCGGCTTCTGAACGGGCCGCCACCCGGACGGCCGGGCCCGGACGGCTCGGCTCTGGTGAGCCGGCGACCGTCCGGGACTCGGCCAGTCAGCGAGGCAGCGCCTGCTGCAACTCCGCCCGCAACGCCGGGGTGAGCATCTCCCCCGCCTGCTTGGCCAACCGGGCCATCTCGTAGCCCACCACACCGATGTCCGCGTCACCGGCGGCCAGCGTGGCCAGGATCGAACCGTCGCGAATCTGCATCACCAGGAAGTAGCCGCGACCCATCTCGACCACCGTCTGCTTGACCACATCGCCGTCGAACATCGAGGCCGCGCCCGCGGTGATGCTCATCAGCCCGGAGGTCACCGCGGCGAGCTTGTCCGCGTTGTCACGCGGCAGGTGGTCGGAGATCGCCACCAGCAGCCCGTCGGAGGAGACCACCACTGCGTGCGCCACGCCCGGCACCCGCTCCGCGAACGCGCTCACCAGCCAGCTCAGGTCACGCGCCTCCTGGCTCAACGTCGTCACTGTCGTCGTCCCCCTTCATCGTGCCCCCCGGACGGTGGCACGGGTATCTCGGTGGTGTCCTCGGCCTCGGCTCGCCGCACCCCGCTGTAGAGCCGGGAAAGCATGCCGCCGACCGCCTCCGGGTCCGGATCGGTGCGGTTCGGCACCGACATCGGTTGTGCCGAACGGGTGACCGCGCTCAACTGCGCCATCGGCACCCGCATCGGCAACCCTCGCTCATTGGTGCCACCGGTCACCGGGACTGCCGGCGGCGCCGACGGCGCGGGCACCGCCGGCGCGGACGGTCCCTGCCGCGACCACCAGCCTCCGCCGTCGCCACGGGCCGCCGCCGGGGTCAACACGTCCTCGGCGCGCACCGGCACCGGACGCGCCTGCCGCGGTACGGCGACGCCCGGGGGGCGGCCGGCCACCGGCATGTCCCGTGCGCCGATGCCCGGCCCCGGGGCAGGAGCTTCCCGGGTGATGCCGGGGCTCCGGACCACTCCCCGGGCGGCGCTCGCCGCCAGCATCCGGGGCGACGCGGGCGGATCCAGCTCCACCGGGCCCGCCGGCGCCAGCAACTCAGCGGGCAACGCGAGCCGGGCGACCAGGCCGTCCTCGCCCCCGTCGAGCCACACGCGCAGCCCCAGCCGGGCAGCCAGGTGGCTGACCACGAACAGACCCATCCGCTCCACCGCCGCGACGTCCGCAGCCGGAGGGCTGGCCAGCACGGCGTTCGCCTCGACCAGCGCGGCCGGGCTCATGCCCAGACCACGGTCGGTGATCTCGATCAGCGGGGTCCCGGCCCCGACTTTGGCCGTCACCACCACGAGGGTGTCCGGGCGGGAGAAAGCCGTGGCGTTCTCCAGCAGCTCCGCCAACAGGTGCACCAGCTCGCCGACCGCGTGCCCGACCACGTACATGTCGGCCACCGACTCGAAGCGGACCCGCTGGTACTGCTCGATCTCCGCAGCGGCGGCCAGCAGCACCGCACCGAGGCCGACCGGCCGGTTCCACCGGCGGGTGGAGTCGGTGCCGGCGAGCACCAGCAGACTCTCGTCGTTACGGCGCATACGGGCAGCGAGGTGGTCGAGCTTGAACAGGTTCTCCAACTGGTCCGGGTCGCTCTCCTCACGCTCCAGGTCGTCCAGCAGCTCAAGTTGGCGCTCCACCAGCACCTGGCTACGGCGGGCCAGGTTGACGAACATCGCGTTGACGTTGCGTCGCATGAGCGCCTGCTCGACGGCGACCGTGACCGCGCTGCGGTGCACCGCCACGAACGCCTCGGCCAGCTCACCGATCTCGTCGAGCGAGCGGACCACCGCCGGCGCGACCTCGATGCCGGGCACCCCGCCGGTGACCGTCTTCAAGCGGTCCAGTGCGTCGGGCAGCTCGACCTGCGCGATCCGGAGCGCCTGGCTACGCAGCAGCCGCATCGACCGGGCGACCGACCGCCCGACGAGCAACGAGATCAGCAGCGCGACCAGCAGCACCGTGACGACCCCACCGACGACCAGCAGGGTGGCCCGCAGCTGACCGTTGCTGGCGTCGTCGGCCTGCCGCACGGCGTCGTCCAGCACGCCGGCCTCAAGCTGGCGCAACAACTCCTGTCGCTGCTGGCTCGCCGACCACCACTGCTCCGACGGCAGCACCGCCGGCGACGCGTCTCCGGCCGACAGGCTGCGTTCCTCCAGCTGCACGGCGGTCAGGAACGTCGGGGTCACCGTGGTCTCGTCGTACCGACGGATCTGGTCGGTGGTCGCCGCCACCCGGAACGCGCCGAGCGCGGTCAGCTGCTGGGCGCGCAGATCGGCGAGGAGCACCCGGTCCTCGGTGCCGTACCCACCGGCGCGGGCGGCGGCGTAGAGCTGGGCCCGCACCCGGGAGGAGAGCTCCTTGACCCGGGCCAGCTGCACATAGCGCAGCACCGCGTCGTTCAACGCGGGTTGGTCCTGACCAGGCGTCGGCTCGGCGAGCAGGTCGATCATCGCGCCGACGGCCCGGTGGTAGTTGCTGAGGATGGTTTCGCTGCTGAGCACCGCCGGCGGGATCGCCGGCCGGATGTCGACCACCTGGTCGTACGCCTCCAACGCCTCGGAGAAGGCGACCCGCCAGGACGCGTCGGCGTCCGCGAGAGGCTCGGCGGCCCGACGCAGGTCCACAATGGCCCGGTCGGTGGCCGTCTGCAACGGCTTCAGGTCGGTCGCCGCCACTTCCCGGTCGCCGCCCCTGCGCAGCGCGCCCAACTCCCCCGCCGAGCGGTCGCGTTCCTGCTGGAGTTGCTGCACCACCGCGGTGATCTGCCGACCGATGCCGACCTGACGGGAGAAGTCGTTCAACGCCGTCGTTCGCCCCACCAGCGCGCTCGTCTGCACAGCCGCGAGCACCAGGAACGCCATCGACGGCACCATCAGCACGGTGGCGAGTTTCGTGCTCATCCGCCAGTCCCGCAGCCGGAACGGTGACCGGCGTCGATGCGGGACGACTCGGACGTCGAATCGGCGCCGACGGTGGTTCGACACCGCGCCGTTCGCCGGGTCGGGACCTGCCGCCACCCTGCCTCCTCCGTCCTACCGCGTCCACCGCGGTCCGGGGAGCGCAGTCCATCCAACCAGGCCCGGGGGCGCTGTCAACGGCCCGGGCATCGCCGAGGTTCAGGAAGGATACTGCGGGTGGGAACGTCCTGCCGTGGTCGGCAGAACCAGCTCGTCCGTCCGGCCGATGTCGGCGAGGTCGGCCGCGTCACCGAACCGACCCAACGCCACCAGTGCCGCGCCGGTGGCGCCGATCTCCGGGTTGCGTTGGTGCG
This sequence comes from Micromonospora luteifusca, assembly GCF_016907275.1. Classification (NCBI taxonomy): domain Bacteria; kingdom Bacillati; phylum Actinomycetota; class Actinomycetes; order Micromonosporales; family Micromonosporaceae; genus Micromonospora; species Micromonospora luteifusca. Next base: position 1,020,611 of record NZ_JAFBBP010000001.1, read on the forward strand.
ACACCGGTCGCGGTGCGAGCGCGGCGGCGAAGGCCTGCCGCCACCACGTGGAGGCTGCCACCGCGCCCCCGCCCAGCACCACACCGACCGGCTTGTCGATCGTGGACTCCAGCACCGCGAGATCCCCGGCGACCAGCTCACACAGCCCCTGCATCAGCCCGGCCAGAATGTCCACTGAGGTGGTGCTGAAGCTCAGGCCGCCGAGTCGGCCGGTGCCCGCCGGTGCCAGACCCGGCGGCCGGTCGCCACCGAAGCGGGGGTCGGCCGGTCGGCCACCGCCCGCCGGCACCAGCGCCAGCGCCGCGTCCAGCTCCGCCCCCTGGGGCAACCGCAACTCCCGGTCCGCCCAGGCGAACAGGTTGCCCCCACTGGCGTACGCCGCACCGGTCACCACGTGGTCGTGGTCGACCCGGTAACGCCACAGTCGCTCGGGCAGCCGAGGCATCGGTTCGCCGGCCGGGATGCGCTGCATCAGCCGGACGGCCGCGGAGGTGCCCACGGTGACCGCCGCGCGGCTCGGGTCGACGCAACCGGAGCCGACGTTCGACGCACCACCGTCGCCGACGGGCGGTGACCACCGGGCCTGCGCCAGCTGCGGCCAGCGGCGGGCCTTCTCGGCCCGGAGCCGGCCGTGCCAGTCCAACTCGCCGAGGGGCGGCAGGTCCTGGGGTCGCGCCCTGGCCAACGTCAGAGCCTCGTCATCCCAGCGCAGAGTGCTCAGATCGAGCAGACCGGTCCCGGAAGCCTGGGAAACCGACATGGGTGCCGCGTCGAGCAGCTCACCCAGCACGTACTCGGGCAGGCCGACGAACCGGGCGATCGGGGTGCCGGACTGCTCACGCAACCAGGGCAACCGCATCGACCAGTACGAGCGGTGCCACCAGCAGCCGGTGCGCTGGTGGAAGCCGTCCGGGTCGGCCGGCCCCGCCGTGCCGCCGACCGGCACGGGCCGGGTGTCCAGCCAGGTGATCACCGGGCCGAGGGGGGTGCCGCCGTGGTCGAGGGGGAGCACCGAGTGCCACTGGGCGGAGACCGCCACCAGGTTGACGTCGTGCAGGTGCCCCGCGTCGGCAAGCTCGTCCAGGCAATCGACCAGGGAGGCGAGATAGTCGGGCCCGGACAGCGTGCCGGTGCCGTCGTCGCCGATGGCAAGGTCGATCTTGCGCCGGGCCAGGGCGCCGGGCAGCGGCCGGGTGTCCGCGTCCAGCACCAGCCCGCGTACGGAGGAGGTGCCCAGATCGAGCGCGAGAATGTTCATCGCCGGTCAAGTTACCCGGTGTCAGGCGCGCGCCGGGGGCGTAGGGTGGATCGTATGCTCGCGCATCTGACCTGCTGGTGGCCCGCCAACCTGGCGGCCCACTTCCGCGCGTAGCTCCATCCACGCGGCCGCCATCGAGGCGGTCGCCCGGATCTCCCGTCCGGAGAGCCCGCCCCGACGGCGGCGCCCGGCTCGACGGAGACTCCGATGACCCACCTGACCGACCTGCTCGCCGCCGTCGCCGACGGTGTCGATCCCGGCCCCTTCGCGCTGCTGCGCCGCGACGGCGCGGACGAACTGGAGCTGTTCACCGGCCCGGTCGACACCGTCGAGCGGCTCGCGGACATCCCGTTGACGCCGGGCACCCCCGGGGCGCGGACGTTGGCCCTGGTGCCGTACCGGCAGATCACCGAACGCGGGTTCGCCTGCGTCGACGACGGCGCCCCGCTGGAGTGCCTCCAGATCCGCGAGCACCGACGGATCGCGCTGGCTGACGCTCTGGCCATGCTGCCCGACGAACCGGTCCGCACCATCGATGCCGCCTTCGACGTCAGCGACGAGGAGTACGCGCGGACGGTGCAGCGGGTGCTCGCCGAGGAGATCGGCCACGGTGAGGGCGCGAACTTCGTCATCCACCGCGCCCTGCACGCCACCGTGCAGGGTCCACCGCTGGTTGCCGCGCTGGCCGCGCTGCGCCGGCTGCTGGTCAACGAGCGTGGCGCGTACTGGACGTTCGTGGTGCACACCGGCGCACGGACGCTGGTCGGCGCCAGCCCGGAGCGGCACGTCAGCGTCGACGACGGGCTGGTGATGATGAATCCGATCAGCGGCACGTTCCGGAGCGCCGGTGGCACCGCGGACCGGGCGGCCCTGCTGCGCTTCCTCGCCGACGAGAAGGAGGTCGAGGAGCTGTACATGGTGCTCGACGAGGAGTTGAAGATGATGGCCACCGTCGCCGAACACGGCGGCCAGGTGATCGGTCCGTACCTGAAGGAGATGTCGCACCTGGCGCACACCGAGTACCTGCTCGCCGGGCGGGGCACCCGTGACGTGCGGGAGGTGCTGCGCGAGACGATGTTCGCCCCCACCGTCACGGGCAGCCCCATGGAGAACGCCTGCCGGGTGATCGCCCGGCACGAGCGCCGGGGCCGGGGCTACTACGCGGGCGTGCTGGCCCTGCTCGGCCACGACGAGACCGGCCGGCAGACACTCGACGCGCCGATCCTGATCCGCACCGCCGAGATCTCGCCCACCGGCCGGCTGCGGGTGCCGGTGGGAGCCACCCTCGTCCGACACTCGACGGCGGCCGGCGAGGTGGCCGAGACGCACGCCAAGGCGGCCGGTGTGCTGGCCGCGCTCGGCCTCGGGCCGGCGGCGCCCGGCGGCGGCGGCGGGCCGGTCGCGCGACTGGCCGACGACCCGGCGGTACGCGAGGCGCTGGCCGCCCGTAACGCACCGCTGGCCCGGTTCTGGCTGGATCAGCGGGCACCGGACGCGCCGGGGTTGCCCGGGTTGGTCGGCCGGCGGGCCCTGATCGTGGACAACGAGGACACGTTCACCGGGATGCTGGCGCACCAGCTCGGCGCTCTGGGGCTCACGGTCACGCTGCGACCGTGGCACGTCGGCGGCCCGGTCGACTCGTACGACCTGGTGGTGGCGGGTCCCGGGCCGGGCGACCCGGGCAGCCTGGACGAGCCGAAGATGGTGGCGCTGCGCAGGCTGCTGGCCGGGCTGTTGGCGACCGGCCGACCCACCCTCGCGGTCTGCCTCGGCCATCAGGCGCTCGCCGGGCTGCTGGGGCTGACACTGCACCGCCGGGAGGCGACCTATCAGGGGTTGCAGCGGGAGGTGCCGCTGTTCGGCCGGACCCGGCGGGTCGGGTTCTACTCGACGTTCACCGCCCGCGCAGAGGCGGACCGGCTGGCCACCGCGTACGGGCCGGTGGAGCTGGCTCGGGACGCCGGCGACGGCGCCGTGCACGCGCTGCGTGGGCGCGGCTTCGCCGGGGTGCAGTTCCACCCGGAGTCGGTGCTCAGCCCGGACGGGCTCGCGGTGCTGAGCGAGCTGTTGAGTGACCTGCTGCCGGCACCGCGCACCGACGAGTTGTCCGCCGCCAGCGGACGTGCATAGTCGCCCCGCCTCGGGGTAGGGCTGGATCGACAGGTGGCGTGGGCGGGCCGAGAGCCCCCGCCCGCGCCACCTGTCGCAGTCGACGTCACCGGGCTCGCCGCCGCCGTCACCCAGCCATGCCGGCCTTCAGCGCCGCCCCGATCTGCACCGCCCGCCGCGCGGTGAGCGCGCAGGCCCCGAGTGCCACGGAGTCCGGGGGGATCTCCCCGTTGTTGCTCGTGTGCGAGGCGCCGTACGGGTTTCCGGCGATGAACTGGCTGGTATCGGTGTATCCGGGCGTGACCACGATGCCGCCCCAGTGGTAGAAGACGTTGAAGAGCGAGGTCAGCGTGGTTTCCTGCCCCCCGTGCAAGGTCCCGGACGAGGTGAAGCCCGCGTAGACCTTGTTGGCCAGCGCGCCCTGCGCCCAGAGCGGGCCGGACGTGTCGATGAACTGCTTGAGCTGAGCGGCGATGATGCCGTACCGGGTCGGCGCGCCGAGGATCACGACGTCGGCCCAGGACAGGTCGTCGAGCATCGCTTCGGGCACATCCTGGGTTTCCAGGTGGTGCGCCTGCCAGCCGGAGTTGGAGCGGATCGCCTCGTCCGGCGCCAACTCGCGCACCTTGCGCAGGCGGACGTCGGCCCCGGCATCCCCGGCGGCCTCGCACACGGCCTGCGCCATCTGGTACGTGGTGCCGGTGGCGCTGTAATAGATCACCGCTACCTTGATCTGGGCAGCCATCAGATGTTCCCCTTCTCGTCTCGGGTCAGCTCCCGCGACTACCCGGTGAGCACGACCTCTAACGGCAGCGCCCGCGCGCTTCCCCGTGCCGGTCGCCGGACGTGAATTTTCCGCAAAATTCCCGACTGTTTCGCCCCCTCGACCCGCGCGGACGGCGATCCTGATGCCACCGGTGCCGACGGGAACCAGCCGTCGCCCCGCATCGTGCACCTGAACGGGGGATCACGCTCCGCCAGCAACGGCGCTGGCGCAGCGTGATCAGGGGCCGCCCAGCGTGACCAGCTGCCGCCGGCCGCTGCCGCTGCCGCTCAGCGGACCAGGGCTGCCATCAGCCGGTCCAACTCGGCCGCCGGATCGAGGGTGAGCCCGGTGTGCACCGGGCCGGTCTGGATCATCGTGCTGCGCGGTGCGGCCAGCCAGTGGAACCGCTCACCGAGCCGCATCCGGGTCGCCGGCCCGTCGCCGGAGCAGGTCCGGTCCCAGGAGCCGAGCACCGCCGCCACCTCCGGCAGGTCCACGTCGGGTGCCAGCGCGCGGACCCGGTCGGCGTCCAGGTGTGTACGCGCGGCCAGGAAGTCACGCTGCTGGCAGTAGAGCAGCACCCCGACGTTGATCTGCTCGCCGCGCTCGATGCGGGGCACCAACCGGATCAGCGCGTACTCGAACGGATGCCTCATGCCGCGCTCCCCTGCGGCAGCCAGTCCGCCGTGCGGGTCATCCGGGCCGACAGGTGCTCCAGGTACGCGGCCCGGGCGGCATCCGCCGAGTCGAAGTCGGCGGCGGTCAGCCAGTCCGCGGGCACCAGCGCCAGCACCTCGGTGAGCAGCTCCGGGGTGACCCTGGGCGCCAACTCGGCGTCGGCTTCGGCCAGTCGGGACGCGTACGGGGCCAGCACGTGGTCGTCGGCGCGGTACGCCCGGTGCACGGCGCCGCCCGCGCGCGGCCAGTTGTGGTGGAAGTACAGCGAGGCGCCGTGGTCGATCAGCCACAGCTCCCGGTGCCAGACCAGCAGGTTGGGGTTGCGCCAGCTCCGGTCGACGTTCTCCACGTACGCGTCGAACCAGAGCACCCGGGAGGCCAGTGCCGGGTCGACGGGGTGCGCCAGCGGATCGAAACCCAGCGCCCCGGGCAGGAAGTCCATCCCCAGGTTGGCGCCCCCGCTGTTGCGCAGCAGCTCCTGCACCTCCTGGTCGGGCTCGGCTCGCCCGATCACCGGGTCGATGTCGAGCACGACCAGCGGGGGCACCCGCAGCTCCAGCCGGCGGGCCAGCTCACCGCAGATCACCTCGGCGATCAGCGCCTTGGGCCCTTGGCCGGCGCCCCGGAACTTCGCCACGTACGTGCCCAGGTCGTCGGCCTCCACCACGCCAGGCAGCGACCCACCCTCGCGTAGCGGGGTGACGTAGCGGATCGCGGTGACCTGGCGGAGCACGCCGCCCACCCTACTGTGATCGGCCGTGACGGGCAGCCGCCCCGGCCGACCATGCCGGTCCCGCGGGCGTCAGTCGAGCTTGTCGCGCAGTTTGTCGACCTGGGTCTGGAGGCGGTCCACCGCGTTCTCGTTGTTGATGAAGGTGGTGATGCCCGCAGCCAGCCCCAAGCCGATCAGTACGGCCAGGATGCTGAGCACCAGGCCGCCGATCGACACGCCACGGCCGGTGACCCCCGGTCGGCGGGCCATCTTGAGGCCGACGATGCCGAGGACGATCCCGATGATGCCGAGCACCAGCCCCAGCCAGGCGAGGATCGCCGTCAACGCACTGAACAGACCGGCCACCCCGAACACCAGGGCAAAGGTCGCGGCGGCGCTCGTCTTCGCCTGGCTGTTCCCCCGGTGGGTCCGGGATCCGGCCGGTGCGCCGGCACCCCGGGCCGGCTCGCTTGCGGCAGTCATGAGGCTCCCTTCCGTACGCGCGGCGCGCGCACTTCCGGATGGCCGCCTTCCCACTACGTGGGCGGTTATGCCGCACCCGGTGCCCAATCGCGTGCCCTACCCTGGCGCAACCACCTCCGGGGAAGGAATCCGATGACCAGGGAACTCACGGCATCCGAGGCGCTCGACCTGCGGATGACGAGCCTGCTGTTGCGGGCCCACCCGAGCGCCCGACCCGGTGGCGTCGCCGACGTGGTCGAGTGGTTCGGCGCGATGCAGGCGCAGGATCTGGCGAGTGGCCTGTGGTCGTTGGGCGCTCGGCTGCCGGGGCGGACCGTCGCCGACGTGCAGGCGGCGCTGGAGCGGCGCGAGGCGCTGCGCACGTGGCCGATGCGGGGCACCGTGCACCTCGTCCCACCCGCCGACGCCCGCTGGATGCTGGAGCTGACCGGCGTCCGCTCGCTGGCGGGCGCGGCGACCCGCCGGGCGCAGCTCGGGCTCACCGACGCGGACGCGGACCGGGCGGTGGACGTGCTCGGCGCCGCGTTGGCCGGCGGGGGCCGGCTCACTCGGGGCGAGTGCCTGGCGGTCTTTCGCGCGGCGGGTGTGGCGACCGACGGTCAGCGCGGCTACCACCTGCTCTGGTACGCGAGTGTGCGCGGGGTGACCTGCGTGGCACCCAACGTCGGCACCGAGCAGACCTTCGCTCTGCTCGACGAGTGGGCGCCCGAGCAACGCCACCTGGATCGGGACGAGGCGCTGGCCCTGCTCGCCCACCGCTACGCCCGCGGGCACGGGCCGGTCACTGCCCGCGAGTTCGCCGGCTGGAGCGGCCTCACCCTGACCGACGCGCGGCGCGGGCTCGCCGCCGCCGCCGACGTGCTGCGCACCGTACGGGTGGAGGACGAGCCGATGCACGTCGACGCGGCGCTGGCCGACATCGCGTTGGCGGACGCGCGGACGTCGCTGGACGACGTGCTCGCGCTGCCCGGGTTCGATGAGTACCTGCTCGGCTACCGGGACCGCACGCTGATGCTCGACCCGGCGCACCAGGCGGCCGTGGTGCCGGGCAACAACGGCATCTTCCAGGCCACGGTGGTGCGCGCCGGCCGGGTCGTGGGGGTGTGGAAGCGCAAGATCGGCCGGTCCGGGGTCACTGTGACGATCCAGCCGCTGACGACGCTGGACGCTGCCACGCGCGCCCGGGTGGAGCAGGCGCTGGGGCGGTACGCCGACTTCCTCGGGCTGCCGGCCCGCTACGACTGGTTGGCCTGACCGCTGCCCGACCTGCCGCCAATGCCGCAGGGTCACGACGAGGGCCGGCGGGCGAACCCACCGGCCCCGTCGTGGCGGCGCCGTCAGTCGGCGAGCGCGCCGGCCGCCCGACCCTCGTGCAGGGTCAAGTTGCGGCCGTTGGCCGGGTCGAACAGGTGGATCTTCTCCAGGTTGAACCAGACCCGGCGCGACTGCCCCTCGACAACTGGTGACTCGGCGGACAGCCGGGTGACGAGGTTGCCGCCGGCACCGGCGAAGTCGGCCGCACCGGCGTCGGCGGCCAACTCCTCCAGCTCGGCGGCGCTGGCCCGCTCCCCCTCCACGGTGAAGTAGACGTACTTGTCCGAGCCCATCGACTCGACGATGTCCGCCGGCGCCTCGAACTCGATGCCCCGGCGACGGGTGTCGTGGTCGACCAGCTCGGCGTCCTCGAAGTGCTCGGGGCGGATGCCGAGGATCAGCTCGCGGGGCGCGTCCGCTGCCTCCAGTTCGCGGCGTACCCGGTCGCCGAGCGGCACATCGCCCAGTGCGGTGTGCAGCCCGCCGTCCTGCACGGCGGCGTGCAGGAAGTTCATCGACGGCGAACCGATGAAGCCGGCCACGAAGAGGTTGCGCGGGTGGTCGTACAGCTCCTGTGGAGCACCGACCTGCTGCACCGCGCCGCCGCGCATGATTACCACCCGGTCGCCGAGGGTCATCGCCTCGGTCTGGTCGTGGGTGACGTAGACGGTGGTGGTGCCGAGCTTCTTCTGCAACCGGGACACCACCGTGCGCATCTGCACCCGCAGCTTGGCGTCGAGGTTGGACAGTGGCTCGTCCATCAGGAACGCCTTCGGCTGACGGACGATCGCCCGGCCCATCGCCACCCGCTGACGCTGACCGCCGGAGAGGTTGGCGGGTTTGCGGTCGAGCAGCGGAACCAGTTCCAGCACCTTCGCCGCCTCGTCGACCTTCTGGTTGATGGTCTCCTTGTCCAGCTTCGCCAGCCGCAGGGGGAACGCCATGTTCTCCCGCACTGTCATGTTCGGGTAGAGCGCGTACGACTGGAACACCATGGCGATGTCCCGGTCTCGGGGAGCCTTGTCGTTGACGCGCTGCCCGGCGATGCGCAGTTCGCCGGAGCTGATGTCCTCCAAACCGGCGATCATGTTGAGGGTGGTGGACTTACCGCAGCCCGAGGGTCCGACCAGGATCACGAACTCGCCGTCGGCGATCTCCAGGTCGACGTCCTGCACGGCGACGGTCCCGTCCGGGAAACTCTTGCTCACCTTGTCGAGCACGATGTCAGCCATGACTACTCACCTATCCCTTGACTGCGCCGGAGGTCAGGCCGGACACGATGCGGCGCTGGAAGAAGAGGACGAACAGGATGATCGGAACGGTGATCACCACGGCGGCGGCGCAGATCGCCCCGGTGGGGTCCTCGAACTGCGACGCGCCGGTGAAGAACGACAACGCGGCCGGCACGGTGCGTGACCGCTCGGTGGAGGTCAGCGAGATGGCGAACAGGAAGTCGTTCCAACAGAAGATGAAGACCAGGATCGCCGTGGTGAACAACCCGGGCGCGGCCAGCGGAGCGATCACCCGCCGGAACGCCTGCGCCTGGGTGGCGCCGTCCATCTTCGCCGCTTTTTCCAGATCCCACGGGATCTGTTTGAAGAACGCCGACAGCGTGTAGATCGCCAGCGGCAGCGCGAAGGTGATGTACGGCAGGATCAGCCCGGGCCAGGTGTCGAAGATCTTGAGCTGACGCTCGATCTCGAACAGCGGCGACACCAGCGACACCTGCGGGAACATCGCGATGAGCAGCGAGACGCCGACCAGCAGCCGCTTGCCGGGGAAGTCCAGCCGGCTGATCGCGTACGCGGCCATCGCGCCGAGCACCACCGCGATCAGCGTGGCGATCAACGCGATGCCGATCGAGTTGACCAGCGCCCGGACGAACTGGTCGGTTTCGAAGATCGTCCGGTAGTTGTCCAGCGTCCACTCCCGGGGGATGAACTTCCCGTCGGTGAGGGTGGCCGGCGTCTTGAACGACAGCGAGGCGATCCACAGCACCGGGACCATCGCGAAGACGACCACGAGGACGTCCAGCAGACCCCAGCGCACCTTCGCCCGCGCAGTGGTTTCGACAGCCATGTCAGCGCCTCTCGGAGTCGTCGCTGCCGGGGGCAGCGGTGCCGAACAGCTTCACGAAGACGAAGGCGATGATCGCCACGGTGATGAAGATCAGCACCGACATCGTCGAGCCGATACCGAGGTTGAGACCCCGGAGCAGGTTGTTGTAGGCGAGCATCGACACCGACGACGTCTCGTTGCCTCCGGCGGTGAGCACGAAGATGTTGTCGAAGACCCGGAACGCGTCCAGCGTGCGGAACAGCAGCGCGACCAGGATCGCCGGCTTCATCACCGGCAGCATCACCTTCGTGAACTTCTGCCAGGCGGTCGCGCCGTCGGTGGAGGCCGCCTTGAGCAGGTCCTCCGGCACCAGCGCCAGCCCGGCCATCAGCAGCAGCGCCATGAACGGGGTGGTCTTCCAGATCTCCGCGAGCATGATGATCGCCAGGGCGCTGGCCCGTTCTGTGAGCGGCGCACCGTCACTGAACAGGTCGGCCAGGTAGCCGGTGCCGGGCGTCCAGGCGTACCGCCAGGAGAACGCGGCGACCACGGTGACGATCCCGTACGGGATCAGCGCCGAGGTCCGGACCAGGCCGCGACCGACCAGGGTGCGGTGCATGATGATCGCCAGGCCCATGCCGAGCACCAGCTCGACGGCCACGGTGACCACCGTGATCAGCGTTGTCACCCCGAACGCGGTCCACCAGAACTCGTTGCTGAGCACGGTGACGTAGTTCTCCAGGCCGATGAACTCGCGCTGGTCCGGGAAGCGCAGGTCGTAGCGCTGCAACGACAGCCAGAACGAATAGATGATCGGGTACGCGGTCACTGCGACCATGACCAGCGCCGCGGGCGCGCAGAGCAGCAGGCCGAGCTTGCGTTCGGCCTTCTTGTTCTCGCTCAACGGCGACTTGCGACGGCTGCCGCGTTGGGTGGGCACGGTGGCACGCTGGCCGGTGGATCCGCTGGTCTCGTCGGCGGCGACATCGGCGCCGGTCGGCGTGGCGTTGATGCTCACGGCAGGACCCCCTTCGACTGGAGGGCGTCGGCGATGGCGTCGCGCAGCTCGTCCGCGGTCTGCTGCGGGCGGATGCCCGACGGCGGGGACAGGATCGCCGACATCACTGTGGAGATGCTCTGGTAGGCCGGGGTCAGCGGACGGGTCGCCGGGTCCTTCAGCTCCTCCAGGATGGTGTCCTTCATGGGGTACGCCTCGGTCATCTCCGGCTCGTCGTAGACCTCCTCGATGGTGGGTGGCACACCGTCGTTGATGGCGGAGAACTTCTGGTGCTCGGCGCTACGGATGCACCGGGCGGCCTCGAACGACAGCTCCGGGTGCTTCGAGTAGGAGCTGACCGCCAGGTTGACCCCGCCGATGGTGACCTTGCTGGGGGTGCCCTCGTCGACGCCGGGGATCCGGGCCCAGCCGACCTGCTTGGCCAGCTCCGGGTCCGCCTCCTGCAGGGCCGGGTAGACGAACGGCCAGTTCACCTGGAACGCGCCCGAGCCGGACTGGAACTCCAGCCGCACCGGGTCCTCGGTGGCGTTGCTGAACGACGGCGAGGTCACGCCCGACGTGGCGAAGCGGCGGAGCTGCTCCAGCGCCCGAACCGTGCCCTCGTCCATCTCGGCCTTCGTGCCGTCGTCGTTGAGGATCTTCCCACCGGCGCTCTCGGCCAGGGTGTTGTAGAGGACGACCAGACCCTCGTACTGGGCGCCCATGGTGAGCACCTGGTACGGCTTGCCCTGGTCCTTCAGCTGCTGGGCCGCGCTGATCATCTGGTCCCAGGTCGTCGGCGGCTGGGGCACCAGGTCCTTGCGGTACCAGAGCAGTTGGACGTTGGTGTTCTTCGGCGCCGCGTACAGCTTGTCTTCGTAGCGGGCGGTCTCCAGCGGCCCGGCGAGGGTGCCCTGCTCGACCTCGGCCTTGTCCTGGCCGGTCCACTCGCGGATCCAGTCGGCGCTGGCGAACTCCTGGGTCCAGGTCACGTCCAGGCCGAGCAGGTCCATCCCGCTGTCCTCGGCGGCCAGCCGGCGCACCATCTGCACCCGCTGGTCGTCGGCCTGCCGGGGCAGCACCCGGTAGGCGATCTCGTACCGCCCCTGGGCCTGGGCGTTGCAGTCGTCGACGACCTTCTGCAGGTTCTGCTCGGGCGGGTAATACAGGTTGAGTGTCGGTGGGCCACCAGTGTCGTCCGCGCCGCACGCGGCCAGCGGCGCGAGCAGCGCCATCGCGGCGGCCGCCGCTCCGAGCCGAACAATCGGCCGACGCCGGTGTCGAGCCGTTTCGGGGTCCGTCATCGCCCTCCCCCTCTCTTCGGCGAAGACCGGGGAGGGGCATCCGCGCCCCGGCGCACGGCGAGCCGTCTCCAAGCCGGGAAGCTGCGGAAACACTCCGGCTCGGATGCTCTGTGCGGCTACACTGCCCCACCCGTGAAGCCGCGAAACCTGGCTGTCACAGCGAGTGTCCGTGCAGTGGCGCGGCAGTATGACAGGTGTAAGCTGCGCGTATGACAGAGCCTCAGCGCCGCTTCACGATCTCCGTTCCCCCGGACGTGGGTCAGATCCTGGAGAGCCAGGGCAACCGCATGGCCAGTGCCTACGTCACGGAGTCGGTGCGTCGACGCAGGCGGGTGGAGGAGCACAAGGAATTGCTGCTCGCCGCCGGCATTCACGTCACCGAGCAGGGTGTCGCTGAGGCTCGGGCACGCCGCCTGGGCGTGGAAGCCGAGTGGCCCCCGGAGCGGTTCGAGGCCGAGCGCGCAAAGATCCGCGCCGTCATGGAGGCCGAGATGAACGGCGACGATGCTGCTCCCCGCGCCGACGCCGCATGACCTCGGAGACGACACCACCGGTCCGGCTGGTCCTGGACCGGTCGGCCCTGCTGGGATACGCCGTCCTCCGGACGGTGCACGTGGGCGAACCCGTCCACGAGGTCATCGAGGACGGGGTGCGGTTCGGGGTGCCGGTGGTGGCAGCCGCCGAAGCTCTGAACATGGCAACCGGCAAGGACCTGGCCCTGCTGCACAAGCTGCTGGCCCTGCCCGCCTGCGCACTGCTACCGGAGCGGGCGCAGGACCTGCCGGAGCTGACCTTCTGGCAGCGCAGGACCCGCCGCTTCGACCTGGCGGCAGCCGCCGTGGCGGGCCTGACCCACGACGCCGCGGTTCTCACCGGCGAGGGACCCGGGTACTCCGACGGGGTGCCGCTGATCCACTTCCCGGGATGAACCACGGCGAGCCGAGCGTCAGCTCCGGGCCCTCGCCCAGGAGAGGAAGCGCTCGGTCATCCGGGCCGGCGGATGATCCGGGTGGAGTTGGGTGAGCTGGTTCGTCGCCTCGTGCATCAGGGTGCCGAGGTAGATGAGCAGTGCGGTCCGGCTGGCCCGGTACTCCGTCAACAGGGCGAGCTTGGCCGGCTGGCAGGGCCACTCCCTGCCACAGTTCCGGCACCGCCACAGCGGGCGCATGGCGACGTGCGGGACGGGCGGCCGGACCACCATCACCGCCACCGCACCGCGGGCTGCTGGTCTATCGGGCTGAACACATCGACCTCCTCGGGGACGGGGAAGGGGCCGCTCCCGCACGGGGGAAACGGGAGCGACCCCGGGTGCAGGGCCCACCGCCGCCATTCCGGCCACCAGCGGACCCGCCACTGGTGACAGTGTGGTGATGACGCGACTACCGTCGATACGTGCTCGCGTCATCCGTGCAGCTCAGCCGTCCAGGTGAGCACCCATGAGGGACAGGCCGAGCCACACTGAGCGAAGGTTGGGGAATTGATGGGGACCGTCACCGACTACGTGCTGGAGGAGCTACGCCTGTTCCGGGCGGCGACAGGGCTCAGTCAGGACGACTTCGGCAAGGGCATCGGGTATTCGGGCTCGCACGTCAGCTCGGTGGAGACCGGCGGACGACCACCCACAAAGGAGTACATGCGGGCTGTCGACGCCCACCACGAGACCAGCGGACGATTCCTGCGCATGCTGGAGAGGTTGGCCCAGCTCGACGCAGAGCCGGCCTGGCTCCGCGAGTGGATCGAGTTCGAGCGGGAGGCGACCACGCTGCGCTGGTTCGAGCTGGCGTACGTGCCGGGTCTGCTCCAGACCGAGCGGTACGCCCGCGCGACGCTGGCCGGTGGCCGGTTCGACGCGGAGGACGTGGACCGGATTGTCGCCTCCCGGCTGGAGCGGCAGGCGATCCTCCAGCGTCCTCGCCCGCCTCAGCTCATCGCCGTCCTGGACGAGGCCGTGCTGCGTCGGCCGGTGCTCGACCAGCCGGGGCTGATGGTCGAGCAGTGTGAGCACCTGGTCAAACTGGCGGCGGCGGAGCATATCCAGGTGCACATCGTGCCGGCGGATGCTGGTATGTACCTGGGGATGGGCGGCCAGTTCATCCTCGCCGAGATGCCGGACGGCGAGCGCGTGACCTATGCCGACAACCAGCTCACCGCGCAGATCGTCGATGCGCCGGCCGACGTCGCTAAGCTGGCGAAGACATGGGAGATCGTGCGGAACGAAGCGCTTCCGCGCCGGCAGTCAATCGACCTGATCAAGGAAGTGGCGAAGTCATGGACATGCTGACCCCGCAGTGGCGGAAGTCGACCAGGTCCGGCGGCAACGGCGGTGCCTGTGTCGAGGTCGCCGACAACCTGCCGCACGTGGTCCTGGTGCGCGACACCAAGGACCGCGACGGCGGCACCCTGCACGTCGACCCGGCGGCCTGGAAGGCGTTCGTCGGTTACGCCAGGCAGCACGGATCGTGATCGCACGCTTCAAGGATCTCTGTCTGGATGCCGCGGACCCGCTCGCCCTGGGCGCCTTCTGGGCCCGGGTGCTCAACGCAGACGTGGCCGACGCCGGCGACGGCGACACCCGGGTCGACCCCCGCTCGGCACGCTCGAACGCCGAGTCGATCTGGGTCAACCGGGTGCCCGAGCCTCGGGTCGGCAAGACCCGCGTACACCTGGATCTGCGGTTGGCCGACGCGGAGCCGGCGGCGTTGCTCGCGGATGGCGCCCGAGTGGTCCGCGAACCGGACAGCCACGCGCACTGGTGGGTGCTCGACGACCCGGAGGGCAACGAATTCTGCGCGTTCCCCGCCAAGGAAGGCACCCGGCCCGGCCCGTTCGAGCTGGTCGTCGACTCGACCGACCCGGCCGCCCAGGCGACCTGGTGGGCTGGTGTGCTCGGCGGTGCCGTCGAGTACGGGTCGACCGACTCGTCGGTGGTCGACGCCTCCGGCTTCCCCTGGGACTACTGGGTCTTCACCGGGGTGCCCGAGCCCAAGACGGTCAAGAACCGGCTGCACTGGGACGTCGATCTGGTCGACCCGGAGCCCACCGCGCTGATCGGCGCCGGTGCGACGCTGTTGCGGGAGCCCAGCGCGCGCAGCAACTGGTGGGTGCTGGCCGACCCGGAGGGCAACGAGTTCTGTGCCTTCGCACCGCGGTCTATTGGGTGAACGACCGACTACCGAGCGCGGGCGGTGTCCGCTAGCGTTTTCCCAACGCCGCAGCCAGTGCGTTCGCCGCCGCCGTCGACACGCCTCCGGCCCATCCCAGCCTGCCCGATCGGTTGGTAATCGCGGGAACGCCCCACCGCCGCTCCCCCGGTTCGGCAGGATCGTCCCAACGAGGAGGTGCCGTCGTGCAGGACACCCGCGCTCTCGCCCTGACGTTCGAGGTGAGCGGCCTGCCACCGGTCAAGACCGAAGCGTTGTCCATCTTCGCCGCCGGGCATCGGCAGGCGACGAGGGTCCGCGACCTGCTCCAAGCCGCCCTCACGGCGGCCCAGCGCACCGGTTGGACGCCGTTGCCCGGGCCGATCGAGGTGGACCTGGTCCTGCGCTGCCCGCCCGGGCACCGGACGAACGACGCCAGCACCCTGCTCGGCGGCGTCTGCGCGGTGCTGCAGGACAAGAAGCGGGTGTCGACCATCGGCCTCGCCCACCTCGGCGTGCTGGTGGACGTCGCCCTCTACGACGACGACCGGCAGATCCGCCGATTGTCGTACCAGGAGGAACCGGCGGAAACCTTCTCGTATCGGGTGCGGGTCGCGGCCGTACCGACCGGGGTTTGACCGACGTTCGCGGTGGGGTACCGCGGACGCCGACGAAGGGAGCACCGATGTCGGAGCCACATGTCACGCTCGACCCGCGCGGGCTCGACCCTGTGCAGCAGAAGCTGCGGGGCCCGCTGGAGGAGCAGCTGACCTCGGCGCTTCAGGCAGCCACCGACCGGGTCCGTACCGGCTACGCCGGCGAGCCGGTCGAGCAGGTCTGCCAGCGGCTGTTGGAGGAGACCCGCTCCGGGTTGCATCCCGACATCGCGGCCGGGTTCAACCCGGACATGGACGAGTTCTGCAGGGTGGCGGTGGCGATCGTCCGGGGCGAGGTTTCCTGACCGGCACGGCCACCCGGTTGATGTGGTGGTCAGAGCCGGGCCCGCAACGACCCGGCTCTGACCCCGACCGTCCGACCGTTCTGCACTCAGCTCCACGGTGCGCATCCGCCGGACGCTCGGCACGCGCCCGGCGAGTCCCCCCCGGCCGAGAGCGCCGGCCCAGGTTAGGCGGGTCGTGCGGTGCCGGACAAGCGCAGCGGGGCCAATAGCGGCATGACTGATCTCAGAATGGAAAAACGGCATGTCGCCGTAACGCGGCTCTGCTCGCCAGCGCTATTCGGGTCGCCGCCCGCAGTGGGCTGTTCGGGTCGCCGCCCGGAGCGGGCTGTTCGGGTCGCCCCCCGGAGTGGTCGGGGCGGTCAGAAGTGCCGCAGCAGGTCGCGGAACGCGGCCAGCCGCAGGACACCGGCGTCGGTCGGGTCCAGCTCGTCGTCTTCCAACACCCAGGTGTTCTCGTTCGGAATGAACACCGCGTTCAGCCCGGCAGCCCGCGCCGGCAGGATATCCGACTTCGGGGAGTTGCCGATCATCCAGGCACCGGACGGGTCGAAGCCGTGTTCCCGCACCAGCCACCGGTACGTCTCGACGGTCTTCTCGGCGACGATGTGCGCGGCCCGGAAGTGGTGCAGCAGCCCGCAGGCGTCCAGCTTGCGTTGCTGCTCCGCCCGGTCCCCCTTGGTCAGCAGCAGCAGTTCGTACCGGCCGGCCAGCTCGTCGAGCGCGTCGGCCACGCCGGGCATCAGCTCGACCCGGTGCTCGACGAGGGCCATCGACAGCCGGTCGATCTCCTTGCGCTCGGCGTCGGTGGTGGGCCGCTCACGCAGCCGCTCCAGGCACTCGGCCAGACTGCGCAGGAAGACCTTGCTGCCGTACCCGTGTGCCACCGCATTGGCCCGCTCGATGTCGTCGAGGATCATCCGGATCTCGGCCCGATCCAGGGTGGGGTGGTCGAGCCACTCGAGGAAGTCGTCGATCACCCGCTCGAAGACGACGTTGTTCTCCCACAACGTGTCGTCCGCGTCGAAGATCAGCACCTGTGCCTGCCGCCGGGCCGTCTCGCTGACCGTCATGCCATCTCCTTCTCGTGCCCACTCTGGGAAAGGCCGAGGAAACAGGATAGGCGCGAGATGGGCCAGCCATTTCTCGGCGCGATGTCACGGCCAGCGCAGCAACCGTTGTGCGATCAACGCCTCCCGCTCCTCCTGCCCCTCGGGTCGGAGTCGGCCGCCCCGGGTGAGCATCACGACGCCGTGCAGCAGGCTCCAGCCCACCTCGGTGAGGGTGTCCGGGTCCCGGCCCTCGGCCAGCGGGGTCAGGGCCGCACGCAGCTCGGCGAAGACCGCCCGGGGCGCGGCCGGCACCCCATCGACGCCGAGGGCCAGGTCGGGGGTCAGCGCGAGCATCGCGTCATAGACCTCCGGATTCGTGTACGCGAAGTCGAGGTACGCGCTCGCGACCGCCGGCCAGGCACCCTCGGGGTTGCCGGCGGCCTCCGCGTGCGCCTCGGCGAGGTCGGCGGCCAGGTCGGCGAAGGCGCACACGGCGACGGCGGCGATAAGCGCCTCCAGATCGGCGAAGTGCCGATAGATGTCGCCCATGTCGATCTGGGTTCGTTCGGCGAGCCGTCGGGTGGTCACACCCGCCCAGCCCTCCGCCTCGGCCAGCTCTCGCGCGACCGCCACGATGAGGTCACGCCGGTCCTGTTCGGTGGCCTTCTCGGAAGGTCCGGGCACGTCCACGAGCGTAGAGGCGTACACCTGCCGTAGCGGTCGGGTGACGGATTGGTGACTGTTGTGGTGGGCCGGCCCCTTCGCTCCACGTGCCACAGCCGCCCCCTGGCTCGTTAGGCGAGGAGATCACCGCGACGGGAGGGCACGTGGTCGTTCGGCGACACCGGCGCGTGGCGAGCCGATGAGGAACACCCCCGACAGACTGTTGCGCAGCGAAGCCACCCGCCAGCGGGCCACCTTTCTGGAGCTCTTCCTCGACCTGGTCTTCGTCTTCGCCCTCACCCGGATCTCGGCGCGGCTGATCGAAGACTTCACCGACGGCCAGCGCGGCGTGTACGCGGGCCTCGGCCAGGCTCTGCTGCTGTTCCTGGCGCTGTGGGCGGTCTGGTCGGTGACGGTCTGGTCGACGAGTTGGCTGGACCCGGACGCCCCGATCGTCCAGACCGTCATCATCATGACGTTGGTCGGTGCCATGACGATGGCCGTCGCCGTGCCACACGGCTTCGGCGCACGCGCCTCCCTCTTCGCCATCACCCTGGTGACCCTCCAGATCGGCCGAGTGATGTTCTTCTACGTCGCCGGGCACGGCCGGCCGGACCCCCAACAGTCGATCCGGATCCTGTTCTGGTTCGGCCTGAGCGCACCGCTCTGGATCGTCGGCGGGCTGGTCAACGACGGCACGGTTCGCGGGGCACTCTGGACCCTCGCCGTGCTGACCGACTACACCGGGCTGTTCCTTGGCTGGCCGACCCCCCGACTCGGCGCGCGACGGCTCGGCGTCCAGATGATCGCGGCCGAGCACCTGGCCGAGCGCTACCAACAGTTCCTCCTCATCGCTCTCGGCGAGGCGATCTTCGTTATCGGCCTCGCCTTCAGCGGCAGCGAGTTCCACACCGACCAGACTGGTGGGTTCGTCCTGGCGCTGGCGAGCACAGTCCTGCTCTGGCGGATCTACTTCCACGTGGCGGGAGGAATGCTGGGCACCGCCGTCGACCGTTCCCGCAACCCGGCCCGACTCGCTACCGACATGGCGTTCGCCCACATGGTCATGATCGCGGGGATCGTGCTCACCGGCGTCGGCTTCGAGCTGTTCATCGCCGAGCCGCTCGGGCACCTCCCGGCGACCTGGCTCATCCCCATCTTCGGCGGCCCGGTGCTCTTCCTCGCCGGACGATCGGCACTCGAATACCAGGTCTTCGGTCGGGTGTCCCGGTCCCGGCTGGCCGGCCTGCTGGCCTTCGGCCTGCTGATCCCGGCAGCACTGCACCTCCAGCCGCTCACCGCCGGCGCGGTCGCCGCCGTGGTGCTGCTCGGCGTCGCCGGGGCGGACGCGCGACGATCCCGCCACCGGTCGCCGGAGACGCCCACGCCCCCGTACTAGGGTCTGTGTCGAAGCCCATGGCTGAGGGTCAGCCGCAGAGGGCCTTGTTCAGGAACGCGTCGACGGCGTCGTCCGGGTCACCGTCGAAGTCGGGCGTGAGCACGATCGTGACCTGGTGGCGCCGGTCTTCGGTCAGGTAGGACCAGGACTGGTACGCCAGGGCATCGCCGTCGTTGCCGTACACACGAACCCCGCACGAGGTGTCCCGCCACCAGGCCAGCCCGAGTCCGTACCTTCCGCCCTCGACACCCGGCGTCATCATTTCCTTGAGTAGGTGATCCGGCAGGAGGCGCCCACCGAGCAGTGCGGCGAAGAACCGGTTGAGGTCACTCGTCGTGGAGATCATCTCGCCGCCTGCGCCCAGCACCGACGGGTTCATCTCCGTGTAGTCGAGAAGGCTCCGCTCGCTGTCCTGCCCTGTCGGCACGTAGCCGTGCGGATGCGGGCCGGCAATTCGCGAAGATGTTCCCGGTACCGAGGTGTCGCGCAGCCGCAACGGTGTGATGACTCGGCGCTTGATCTCCTCCCCGTACGACTGGCCGGTGACCTCCTCGACGATCTGGCCGAGCAGAAGGTAGGCGGTGTTCGAGTACGCGAAAGCCGAACCCGGAG
This sequence comes from Micromonospora luteifusca, assembly GCF_016907275.1. NCBI lineage: Bacteria > Bacillati > Actinomycetota > Actinomycetes > Micromonosporales > Micromonosporaceae > Micromonospora > Micromonospora luteifusca. Next base: position 1,040,114 of record NZ_JAFBBP010000001.1, read on the forward strand.
GTTCGAAGACCGGCGGGTTGGCCACCGCCCGCTGAACGAGCTCGGCCGGGCTCCAGGTCCGCCACCGGTTGTTCAGGAACTCCGGCCCCGGCGGCATCGGCAGGGTACGCACATAGTCGTACAGGCCGCTGGTGTGGTTGAGCAGTTGGCGCAGGGTGATGCGGTGACCGTCCGGAACGGCTCCGGGAAGCCATCGGTCGACCGTGTCGTCCAGCCGCAGCCGCCCCTCGTCGACAAGTTGCAGGACGACGGTGGCGACGAACGTCTTCGTGATGCTGCCTATCCGGAACCGGCCCCCCACCGGGGCCGGCCGTGGCTTGCCCAACTCAGCGACACCGCTGGCGCCTCGCCACACGCCATGCTCGTCACGCACCTCCGCCAACGCACCCACCGCGCCGGCGGCCACGACGTCGTCCAGCCGCTTCTGCAGCCCGCCGCGGTCCGCGTCCTTCGATGCGGCGCTGGCTACGGCCGGCACCCCGATCACCGCCAAAGCCGTGGTCACAGTGACCAACGCCCGATGTACTCGCTTCATCCCGACCCCCTGGGAACAGTTCGTCGAGATCGATCCTGAACCAGTAGGCGCGACGGACATATCCGGGAACCCCCGGAACTACCCCCGACAGCAGATCCGGGCGAACCCCTCGTCGCGCGTCTCCTCGACGAAGCACGAACGTCGATTCCGTCTATGATCCAGCGGCGACGCGACCGACGGGGGCACGCAGTGATCAAGGCGATCTTCTTCGATGTCGGTGGGACGATTCTCGACGAGTCCCGCGAGTTCGCGACCTGGGCGGACTGGCTCGGCGTTCCGCGGCACACGTTCTCGGCGGTCTTCGGTGCGGTGATCGCCCGGGGTCTGGACTATCAGGAGACGTTCCGCGTCTTCCGGCCCGATTTCGATCTCGCGGCCGAGTTGGAGCGCCGAGCGGCTGCCGGCAAGCCCGAGTCGTTCGGCGAAGACGACCTCTACCCCGACGCGCGAGCCTGCCTGACCTCCCTGCGGGATCAGGGTCTGTTCGTGGGCCTGGCTGGCAACCAGCCGGCTCATGCTGAAGCGCTTCTCCGCGCCCTCGACCTCCCCGTGGACGCGGTCGGCACCTCGCACGGTTGGGGCGTGGCGAAGCCGGCATCAGCCTTCTTCGAGCGGGTCGTCCGCGAGGGCGGTGGCGATCCGTCCTCGATCCTCTACGTCGGCGATCGGCCCGACAACGACGTACGCCCGGCCCTGCGGGTCGGTATGAAGACGTGTCTGATCCGGCGCGGTCCGTGGGGGCACATCCTCGACCTCCCGGCCGTGGCCGAGCAGTGCCTGTTCCGCATCGACTCGCTGGACGAACTCCCGAGCCTGGTCGCGAAGCACAACGCGGCAAGCGGCTAGGTGCCCTGACGGCCGTGCCGGTCACATGATCGCGCTCGATCCAGGATCGAGTGGCCTCCCGGCGCCAGGGACACCACTACAACGTGGATCGAGCGCATCATGCAAAGGCCGGGCGTCAGCGGCGCAGGGTGAGGATCAGGTCGGCCACCAGGGCGGTCCAGCCGGTCTGGTGCCAGGCACCCAGGCCGGCCCCGTTGTCGCCGTGGAAGTACTCGGGGAACGCGATCAGGTCCCGCCAGTCCGGATGGGTCTGGAACATCTGAGCGGCACCGTAGATCGGCCGTCGGCCCCAGTCGTCCTGAGTGAAGAGTGAGATCAGCCGAGCGGAGAGGTCGTCGGCGATCTCGTCGAGGGTGTGCTTCACCCCGGAGCGGGTCGGATATTCCACCTGAAGGTCGTCGCCAAAGAACGCCGCGTAGTCCCGCAGCGCACTGATCAGCAGGAAGTTCGTCGGCATCCAGATCGGACCCCGCCAGTTCGAGTTGCCGCCGAACAGGCCGCTGGTCGACTCGGCCGGCTCGTAGCCGACGGAGAACTCCTGCCCGCCGAGGGTGACGGAGAACGGCTTGTCGAGGTGGGCGCGGGACAGTGTCCGCAGGCCGAAGTCGGAGAGGAACTCGTCGGAGTCCAACATCCGGGCGAGCAGTCGGACCACCTGGTCCGGGCCGACCATGGACAGCAGCCGCTGCTGCCGGCCGTCCGGGCCCAGCCGGCGGGTGCCGATCACCTGGGCGTACTCCGGGCGGTTGGTGAGGAACCAGCGCAACCGCGCGCCCAACTCCGGTAGGCGGTGCAGGGTCTTCGCGGTGAGCCGGGTCGTCGCGGCCAACGGCAGCAGACCGACGACGGAACGGACCTTCAGCGGCACCTTCGTGCCGTCGGCGAGGCGCAGCACGTCGTAGAAGAAGGCATCCTCGTCGTCCCACAACCCCTGCTCGTACGCGGCGGCGGCGATGTAGGCGAAGTGCTCGAAGAACTTCGTGGCGGTGTCCACCCAGGTCCGGTCGTGCTCGGCCAGCACGATCGCCATGTCCAGCATGTTCAGCGCGTACATGGCCATCCAGCCGGTGCCGTCGGACTGCTCCAGCACACCGGCCACCGGCAGCGCCGCCGAGCGGTCGAACGGCCCGACGTTGTCCAGCCCGAGGAAACCGCCCTCGAAGACGTTGTTGCCGCCGGTGTCCTTACGGTTGACCCACCAGGTGAAGTTGAGCAGCAACTTGTGCATCACCCGGGCCAGGAACTCGTAGTCCCGGCCGCCGTCGATCTCGAACACCTTCAGCGCCGCCCATGCGTGCACCGGCGGGTTCACGTCGCCGAACGCCCACTCGTACGCCGGGATCTGCCCGTTGGGGTGCAGGTACCACTCGCGCAGCAGGAGCAGTAGCTGCTCCTTGGCGAAGCCGGGGTCGACCCGGGCGATGCTGACGCAGTGGAAGGCCAGGTCCCAGGCCGCGTACCAGGGGTACTCCCAGGGGTCGGGCATGGAGATGACGTCGAAGCTGGTCATGTGCCACCAGGCGCTGTTGCGCCCGTGCCGGCGCCCGGCCGGCGGTGGTGTCGAGCCCGGGTCGCCTTCGAGCCAGCGCTTGACGTCGAAGTGGTAGAACTGCTTGCCCCACATCAACCCGGCGATGGCCTGCCGGGCCACCAGCGCCTCGTCCTGGGAGGCGGCCGGCGGGATCACCCCGGCGAAGAACCGGTTCGCCTCGGCCCGCCGCGCCCAGACCACCGCCTCGAAGCCGTCGCTGAGGTCCGCCGGGGGCGGCGGCGCGGCGGCCGGCGGTGCCGCGGTACGGGTCAGCCGCAGCCGGATCTGGCGCTGCCCACCGGCCGGCACGTCGAGCACGTAGTGCAGGGCGCCCTTGGTGCCCTCCCGCGCCGGGTTGACCGTGGCCGCGCCGTTGACCACGTGGTCGTTGATGCCGTCCTTCGGGTACGGCGAGCGGCCGGGCAGGCCCCAGAGCCGCTCGGCGTTGGTGTCGTTGTCACAGAGCAGCGGCACCGGCCCGCCGTCGCCCTCCAGCAGCAGTTGGCCGAGCACCCGGTGCTCGCCGACGAGCCGGGTGCCCTGGCCGGTCAGCCGGGGGATCCGGTCGCCGCCGGGCAGGCCCCAGGCCCAGGTGTTGCGGAACCACAGGGTGGGCAGCACGTGCAGGGTCTCCGCCCGGTCGGCCCGGTTGGTGACGGTCACCACGATGCAGAGATCGGTGGGGGACGCCTTGGCGTAGTCGACGGTCACCGCCCAGTACCGGTCGTCGTCGAAGATCCCGGTGTCCACCAGCTCGTACTCGGTGTCGTCGCGGCCGCGCAGCGCGTTCACCGCGACGAGTTCGTCGTACGGGAAGGCTGCCTGCGGGTAGTGGTAGCGCCAGCGCATCCAGGAGTGGGTGGGCGTGGAGTCCTCGTACCACCAGTACTCCTTGACGTCCTCCCCGTGGTTGCCGCTGTCTCCCCCGAGCCCGAACATCCGCTCCTTGAGGATCGGGTCCCTGCCGTTCCACAGCGCAAGAGCGAAGGCGAACGTCTGTCGTTCGTCGCAGACGCCGGCCATCCCGTCTTCATTCCACCGGTAGGCTCTGGACCGCGCGTGGTCATGCGGAAAGTAGTCCCAGGCCGTACCGTGCTCGCTGTAGTCCTCCCGTACCGTCCCCCACGCCCGTTCGGACAGATAGGGACCCCATGCGCGCCAGTCCTGCTCCCCCGAGTCGGCCTGGGCGAGCCGGAGCCGCTCAGCGTCGGGTGGCGAGGCGTCGGAGGACGATCGGTCAGTGATCACGTGCACATCTTCGACGCCGCCGCGGTACTTGACCACAGCGGCCATTCTCGTCGTGGCGTGTTACACCCCGCCGCCGGTGGAGGAAAGTTGATTGACATTCACTTCGGCCCGCAGGTCTGCGGCGATCTGACCAGCGCGGCCAGCCGGGAGTGGTTGGTCCCCGACGGTCTCGGCGGATATGCGATGGGCACCGCCGCCGGGCTGCGGACGCGTCGCTACCACGGTCTGCTGGTGGTCCCCGGTGAAACCCCGGCGTCCCGTCAAGTGGGACTGGTCAGTCTGGACCCGGCGGTCACCCTGCCGTCCGGCGCGCGGGTGCGGCTCGGCGCGCACGAGTGGTCCTCGGGCGACGTGGACCCGCGCGGCTTCGAGCTGTTGGAACGCTTCGACCTGGTCGACGGGCTGCCCCGGTGGCGGTGGCGGATCGGCGCGGTGGTGATCGAGCGGGAGTTGGCCATGCTGCCCGGCCGCTCCTGCGTGGCAGTGGTGCACCGGCTGGTCGCCGGCGGGCCCGTCCGACTGGAGTTGTCGGCCGCCTGCACCTGGCGCGACGCGCACGGCGAACGGCGGGCCGACGGCCCGACCCCGCAGGTCGAGTCGGTGGCCGACGGTGCGGTGGTCGAGGGCGCGTACCGGCTGGCCGGCCCGGGCTGGACGCCCGAGGGGCAGTGGTGGCTGGGCGTGCACCACCGGGAGGAGGCCAACCGGGGTCTGCAGCCGGACGAGGACCTCTGGTACGCGGGACGCTTCGCCGGCGAGCTGGAACGCCCCGGCGACACGGTGTCGGTGCGGGCCTGGGCCGGTCAGCTCGACCTGGAACCCGGGCCGGCGGAGGGCATCGTGGCGACGGCCCGGCGACGCAACCGGCAGGTGGTGGCGACGGCGAAGCCCGCCGACGACGTGGAGGCCACCCTGGCGCTGGCCGCCGACGCGTTCGTGGTGCGCACCAACGACACGGCGGCGGACGTGGTCGCCGGCTACCCGTGGTTCGGGGCCTGGTCCCGGGACACGATGATCTCCTACGAGGGGTTGTTCCTCTGCACCGGTCGCGCCGACCTGGGAAGGGCGCTGCTGCGGTCGTACGCGGCGACGCTGTCCGAGGGGATGCTGGCCAACACGGCCGACACCGGTCGGGTGGAGTACAACACCGTCGACGGCACGCTGTGGTTCCTGCACGCGGTGAGCCGGCACGTCACCGTCACCGGTGACACCGACCTCGGCGACGAGTTGCTGCCCGCGCTGCGTGCCGTGATCGACGCCCATGTGGCCGGCACGCGGTACGGGATCGCCGTCGACCCGGCCGACGGGCTGCTCACCCAGGGCGCCCCGGGCACCGCGCTGACCTGGATGGACGCCCGGGTGTACGGCGTGCCGGTCACCCCTCGTACCGGCAAGCCGGTCGAGGTCAACGCGTTGTGGATCAACGGGTTGGCCGGGCTCGCCGAGTTGGCCGAGCTGGCCGGGCAGGACGCGGACGAGCTGTGGCGACGGCACCGGCAGGCAACCGCCTCGTTCCGGGAGCGCTTCCCGGCCCCGACCGGCTGGCTGCACGACGTGCTGGACGCGCCTGCGCCGGCGTACCCGCTGGGTGGGGCCGCCCTGCACGACGACGACGCGCTGCGCCCCAACCAACTGCTGGCCTGGTCGCTGCCGTTCGCACCCCTGGAGCCGGACGAGACGACGCTTCGCCGCATCGCGGGTGGGCTGCTCACCCCGCTCGGGCCGCGCAGCCTCGCCCCGGACGCGCCGGAGTTCGTGGGCCGGCACCGGGGTGGCCCGGCCGACCGGGACGGGGGCTACCACCAGGGCACGGTCTGGCCGTGGCTGCTCGGCCCGTACGTCGATGCCGCCCACAGGGGAAAGATGTCAGTCGATGACGTGTTCGTCGGCATTGAGGCCCATCTGACCGAATATGGGCTAGGATCGGTAAGCGAGACGGCCGACGGTGTCGCGCCGCACGCCGCCACCGGCTGCCCATTCCAGGCGTGGTCGGTAGCGGAGCTGCTGCGGGTACGCCGAAAGGGCCAGTAGCGCTTTACACGACCGCAACGGTGGTGTCGCCGCTGGTTATCTCGATCCCGGCAGGATTGGCCCCGATCCAGACGCGACGGCGACATCGACTTCCGGTGTCGGTCGGCGCGCGCCCGGGGACAACTCAAAGGGGGCCGCATGTCACCCGATGCCCACGTGATCGACATCCACCCCGCCCGACAACTGCGGGTGCTGATGCTCTCCTGGGAGTACCCGCCGGTGCTCGTCGGCGGTCTCGGCCGACACGTGCACGCCCTCTCCGTCGCCCTCGCCGCCGCCGGCCACGAAGTCACCGTCGTCACCCGCCACAGCGACGGCGCACCCCACGAGGAATACGCCGACGGCGTCCGCATCCTGCGCGCCCCCGAAGACCCCGTCACCTTCCCCCTCGCCACCAACTCCCTGCTCGCCTGGACCATGGCCTTCAACCACACCCTCACCCGCACCGCGCTGCGCGCCACCCAGGCCGACACCTACGACGTCATCCACGCCCACGACTGGCTCGTCGCCCACACCGCCATCACCCTGGCCGAGCACCTGGACCTGCCCCTGGTCACCACCATGCACGCCACCGAGGCGGGGCGGCACCAGGGCTGGCTGCCCGAGGAGATGAACCGCACCATCCACGGCGTCGAGCACTGGCTCAGCGGCTCCTCCGTTCGGGTGATCACCTGCTCCGGCTACATGCGCGACCAGGTGACCGCCCTGTTCGACGTACCGGCCGCCCAGGTCGACGTGGTGCCCAACGGGGTCGACGGCCGGGCCTGGCGGGCCCGGCCGCGGGCGGTCGCGTCGGCCCGAGCACGGTTCGCCGGGGACGGCCCGTTGGTCGGGTACGCCGGGCGGCTGGTCTACGAGAAGGGCGTCCAGCACCTGGTGCACGCGGTTCCCCGGCTGCGCGACCGGCACCCCGGGCTCCGCGTGGTGATCGCCGGCGACGGCCCGTACCGCCCCGAGTTGGAGGCCCAGGCCCGACGGCTGGCACTCGGCTCGACCGTTCGGTTCACCGGCTTCCTCGACTCCACCCAACTGCCGGCGATGCTCGGCGCCACCGACGCGACAGTGGTGCCCAGCCTCTACGAGCCGTTCGGCATGGTGGCGCTGGAGGCGGCGGCCGCCGGAGCGCCACTGGCGGTGGCCCGCACCGGCGGCCTCGCCGAGATCGTCGAGCCCGGCGTGACCGGGGTGACGTTCCCGCACAGCGACCCGGACGCCCTCGCCGGCGCGGTCGGTCAACTGCTCGGCGACGAGGTCTTCGCCCGACGGGTGGCCCGCCGGGCCCGCACCATGGTCGGCGAGCAGTACGGGTGGGCCACCATCGCGGCCCGCACCGCCGCCAGTTACACCGCCGCCCGTCGGGAGCACGGCCCGCTGCAGGCCCGGCGCGCCGCCGCCCAACTGGCCGGTGGACGCACCCAGATCGCCATCCCGGAGGGGAATCTGCTGGCCGCCGCCGACCACGCCGCCTGCTGACCGAGTCGGACGACCGATAGGTGACTTCCGATCCGCTGGTTAGGGTGTAGCCCGGACAGCGGCTGAGGAGGAGCGTGCCTAGGTGCTGATCGCCGGTCGGTACCGGCTGCTCGACCTGGTGGGTCGCGGGGGCATGGGTCGGGTGTGGCGGGCCCGCGACGAGATGCTGCACCGCGAGGTCGCGGTGAAGGAGATCGTCCCGCCGAGTTGGCTGGCCGATCCGGAACGGGCCGAGCTGCGCGCACGCACCCTGCGGGAGGCGCGCGCCGCGGCCCGGCTCAACCATCCCGCCGTGGTGCGGCTCTACGACGTCATTCCGGTCGACGGCAGCCCGTGGATCGTGATGGAGTACGTGCCGTCCCGCACCCTGCAGGACCTAGTGGACGCCGAAGGGCCGCTGCAACCGGCCCACGCGGCCCGGATCGGCCTGGCCGTGCTCGACGCGCTACAGGCCGCGCACACCGCCGGGGTGCTGCACCGCGACATCAAACCGCAGAACGTGCTCGTGGCGCACGACGGGCGGGTGATGCTCACCGACTTCGGGCTCGCCACCTTCGACGGCGGCGACGGCGCGACAACCCGGCCCGGCATGGTCCTCGGCTCCCCGCAGTACGTCGCCCCCGAGCGGGCCGCCGAGGGGGTCTCCACGGTGACCGCCGACCTGTGGTCGCTCGGGGCAACCCTGCACGCCGCCGTGGAGGGCCGTTCCCCGTACGCCCGCAGCACCGCGATGGCCACCCTGAGCGCACTGGCCGCCGGGCCACCGGATCCGGCCCCGCACGCTGGGTCGCTCGCGCCGGTGCTCGCCGGGCTGCTGCGCCGCGACCCGCGCGACCGCCTCGATCACGATACGGCCCGCCGGTTGCTCACGACGGCCGCGACCGGCCGCACCGATCCGCCATCGACGACCGACCACCTCGACCCGCCGCCGGCGACCGGCCAGCTTGACCCGGCGGCGGCCGACGGGCCCACTGTGGCCGACGACCTCGCCAATCAGGACATCACCATCCCGCTGCCCGAGCCCGGACAGGCCGCCGACCCGGCCGGACCGGCTCCGGCGCTCCCCCGGCCGGGCGCGCCGCGCTCGGCCCGGCGGGTGGCGCTGGTCGCCGTGGCGCTACTGGTGGCCGCCGCGGCCGGGGTGGGCACCGCGCTGGCCGTCACCGCCGACAGGCCCACCGGCACCGCCGACAATCCCACCGGCACCGCCACCCGGCCCACCGCGCCGCCGCCGTACGGCGGTGGTCAGGATGGCCCCTTCGGTCCCGGCCCCGACCGCCACCGTCCGCCACGGGGCGGGCCCGGAATGCCCCCGCCACCGTTTCCCTGCGTCCGCCCGGACGTCGTCGGTGCGCCGGTGTCGGCTGGCACGCCGCCTCCCAACGAGGAACTCCGCCTACCGTCCGGCTGGGTCTGGCATGCCGACACCGCCGGCTTCCGGGTCACCGTGCCGGCGACCTGGCGATACTCCCGCGACGGCCGGGCGGCCTGCTTCCAGGACCCGGCGACCGGTCGAGCCTTCAGCGTCGCCGAGGGCGGCGCGGCCGATCCCCTGGTCCGGCTGCGGACCGCCCGTGACGCGGCAGCCGGGGCCGGGGCTTTGCCTGGGTACGACGAGATCCTCCTCTCCGCGAGCAACCGCGGGGCGGAATGGGAGTGCCGCTGGAGGGCACCGGACGGACCCTGGCTGCACGCCCGGCAACTCGTCGTCGGGACCGACCGTTGGACGCTGGGCTGGATCACCGACGACGCGGACTGGGCCTCGGCCGACGCCGACTGGGCCAAAGTGCGAGAGAGTTTCCGAGCACCCCACTGACCTGCACCGTATGGCCATGATCCAAGCCACCGTCCGGCGTGGATCGAGGCCGCTCAGTGGATGAGAATGCCGGACTCCGTGGCTATCGTGTAACTCGGGGTGACCGAGGGGGAGCGACCGTGCATCAGTTGCTGATCGCGGGTCGGTACCGGCTGCTCGACCTGGTCGGCACCGGCGGGATGGGCCGGGTGTGGCTTGCCCGTGACGAGATGCTGCACCGCGACGTCGCGGTGAAGGAGGTCGTGCCGCCGTCCTGGCTGGCCGAGGCCGAGCGCGAGGAGTTGCGGCTGCGGACGCTGCGCGAGGCACGCACCGCTGCCCGCCTCAACCACCCCAACGTGGTCCGCATCTACGACGTCGTGCACGACCGGGAAAACCCCTGGATCGTGATGGAGTACGTGCCGTCCCGGTCGGTGCAACAGATCATCAGCGCCGAGGGACCACTGAGCCCGCAACGCACTGCCCGAATCGGGCTGGCGGTGCTCGCCGCTCTGCGGGCCGCGCACAGGGCCGGGGTGTTGCACCGCGATGTGAAACCGCACAACGTGCTGGTGGCCGACGACGGGCGGGTGGTGCTCACCGACTTCGGGCTGGCCACCTTCGACGGCGGCGAAGGTGCGATGACCGGGCCGGGCATGGTCCTCGGCTCCCCGCAGTTCGTCGCGCCCGAACGGGCCCGCGAAGGGGTGTCCGATCCGCGTACCGACTTGTGGTCACTTGGCGCGACGCTCTTCGCGGCGGTCGAGGGCCAGTCACCGTACGCCCGATCGAGCGCGATGGCGACGCTCAGCGCACTGGCAACCGAACCACCGGACCCAATGCTCCGCGCCGGTCCGTTGCGTCCCGCGCTCACCGGCCTGCTAGAGCGCGAGCCCTGGCGGCGGTTGACCGCCATCGAGGTGGAACCGCTGCTGCGACGTGCCGCGGCGGACCACGACCAGACCATCGGTCCAGCCCCGTCCTCGGCAGTGGCCGCAGTCCGCAACGCGAGCCGTGCCGTCATGCCCGACCCGGTCGACCCGGCGTACCCAGTCGACCCGGCGCACCCGATCGACCCGGCAGGTCCGGCGCACCCGATCGACCCGGCAGGTCCGGCGCACCCGATCGACCCGGCGGGCCCGGTCGACCCGGCGCATCCGGTGGGTCCGGCGACGCCGGCCCTACGGCCGGCGAGCCGCTTGCGCAGACGGCGGCAGCGCCTCGTCGCCCTGGTCGCGACGGCCACCGCCCTGCTCGCCGCCATGGGCGTCACCTGGGCACTGGTCGACCGGAACAATGAGCGGACACCACCGTCCGGTGCCGGCGGCGGCGGCGCGCCGACCTCCAGGCCGGCCGCGTTCGCCTGCGCGAAGCCACCACCACCGCCACCGACGTCCACTCCGGTGGCGTCGGTGCCGCGACCGGCCGACGCGCGATACCGGCTGCGTGACGGCTGGACCTGGCACGACGACCCGGCCGGGTTTCGGATCGCCGCACCAGTGGGTTGGACGCGCTGGACCGAAGGAGCGGTGACCTGCTTCCGGGAGCCCGACGGTGCCCGGGTGCTCAGTGTCGAGGCAGGGCCGGCCCGGCCCGACCCGGTGGCGTACTGGCAGGCCGAGGAGGTGCGACTCACCATCGGCGACCCGCTACTGACGAACTATCGCAAGGTGGACATCTCCGCGATGGACATCTTCGAGGGCGGCGCGGTCTGGGAGTGCGGTTGGGAGAACGCCGCCGGCGAACAGGTACACAGTTTTCGGCTGCTCGCCAACACCTCGGCCCGGCGTTCCTACATCGTCTCGTGGTTGACAAAAGAGTTCGACTGGCAGGTCAACGCCGCATACTTGCCGATGATCCGGCAGAGCTTCACCCCTGCCATGTGACGGTGTCCGATGTGGACCGACCGGGTGATGCCCCTGCGGCGCAGACGCTGACTACAGTGGCGTAGTTTTGGCGCTCAAGATCCCTGGGGAGGGTGAGCCGAGATGATGGGACCGCAACACGCGCTGTCTGGCGCGGCGGTGTGGCTGGCTGGCTCCTGGGCACTGGAGCAGTTCGCCGACTACCACCAGTCGCCGCTCGCGTTGGCGGTGGGCACTGCGGTGTGCGCCGGTGGCGCGCTCTTTCCCGACCTCGACATGTCGGGCAAGGTGACCAAGAACCAGGGTGGGGCCACCGTGGCCCGCACCTTCGGGGTCTTCTCGCTCTTTGCCGCCGAGGTGATGGAGAAGGTCTCCCTCGGGGTCTACTACGCCACGAAGCTCAGCAAGGACCCGCGCCGCAACAACGGGCACCGGACGCTGACCCACACGCTGCCGTTCACCCTGCTGGTCGGCTGGGGCACCACCGCGCTCTGCGCCGCGTACGGCAAGTGGGCGGTCATCACCATCCTGTTCTTCATGTTCGGCCTGGCGTTGCGCGGGCTGTTCGACGAGTGGGCCGAGCGGGCCGGGTGGGTGATCATTACTCTCGCGTCGGCTGGGGCGGCCTGGTTCACCTTCGCCAACCTGCCGGGCGGACGCGGCTATCCGCTGATCGGCACCGCGCTGGGCGTGGGCTGCTTCGTGCACATCCTGGGCGACATGATCACCCGAGCTGGCGTGCCGATCCTCTGGCCGATCCCGATCAAACGGCGCATGTGGATGATGATCGGTCTGCCGAACAGCATCGCCCTGCGCGTCGGCAGCAAGGCCGAAGTGGTCGGGATGCGCATCGCACTGACCGTCGTCTCGGCGCTCGCCACCGTCGGCCTGATCGCGCCCTCGGTGCTGAGCCGATTCGACATCGATATATGACCGATCCGGGGCCGGTGATCCCGCCGGCCGCGGACGAACGGGTGCCGGAGTTCTACCGCACCCTGGGGCTACCCGGCCTCGCCGACGTACACGTGCACTTCCTACCGCCGCGACTGCTGCGTCGGGTGTGGGCCTACTTCGACGCCGCCGGGCCGCTGGTCGGCACCGAATGGCCGATCCTCTACCGGTGGAGCGACGCCGACCGGGTCGCACACCTGCGCCGGCTCGGGGTGCGGGCGTTCAGCGCATTGGCGTACGCGCACCGGCCAGGCATGGCGGCGGAACTCAACCGCTGGACACTGGAATTCGCCCACGACACCCCCGGTTGCCTGGCCTCGGCCACGTTCTTCCCCGAGCCGGGCGCCCCCGGGTACGTCGAGGCGGCGCTCGCGGGTGGCGCCAAACTGTTCAAGGTGCACGTGCAGGTCGGAGGCTTCGCCCCGACCGACCCGACGTTGGACCAGGTCTGGGGAATGCTGGCCGATGCGGGCGTGCCGGTGGTGGTGCACGCCGGACACGCACCGGTGGGTACCGCGCACACCGGACCCGGTCCGTTCGCCGCCCTGCTCGCCCGCCACCCCCGACTGCCCGCGGTGGTGGCGCACCTCGGCGCCCCGGACTACCGCGCCTTCCTGGACCTGGCAGAGGCGTACGAGCACGTCCGCCTGGACACCACGATGGCATTCACGCCGTTCTTCGACCAGTTCGTTCCCTTCCCCACCGACGAGTTGCCCCGGCTGCGCGAGTTGGGACTGGCCGGCAAGGTGTTGCTGGGCAGCGACTTCCCGAACATCCCGTACCCGTACGCCGACCAACTGACCGGGTTGGCCCGACTGGACCTGGGCGACGACTGGCTGCGCGCGGTCTGCTGGGACAGCGCCGCCGCCCTGTTCGACCTGCCCTGACCCCCTCCGGCAGACGGCACCACCCCGCCCCGAGGCCCGCCTCCGCCCCGGTCGGGCGGCCGGGGCGGGGGGGACGAGGGCCGCGCGGCGGGCCGGGCATCTTTTCGACATCACCTATTGACGTCGCCGTAACAGGTGGCCTAGCGTCTGTCGAACCGCTTCGTCGAAGCGTTTCGACGATCATGCGGGAGCGATCCCATGCCAGGCCAGAGGAGGTGCGCGGTGGCCACCATGCACGACGTCGCCCGCCTCGCCCGGGTCTCGGTCAGCACCGTTTCGTACGTGCTCACCGGCACCCGGCCAATCTCGCAGGCCACCCGGGACAAGGTGCTCGCCGCGATGGCGGAGCTCGACTACCAGCCCAACGCGATGGCCCGGGGGCTGGCCAGCCGGCGCAGTCGGATCCTCGGCCTGCTGATGCCGATGGACGAGCGCGGCCTCGGCGCCACCGAAACCGCCTTCGTGACCGGTGCCGCCGCGGCGGCCAGCGCCGCTGGTTATCACCTGGTGCTCTCGCCGGTCGGCGGCGGCGACCTCGACGACCTGCGTCGGCTGGCCAGCCAGCGGATGCTCGACGGCGTCGTGCTGATGGAGGTTCAGCTGGCCGACGAACGGGTCACCGTTCTCCAGGAGGCTGGCGTGCCGCTGGTGTTGATCGGCCGCACCGGCGACACCAGCACGCTCTCGTACGTCGACATCGACTTCGACCAGACCGTCCGGGACGCTGTCGCGCACCTCGTCGGTCTCGGGCACCGGAGGATCGTCTACGTCAACCACTCGGCTGCCACCTTGGCCAGCGGTTACGGGCCCGCGCTGCGTACCCGTGATGCCTTTGTCGCGGCGATGACCGGGCACGGTCTCGACCCGGTGATGATCCCGGCCGAGGACAGCGCCGCCGGCGGGCGGGCGGCCCTGGCCGCCGCGTTCGCGCAGGCCCCGGAGCTGACCGCCGTGCTGGCCATGAACGAGACCGCGATCTTCGGCATCCTCGGCGAACTGAGCGGCCGTGGGTTGTCGGTGCCCGACGACGTCTCTGTCGTCTCGATGGTCACCTCGACGCAGGTGGCGGAGCTGGCGACCCCGGCGCTGACCGCGATGACGTCACCCGGTTCGGCCCTCGGTCGGATCGCGATCGAGGCGCTGCTGCGCCACCTGGATGGCCCGGGCGACCACCGTCACCAGCAACTGCTGCCGTGCGCGTTGGAGATCCGGGGATCGACCGCCGCACCACGGCGGCCGGCATTGGTCACCTCTCGCCCATCGTCGATCGACGGGGGCTGACCAGCGACAACGGCCCGCCGCCGCGCGGCAACGCGACGACGGGCCCAGTGCAGTACCGGCTAGATACTCAACGAGGAGGATAGCAATGCAGCGATTCCGCCGGCTCGTCGCCGCGCTCGCCCTGGCGGCGACCGCGACGACCACCGTGGCCGCCTGCGGTGGTGGTGACAACGGGGACGACAGCGGGGCCAAGACCCTGAAGCTCTGGCACTACGAGAGTGAAACCAGCGCCATGGGGGTCGGCTGGAACCGGGCGATCGAGATCTTCAAGACCGAGCACCCGGGCGTCGAGGTGCGCTTCGAGCGCAAGGCGTTCGAGCAGATCCAGCAGAACGCCGGCATGATCATCAACTCGTCCGAAGGCCCGGACATCATGGAGTACAACAAGGGCAACGCGACCGCCGGTCTGCTCTCCTCCCAGGGCCTGCTCTCCGACCTGAGCGCCGAGGCCGACAAGCGCGGCTGGGCCGGCAAGCTCAGCCCCAGCCTGCAGACCACCGCCCGTTACAGCGACAAGGGCGTGATGGGCTCGGGCAAGTGGTTCGGTGTGCCGAACTACGGCGAGTACGTGACGGTCTATTACAACAAGGACCTCTTCGAGCGCAACGGCGTCAAGGTTCCGACCACGATGGCCGACATGACCGCCGCGATGGACACCTTCGTCGGCAAGGGCATCACCCCGCTGGGCATGGCCGGCGCCGAGTACCCGGCCGGCCAGCTCTTCTACCAGCTGGCCCTGTCCAAGGCGGACCGGCAGTTCGTCGACAACTACCAGCTCTACAAGAACCCGGTGGACTTCAAGGCCGACCCGCTGAAGTACGGCGCGGCGACCTTCGCCGACTGGGTGAAGAAGGGCTACGTCGCCAAGGACTCGGCCAGCCTCAAGGCCGAGGACATGGGTACCGCGTTCATCGGCGGCAAGGTTCCGATGATCGTCTCGGGTAGCTGGTGGTACGGCCGGTTCAAGACCGAGATGAAGGCCAACTGGGACACCTTCCTCTTCCCCGGCAACACCCTGCAGGCCGGCTCCTCCGGCAACCTCTGGGTGGTTCCGGAGAACAGCAAGGCCAAGAGCCTGGCGTACGACTTCATCGACATCACCCTGCGTCCGGAGATCCAGGACCTGATCGGCAACAACGGTGGTGTTCCGGTCGCCGCTGACGCGTCGAAGATCAGCGACCCGAAGGACCGCAAGCTGATCGAGGACTTCAACACGGTCAGCAAGTCCGACGGGCTCGCCTTCTACCCGGACTGGCCGGTCCCCGGCTACTACGACGTGCTGGTGGGTGGATTCCAGGGCCTGATCAACGGCTCCAAGTCGCCCGACCAGGTCCTCGACTCGATCGCCAAGCCGTACGCGGATGGCGTCAAGGAGATCACCGGCAAGTGACACGGCGAGCGGCGGGCGCGGCCGGCACGACCGGCGCGTCCGCCCGCCCCGCCGGGAAGGATCTTCCATGGCAGTCTCCGAGACGGTCGCCGCGGTTCAGCCTGCGGCGACTCCGACCCAGCCCAAACCCGGCCGCAAACGTCGCGGCCGCAACGCGGCGTACTGGCTCTACCTGCTCCCCGGAGCGGTGCTCTTCATCCTGGTCATCGGCGCACCGCTGGTCGGCACCCTCTACCTGTCGCTGACCAAGTGGTCCGGCATCGGCGACCCTCGCTGGGTCGGCCTGGACAACTACCAGCAGTTGCTGCACGACGACGTGTTCTGGGCGTCGTTCCGCAACACCGTCTGGATGCTCGTCGCGATGGTGGTGGTGCCCACCCTGCTCGGGCTGCTGCTCGCCGCGGTGCTCTTCGACGTCATCGGCCGCCGGTTCAAGCCCCGCACCGCCGCCGCGCTGCGGGCCGCGTTCTACCTTCCGCAGGTGCTGCCCGTCGTGGTGGCCGGCATCGTCTGGGGCTGGATCCTGCGCCCCGACGGCGCCTTCAACAGCCTGCTCGACGCGGTCGGTCTCGGCGCGCTACGCCACGACTGGCTCGGCGATCCGGACACTGCTCTGCCGGCCGTGATGGCGGTGATGATCTGGGTGCAGATCGGCTACCCGGTGGTCGTCTTCATGGCGGCGTTGCAGCGGGTCGACCCCGAGTTGTACGAGGCGGCCGAGGTCGACGGCGCGAACTGGGTCCACCGGTTCCGGGCGATCACACTCCCGCAGATCCGGCCGGAAACCTTCGTGGTGGCCCTGACCTGCACCATCGCCGCGCTGAAGGTGTTCGGGCCGATCTTCGCCCTGACCCGGGGCGGCCCGGAGAACGCCACCAACGTGCCGAGTTACTTCGCTTACTACACGTTCTTCAAGAAGCTGCAGGTCGGCTACGGCTCCGCGATCTCCACGGTGCTGACCCTGATCATCGTTGTGGTGGCCGTGCTCTTCATCTGGATGCAGGCTCGCAGCGAGCGCCGGGACCGGGGGTTCTGAGATGGCCGTCATCACTCCGGCGCCGGTCCGGGGGCCGGTACGCGATCGGCACCACCGCGGCGTCAGCCGCTGGATCGTGCTCGCCCTGGTCGTCCTCGGCGCGCTGGTCATGCTGGTGCCGTTCGCGTTCATGCTGCTCAACGCGTTCAAGTCGCCCGGCGACTACTCGTCGGCCGGCCCGCTGAGCTGGCCGACGGAGTTCTACACCAAGGGTCTGCGGACGTACTGGACCGAGGTGAACTTCCCGCTCAAGCTCTGGAACTCGACGCTCATCGCCGGCTCCGTGGCCGTGCTCGGCGTGGCCGTGTCGCTGCTCAACGCGTACGCCCTGGGCATCGGCCGGGTCCGCGGCCGGCTCTGGATCGTCGGTCTCTTCCTGCTGGCCAACATGCTGCCGCAGGAGGCGCTGATCTACCCGCTGTACTACGTGGCCAAGGCGATCGGTCTCTACAACACCCAACTCTCGGTGATCATCATCTTCACCGTGATCCAGAGCGCGTTCGGCACCTACCTGCTCGCCTCGGTGATGGGCACGTTCCCGCGCTCGCTGCTCGAGGCCGCGGCGCTGGACGGGGCCGGCAAGTGGACGGTGCTGTGGCGGGTGGTCTTCCCGAACCTGCGGCCCACCCTCGCGGTGCTGCTCATCTTCTTCTTCATCTGGACCTGGAACGAGTTCCTGATCCCGCTGGTCATGCTGATCGACAACCAGACGCAGACCATCCCGGTCGCGTTGGCGTCGCTGCAGGGCGACCGGCTGATGGACGCTCCGACCACCAACGCCGGCGCGCTGATCAGTCTGGTGCCGGCCATCCTCTTCTTCCTCATCTTCCAGCGCACCCTGGCGCGCGGCATCACGGCAGGAGCCGAGAAGTGAAGTTCACCGACGGGTACTGGCAGCTGCGCCCCGGCGTCAGCGTCCTGCGCCCCGGCATCGTGGAATCGGTCGAGCCGGACGATCGCGGCTTCACCGTCTTCGCCCCGACCGGTCAGATCACCGGACGCGGCGACACCCTCAACCGTCCCCTCGTCACCGTCCGGTTCTTCTCCCCCGCCCCCGGCGTCATCGGGGTCACCGTCGCCCACCACACCGGCGGGCTGCCCCGCGAGCCGCACTTCGGGCTGAACACCGACGAGACGCACCCGGTCACCGTCGACGTCACCGGGATCAGCGCGACGCTGACCACCGGTGAGCTGACCGCGCGCGTCGCGCTCGTCGACGGGTGGCGGGTCGACTTCCTGCACGGCGACCGGCTGGTCACCGCGTCCACCGAGCGCAGCATCGGCGTCGTCACCGACGCCGAGGGCCGCCCGCACGTGCACGAGCGGCTCGCGCTGGGTGTCGGTGAGACGGTGTACGGGTTGGGCGAGCGCTTCGGCCCGTTCGTCAAGAACGGGCAGACGGTCGACATCTGGAACGCCGACGGTGGCACCGCCAGCGAGCAGGCGTACAAGAACGTGCCGTTCTACCTCAGCAGCGCCGGCTACGGGGTGTTCGTGGACCACCCGGAGCACGTGTCGTTCGAGGTCGGCTCCGAGGTCGTCACGCAGACCCAGTTCAGCGTCGAGGGGCAGTCGCTCACCTACTACGTCATCGACGGGCCCAACCCGAAGGACGTACTGCGCCGCTACACCGCGCTCACCGGCCGGCCGGCCCGGATCCCCGCCTGGTCGTACGGGTTGTGGCTGTCCACCTCGTTCACCACCTCGTACGACGAGAAGACGGTGACCGAGTTCGTCGACGGGATGGCCGAGCGCGGGCTGCCGCTGTCGGTGTTCCACTTCGACTGTTTCTGGATGCGCCAGTTCCACTGGGTCGACTTCGTCTGGGACCCGGCGACCTTCCCCGACCCGGAGGGAATGCTGCGCCGACTGCACGAGCGTGACCTGAAGGTGTGCGTCTGGATCAACCCGTACATCGCGCAGCGCTCGTACCTGTTCGAGGAGGGCCGCGAGGCCGGCTACCTGGTCCGCAACCCGGACGGGTCGGTCTGGCAGTGGGACAAGTGGCAGGCCGGCATGGCGCTCGTCGACTTCACCAACCCGGATGCGGTCCGCTGGTTCACCGGCAAGCTCAAGGCGCTGCTCGACATGGGCGTCGACTGCTTCAAGACCGACTTCGGTGAGCGCATCCCGACCGACGTGGTGTGGCACGACGGCTCGGACCCGCAGCGGATGCACAACTACTACTCCTACCTCTACAACAAGGCCGTCTTCGAGTTGCTGGAGGCGGAGCGCGGGAAGGGCGAGGCGGTGCTGTTCGCCCGCTCCGCGACCGCCGGTGGGCAGCAGTTCCCGGTGCACTGGGGCGGGGACTGCGAGTCGACGTTCGTCGCGATGGCCGAGTCGCTGCGCGGCGGGTTGTCGTTGGCCGCGTCCGGCTTCGGCTACTGGAGCCACGACATCGGCGGCTTCGAGGGCACCCCCGACTCGGCCGTGTTCAAGCGGTGGGTCGCCTTCGGGTTGCTCTCGTCGCACTCGCGGCTGCACGGTTCCGGCTCGTACCGGGTGCCGTGGGCATTCGACGACGAGGCCGTCGACGTGCTGCGGCACTTCACCCAGCTCAAGCTCCGCCTGATGCCGTACCTCGCGGCCGCCGCGCAGGAGGCACACCGCGACGGTACGCCGGTGATGCGGCCGATGATCCTGGAGTTTCCGGACGACCCGGCCACGGCGTACCTGGACCGGCAGTACATGCTCGGCCCCGACGTGCTGGTCGCTCCGGTGCTCAGCGCCGACGGCGACGTCACCTACTACGTGCCCGCCGGCACCTGGACGCACCTGGTCACCGGCGCGCAGGTCACCGGCCCGGCGTGGGTCAGCGAGAAGCACGGGTTCGACAGCCTGCCGGTGCTGGCCCGGCCCGGCGCGGTCATCCCGTTCGGCTCCCGCAACGACCGACCGGACTACGAGTGGGCCGACGATGTGCGGCTGCGGCTGTACGCACCGACCGAGGGGCAGCGGACCCGGGTACGGGTACCGTCACCCGGGGACGGCCCGGGCGCCGAGTTCGACGTGCGCTACGAGGATGGGACTGCCAGTGCCGAATTGGTCGCTGGCACCTCGACGGGCCACATCTGCGAGATCCAGGGGATTGAACGATGACGCAACACCACTTCCCGGAAGGCTTCGTCTGGGGGTCGGCGACGGCGGCGTACCAGATCGAGGGCGCGGTCACCGAGGATGGGCGAGGACCGTCCATCTGGGACACCTACAGCCACACGCCCGGTCGGACGCTGAACGGCGACACCGGCGACGTGGCGGCAGACCACTACCACCGGTGGGCTGACGACCTCGGGCACATCAGCGACCTCGGGCTCAGCGCGTACCGGTTCTCCATCGCCTGGCCGCGGGTGCAGCCGGGTGGCTCGGGCCGGTTCAACCAGGCGGGCATCGACTTCTACTCGCGGCTGGTGGACGGTCTGTTGGAGCGGGGCGTCCGCCCGGTGGCGACCATGTACCACTGGGACCTGCCGCAGGAGTTGGAGGACGCCGGCGGCTGGGCGGTGCGGGAGACCGCGCTGCGTTTCCAGGAGTACGCGGCGGGCATCGTCGGTGCGCTGGGCGACCGGGTGCACACCTGGACGACGCTCAACGAGCCGTGGTGCTCGGCGTACCTGGGTTACGCCTCCGGTGTGCACGCGCCGGGCCGGACGGAGCCGGCGGCGGCGCTGGCCGCGGTGCACCACCTCAACCTCGCGCACGGGTTGGCCGGCCGCGTGGTCCGGGAGTTGGCCCCGGCGGCCGAGCTGTCGGTGACGCTGAACCTGCACGTCATCCGGGGGGCGTCGGACTCGGCCGAGGACCAGGACGCGGTACGGCGGATCGACGCGTTGGCCAACCGGGCGTTCCTCGGCCCGATGCTCGACGGGGCGTACCCGGCCGACCTGCTGGCCGACACCGCATCCGTCACCGACTGGTCGTTCGTTCGCGAGGGCGACGAGAAGCTGATCGCGGTGCCGCTCGACGTGCTCGGGGTCAACTACTACTCAAGCACCCTGGTCCGGGCCTGGGACGGGGTGTCGGTGCGCTCCGATGCCGACGGGCAC
Organism: Micromonospora luteifusca; assembly: GCF_016907275.1. Classification (NCBI taxonomy): domain Bacteria; kingdom Bacillati; phylum Actinomycetota; class Actinomycetes; order Micromonosporales; family Micromonosporaceae; genus Micromonospora; species Micromonospora luteifusca. The sequence continues at coordinate 1,061,029 of NZ_JAFBBP010000001.1, forward strand.
GGCGCTTCGGCCTCGACCCCGTGGGTCGCCGCCGACAACGTCGACTTCCTGCCGCAGCCCGGCCCGTACACGGCGATGGGTTGGAACATCGACCCGCCGGCCCTGACCGAGCTGCTGCTGCGCCTGCGGCACGAGTACCCGAACCAGCCGATGATGATCACCGAGAACGGCGCCGCGTTCGACGACGTCGTGTCGGCCGACGGCCAGATCCACGACGACCGGCGGATCGACTACCTGCGCCGGCACATCGGCGCGATGGCCGACGCCCGCGCGCAGGGCGCGGACGTGCGCGGTTACTTCGTCTGGTCGCTGCTGGACAACTTCGAGTGGGGCTACGGCTACGACCGCCGCTTCGGCATCATCCGGGTCGACTACGACACCCAGGTACGCACCTGGAAGGACAGCGCCCACTGGTACCAGCGGCTCGCCGCCACCGGGCAGCTGGACGAGGCACCGGAGTAAAACCACCCACCCCAGCGGCAGCGCCGCCCTGCCTCGCAGCAGGGCGGCGCGGACGCGGGTGGGTTTAGACACCTACACGCTGCGGCGGGACGGTCAGGCCATAGAGCGCCATCAACTCGGGGGTGTCGACCCGGCTGCCGTCGGCTACCGAGTCGCAGGCGATGTCGACGATCTGGTCCTTGTGCGCCAGCAGGTACGGCCGGGCGCCCACGTCGGCGCTGGCCAGCGTGGCGATCCCGGGCCAGTGCCGACGGCCGAAGAGCATCGGGTAGCCGCGCAGCCCGTCGTAGGTGGCACAGACCAGCACGTCCGGATACGGCAACGCGGCCACCCGGCGGACCGCTGCGGCGGTCAGGCCCGGCATGTCGACGGGAACCACCACCACCGCCTCGACTCCCTCGTCGTCCATTGCGGCCAGACCGGCCCGGATCGACGAGCCGACCCCGGTGCCCCACGCCTTGTTGATCACTACGGTGGCCTTGCCCAGGTCGGCGGTTTCCCGGACCTGGTCAGCGGCGGCACCCAGCACGACCACGATCTGCTCGCAGCCCGCCGTGGTCATCGTGTCGATCATCTGGTTGACCAGGGGCTTCTCGCCCTGGTGCAGCAGCGCCTCGGGACCACCGATCCGTCGTCCCCCGCCCGCGGCGATGATCATTCCTGCGATCCGGTTCAGCTGCGCCCCCTCAACCATGGGAGCGACCGCGACCGATCCGCCCCCTCCTACGGACACTGCAACGAGGACGGCCGGCCGAGAGTAGCGGGGCGAAAAGGAGAAATAGCACAACCGTTACACGCCCCGGCACCTCCCGGTACGGACACAATGCCCGTCAGGCGGCGTCGGCGTAGCAGTCGACGATGGACAGGTCCAGCGGGAACCGGACCGGCGTCGCACCGAACAGCAGCGCGGAGGCCCGCTCACCGGAGCGGGTGACAGCCTCGGCGACCGCGGCAGCCTGATCGGCGGGAGCGTGCACGATCACCTCATCGTGCTGGAAGAACACCAGCTCCGCGTCGGTGCCGGCCAACTCCGTACGCAACGTCGCCAGCAACGTGGAGGCCCACTCGGCGGCGGTCGCCTGGATGACGAAGTTACGCGTGAAGCGCCCCCGGGACCGCGCGGCCCGGGCCCGGGGACTGTGCGGGTCGGCCGCCCCGTCCGGATCGGACGGCGCGTCGTCGGGATCACCGAACCCGAGCGAACCGGGTGGACACGTCCGCCCCAGCCACGACCGCACCAACCCGCCCGCCTCACCGGTGCGCGCCGCCGCCTCGACGTAACCGAACGCCGTCGGGTAACTGCGCTTCAGCACGGCCAACGCGGGCACCGCGGCGCCACCGGTCTGCCCGTACATCGCGCCGAGCAGGGCCACCTTGGCCTTGGCCCGGTCACCGCCGAACGAGTCGCGGGCCAGTGCGGCGTAGAGGTCGCCGGCCCCACCCGCCGCCGCCAGTCGGGCGTCACCGGAGACAGCGGCGAGCACCCGGGGCTCCAACTGGCCGGCGTCGGCGACCACCAACCGCCAGCCCGGATCGGCCATCACCGCACGCCGGATCACCTTCGGGATCTGCAGCGCGCCACCACCCCGGGTGGCCCAGCGGCCGGAGACCACCCCGCCCGGCACGTACTCCGGTTGGAACCGGCCACCCTGCACCCACTGCTCGCGCCACGACCAGCTGTGCGCCGTCCAGATCCGGTAGAGCTCCTTGTATTCCAGCACGAGCGGCACCGCCGGATGGTCCACCCCGCGCAGCACCCAGGCCCGGGTGTTGGGTAGCTCCACCCCGACCCGGGCGAACGCCTTCAACAGCTCGGCCGGGGAGTCGGCGTGCAAACGACGTACGCCGAACGCGTCCGCGATCTGGGCTGCCAGGTCGGCCAGTCGGCGGGGCGGCCCACCGACCGGGGACGCCTCACCGAGCAGCTCGGTGAGGATCTCGTCGTGCACGTCGGCGCGCCAGGGCAGCCCGGCGGCGCCCATCTCCACAGCGACCAGCGCGCCGGCCGACTCGGCGGCCACCAGCAACCGGAACCGGCCCGGGTGCTCGGTGGCAGCGATGCGGGCGAGTTGGTCGGCGTACACCTGGGTCAGGGCGTCGATGCCCGGCCCCGGCGGGCCGGGCAGCGTGTCGAAGAGCGCGCCCTGGCCGTGCCCGGGAGGCGCTGCGGCGCGCGGCGGTGGGTCGGGTGGCACCGCCACGCCGGTCAACCGGGCCCAGGCGGCGGCCAGTGACCGGGGCTCGCCCCAGCGGCCGGCGTGCCCGAGCAGCAGCGCCTCGGTCAACTCCACGTCGTGGCACCGGTCGACCCGGACGCCGGCGCGCAGCAGCCCCGGGTAGACGGATGCGGCGGTCGACCAGACCCAGCGTGGGTGCTCGGCGGCCTCCCGCGCGGCGACGGCGGCGACCAGGTCGGCGACGATCTCCGTCGCGCCGGCCGGTCGGCCGGCGGCGTCCAGCGGGCACAGCACTCCCCCACCCCGCTCATCAGCCACCACCGCCACCAGCACGAACGCGATTCTGCCCCTCCCCTCTGACAGGAAGTGAGACGCTCCCCAGGTTTGCCGGGTCGGTGGGCTGTCGGAGCGGACCGGTAGCGTGACGTGGTGCCTCCGCAGATCCCGCATCCCGATCCTGGCACTCCGGACACCCGCGGTCCGATGCGATATCTCTGGTGGTTGATCCGCTGCCAGCCTTGGCGGGTGCTGCGCGGCAGCCTGCTCGGAACGACCTGGATGATCGGGCTGTCGGCACGGCCCTACCTGATCGCCCGTGCGGTCGACGACGGGCTTCGTGCACGTGACGCCCGGGCCCTGGCGCTCTGGGTGGCGGCGATCATCGTCGCCGGAGTGGCCCTGTCATACGTCGGCACCATGCGGCACCGCACGATGACCTTCATCCGGGAAGACGCCAAGGCCCGCACGGCGGAGGTCCTGCTGCGCCAACTGTCCCGGATCGGCGCCGCGCTACCGCGCCGGGTCGCCTCGGGCGAGGTGGCCACCGTCGGCGGTTCCGACATCAACTGGACGGCGGAGGTGCTGACGCTGAGCGGGCCGGGCGTTGGCGCCGTCATCGCATACGGCGTCATCGCCGTGGTGCTCTGGTCGATCTCCCCGCTGCTCGCGCTCTGCGTGCTGATGGGAGTGCCAGTGGTCGGGCTGGTCGTCCTGCCCCTGCTACGCCGCCTCGAACGCGCCGAGTCGGTCTACCGCCAGCAGCAGGGCGAGCTCACCGCCCGATCCGGCGACATCGTGGCCGGGCTGCGCGTGCTCGCCGGGGTGGGCGGCCGGGACCTCTTCGCCCGACGGTACGCGGCCAGATCCCAGGACCTGCGCGCCGAGGGCTACCGGGTGGGCGCGGTCAACAGCTGGATCGACGCGGTGACCGTCGCGGTCCCCGGGTTGTTCCTGGCGGCGGTGGTCTGGCTGACGGCGCGGATGGCGGTGACCGGTGACGTCACGATCGGTGAGTTGGTCGCCGTCTACGGCTACGTGGCGACCCTGATCGTGCCGGTCTGGTTCCTGCTCGAAGGCAGTTACCAACTGATCCGGGGTCGGGTCGCCGCCCGGCGGATCGCCGACCTGCTCAACGTGAGCCCCGACGATGTCGGCGGCCCGGGCCGTCGGTGGCCGAGGGCTGTGCCCGACGCCCGCCGCCCGGGGGCTGTGGCCGCGCCGGCCGGCCCGGCCGACCTGCACGACCCGGTGACCGGGCTGACCGTGCGCGCCGGTCGGCTGACCGGGGTGGCGGCAGACGACCCGGCAGCGGGCGTGGCCCTGGCCGACCGGCTCGGGCGGTACGTCGTCAGCGAGACCACCTGGGGCGGTGTGCCGCTGACCGGGGTCGCCCTGGACGAGGTCCGCTCCCGGATCGTCGTCGCCGACCACGACTCGTACCTCTTCGCCGGGACCCTGCGGGACATTCTGCGACCGCCCGGTGCCGACGCCGGAGGCGACGATGACGCCGACGCCGGAGGCGACGATGACGACCCGATTCGCGCGGCGCTGCGGGTCGCCTCGGCCGAAGACGTCGTCGACGCCCTGCCGGCCGGGCTGGACACCCCGATCGACGCCCGAGCCCGGACACTGTCCGGCGGTCAGCGCCAACGGGTCCGCCTGGCCCGGGCGCTCCGCACCGAGCCGGAGGTGCTGATCCTCATCGACCCGACATCGGCGGTGGACGCGCACACCGAGGCTCGGATCGCCGAGCGGCTGCACGCCGCGCGGGCCGGGCGAACCACCGTGGTGATCGCCACGTCGCCCCTGCTGCTCGGCCGAGCCGACCTGGTCGCGCACCTGAGCGCCGGCCGGATCACCGCCACCGGCAGCCACGTCGGCCTGCTCGACCACGACGCCGACTACCGGCACCTGGTGGCCCGAGGCAGCGAGGATCCGGACATCGAGCAGCCCGCCGACATTGAGGAGGCGTACCGGTGACCCGGCTGCCCGTGGCCGAGCGCCGCACCGTACGCCGGGCGTTGCGGGACATGATCAGCCGGCACCGTCGCGCGGTCGGGATCGTACTGGCGCTGCACAGCGCCGCGGCGGTCGTCGGGCTGGCCCCACCGTGGCTGCTGGGCACCATCGTCGACCGGGTCACCGAGGGCGCGGGCGTGGCCTCGGTGGACCGGCTGGCGCTGGCCATCGCCGGCTGCGTCCTGGTCAGCGCGTTGCTCTCCCGGTACGCCCAGTACGCCGGCCACCGCTTCGGTGAGCGGGCCGTCGCCGAACTGCGCGAGGAGTTCGTCTCCCGGACCCTCGGCCTGCCGGTCTCGGTCGTCGAACGCGCCGGCGCCGGGGACCTGGCCACCCGCAGTTCGGTCGACGTGGCGATGGTGGGCACCACCGTCCGGGACGTGGTGCCCACCATCGTCATCGCCGTGGTGCAGTTGACGTTGCTCTTCGGGGCGGTCTTCCTCCTGCACCCGCTGCTCGGGCTGGCAGCGCTGGCCGGGCTCCCGTCGATCGTGGCGGTCACCCGCTGGTATCTGCGGCGGGCCAGTCCCGCGTACCTCACCGAGGGCGCGGCGTCGGCCGAGTTGACGGAGACACTGACCACCACCGCCGAGGGCGCCCGCACGGTGGAGGCGCTGCGGCTGACCGGCGACCGGATCCGGCATGGCACCAGCCGGATCACCCGGGTGTGGCAGGCCCGACGAGCGACCCTGGCGCTGCGTACGGTGTTCTTCTCGGTCGTCGAGGCCAGTTACCCGCTGCCGGTCGCCCTGGTCCTGCTCGTCGGCGGCTACCTGCTCTCCAGGGACATCGTCTCGCTCGGCGCGGTGGTCGCCGCCGCGCTCTACCTGCAACAGGCGATCGAGCCGATGGACCGGCTGCTGCAGTGGACGGAGCAGGCGCAGCGCGGCTTCGCGTCGTACGCCCGCGTGCTCGGCGTCGGCATGGTCCCGCCGGAGCCGCCCGGCCGGACGGCAACGTCACAGGGAGAGCGACTCGTCGTCCGTGGGGCGCGGTTCTCCTACGCCGGGGGCCCGGACGTGCTGCACGGCATCGACCTGGAGGTGCAGCCCGGTGAGCGACTGGCCGTCGTCGGTCCGTCGGGTGCCGGCAAGTCCACCCTGGCCCGGCTGCTGGCCGGGATCGACGCGCCACGTCAGGGCGTCGTCAGCATCGGCGGTTGCCCGGTCACCGACCTCGACCCCGCCGAGCGACGCCGCCGGATCGCGCTGGTCACTCAGGAACACCATGTCTTCATCGGCTCGGTGCGCGACAACCTTTCCTTCGCCGCGCCCGACGCCTCCGACGAGCAGATGCGCTCCGCACTGATCAGCGTGGGTGCCGACTGGTTCGCGGGGCTGCCCGACGACCTGGACACCCAACTCGGCGACGGGGCCCGGCAGCTCGGCGCGGCCGAGGCACAGCAGCTCGCGCTGGCCCGGCTGGTGCTCGCCGACCCGCACACGCTGATCCTGGACGAGGCGACGGCAGCCCTCGACCCGACCACCGCCCGTCGTACCGAGCGGGCGCTGGCCGCCGTGCTGGTCGGGCGGACCGTCATCGCGATCGCGCACCGGCTCAACACCGCACACGACGCCGACCGGGTCGCGGTGCTGGCGGACGGCCGGATCACCGAGATCGGCAGCCACGACGACCTCGTGGCTGCCGACGGGGCGTACGCGGCACTCTGGCACTCCTGGCACAGTCAGGCCGACGAGCGCCCGAGGTGACCGGCTACTTGACGGCGCCGGAGGTGAGGCCGGCCTGGATCTGGCGTTGGAAGACCGCGTACACGATGATCATCGGAAGGATGGCGATGGTCAGCGCGGCGAACAACCCGGACCAGTCCGCCTCGTAGCCGGCGTTGACCGAGATGTCGGCGATGCCCTGGGTGAGCACCCACTTGTCCTTGGCGTTGGAGAGCAGCACCAACGGAAGCTGGTACTGCGCCCACTGACCGATGATGTTGAAGATCGCCACGCTGATCAGGCCCGGCTTCGCCATCGGCATCATGACCTGGAAGAACAGCCGGGTGTGCCCACAGCCGTCGATCATCCCCGCCTCGGCCACCGACGACGGCAGCGTCTTGAAGAACGCGGCCAGGAAGAACACCGTGAACGGCAACGAGTACGCGCTGTAGACCAGCACCACGCCGGTGTGCGTGTCCAGCAGGCCCAGGTTCTTCACCACGAAGAAGAGCGGCACCAGGGCCAGGAAGACCGGGAAGGCCAAGCCCGAGACGAAGAGGAAGTAGACCGCCCGGTTGCCCCAGAACTTGTACCGGGCCAGCACGTACGCGGCCATCGAGCCGAGCAGCATGGTGAGGAACGTGCTGCACGACACCACAATCACGCTGTTCAGGAAGTACCGGCCGATGTGCGCCTTGGTCCAGGCCCGCCCGAAATTCTCCCAGCGCAGCTCCGCCGGGAGCGTCCACGGGCTGCTGAAGATCTCGCTGGTGTTCTTGAACGCGGCGAGAAAGGTCCAGATGATCGGCACGATCACGATCACCGCCCAGACGGCGAGCGCGACGTGCCCCAGGCCGGCGAAGAGCCGTACCTCCGAGCGGGGGTCCTTGCTCCCCCGCCCACCGGCGGCGTTCGGGTCGCCGGTCTTGGGCGGTAGCGCCGCCGGTGTCGGCGGCAGCGTCGACTGCGGGTTCATCAGTACTCCACGCTTTCCCGCTTGGTGAGCCGCAGCGTCAGCGCCGCGAACGTGAGGGTGAGGAAGAACAGCGCCACGCCCATCGCCGAGGCGTAACCGTACTTCGAGTAGACGAACGCGTTGCGGTAGATCTCCATCGCCAGGACGGTGGTGGCGCCGTCCGGGCCACCACCGTCCACCGAGAGCACCGCGACGATGGCGAACGCGTCGAACGCCGCGATGCCGAGGTACACCCAGGCCACCTGGAGGGTGTCCCACAGCAGCGGCAGGGTGACCCGGAAGAACAGGGTGACTCTGGAGGCGCCGTCCATCTCGGCGGCCTCGTAGATCTCGCCCGGGATGGAGGCCATCCCGGCCGAGAAGAGCACCACGTAGAAGCCGACGGCCTGCCAGACGAGGACCGCGATGATCGACCACAGAGCCAGGTTCGGCTTGACCAGGAAGAGGACCGGCTCCAGGCCGAACTCCATCAGCACGCCGTTGATCAGGCCGGACTCGTTCGGTCGGTACACCATCTGGAACAGCACCGCGATGATGGCCACCGCGAGGACCTGGGGGAAGAAGAACACCACCCGGTAGAACTTCGCCCCCCAGACCCCCTGGCGTTGCCCGCCGCTGCTCTTGCCGCCCACGTTCAGCAGGAAGGCGAAGAACAGGGCGATGGCAACGGTGATCAGCGGCAGGGCAAGCAGCAGTACGCCGTGGTGCTGGACCGCCTTCCAGAAGGCCCCGTCGTCAAGCAGCCTCCGGTAGTTGTCGAACCCCACCCACTGCGGGGCGGACAGCCCTCGCCAGTTGGTCATCGAGATCCAGAACGCCTGCGCGTACGGCCAGATCACGAAAGTCACGTACAGCGCGACCGGGGCGAACAGGAACCCGATCACGAATGGGTACTTGCCGTGCCGCATGATCCCTACGCTCCGATCAGCGCTTGAACTTGGTGACGGAGCTGTCCTTCTTGATCGCGTCGGCGCGCTTCTGGATCCGCTCCACGAAAGCGTCCGCGTTGATCCGGCCGAACATCAGCTCGTTGGTGGCGGTCCGCGCCTCCGTGTCGAGTTCCTTGTACCAGTTGTCGAAGAGCATGTTGAACACGTCCTTGCCGGCCGCCTTCAGCGCAGCCTGCGCGCTGGCGACACCCGGCGGGAACTGGAAGCCCTCGCTGCCGGCCGGCACCACCGTGGCCGCACCGACGGTCTCGGTGAAGCCCCGGGCGCCCGCCTTGGAGAGCATCTGGCGCATGTACTCCATACCGCCACGCGGGTTCTTGCTCTTGGACGAGACGAAGTATCCCTCGCCACCGGCCGCCCGGATAGCGGCCGCCGGCAGCTTGTCCGACGCGGTGAGACCGGGCACCGGCATGAGCTGGTACGTGAAGCCCTCCGGCGTGTCCTTCTTCTGCTCGTTCTCCAGCCAGTCGCCGGACGGGTAGAAGGCGAGCTTGCCCTGGTTCTGCCGCAGCTGCACGTCGGTGTGCTTGAGCCCCTCGAAGCTCTTGTCCGAGTACTTCGCGCCGATCTCGGCCCATGCCTCCGCAGCCTGCTTGACAGCGTCCTGCTTCCAGGCACCGTCCTCCAGGTTGTCGATGTTCTTCAGGACATCGGTGCCGCCGATCTTCGCGGCCTGCGTGAGGATCACGTTCCACTGGTAGTAGGCCGCGTTCGACCCGGCATAGCCGTACGGCGTGATGCCCTTGGCCTTGATCTGCTCGCACAGCGCCTTGAACTGCTCCCAGCTGGTGGGCGCCGTCCAACCGTTGTCCTTGAAGAGCTTGCCGGAGTACCAGATGCCGTAGACCGTCGAGACGTAGTACAGGACGAACGGCTTGCGCCCCCCGTCGGCGGTGTTGAACATGCCCTGCTCGACAACACCCGGGATGACGGTGTCGCGGACCTTCTTGCTCGGGTCGTCGACCGACGGGGCGTCCCACAGCTCGGTGAGGTCCTGCAGCTGGCCGTCGTTGACCAGCGCACCGAAGTCGAGGAACTTCTCGCCCGAGTTGTTGACGAACTCCGGCGGGTTACCGCCGGCGAACCGCGGCTGGAGCACCGTGGAGACCGCCTGGGTCGCCTGGTGCTTGACCTCGGACTTGGGGAACGCCGTCTTGTACAGCGGCTCGTGCACGTCGGTGGCGTACTTCTCGCCGTAACCGCCGTTGAAGATGATCACCTCGATCGCGGCGTCCTCCTTGACGCCCAGCGGGTTCTTCGCGCTCTTGGTGCCGCCGGCAACCTGCTCGGTCTCCTTGTCGCTGCCGCTGGTGGCGCAGGCGCTCAGCAGGCCGATGGCCGGAGTGGCGAGCATGCCCACGGCCGCGGCGCGGCGCAGCACCGTGCGACGGTCGAGTGCGGCCGGCTGTTCGGGGGTAATCGACATCGTCGTCTCTCCTTGTGGAATTCGGGTCAGGCAGTGCGCCGGAGACGCCCGGCGTACCGCGACTCGAGGGCGATGTTGTGCTCGTCCCCGCCGGGGACGTTGGCGGAGAGGTAGATAGGGGGTACCTCCCCGGCCTGGTGGAACCGTCGTACGACCTCCGCGGTCAGCAGCTGCGCCAGCAGCGCCGTCGTGACCGAGGAAACCGCACAGACCGCGCCGCCGCCCTCGAGCGGCAGCAGTGCATCGCCGTACGGCGCGCCATTGTCCAGCACGACGTCGGCGAGGTCGGCGAGCCGATGCCCGGACGGGTGCCGTGGAGCGACCCGTGCGGTGTGCTCGACCGAGGTGACCGCGATCAACGGGTGACCGCGCTCGGTGACCAGCGCCGCCAGCTCGACCACCGAGCCGTTGATGCCGGATTGGGACGCCACCACGAACACGTCGCGCGGCTGAGGTGCCGCGAGCGCGTAGATCTGGTGGGCGATGGAGGGGTCGCGTTCCAGCTTCGGGTCGGCGAGCACGTCACGCGGGGCGTCACCGTGCACGACCAGGTCCCGCACCGAGAGCCGGTTGGTGGGAACCAGCCCGCCGGCCCGGGCAACCAGCTCGGCGGCGAACGCCTCGGAGTGCCCGGCGCCGAACGCCTGGAGCACGCCGCCGTCGCGCAGGCTGTCGGCGATGAGATCAGCGGCCCGGGTGATCCCGTCGGCCTCCGAGTCGAGCAGTCGGTCGAGCAGCGGGCGGACCGCGTCCGCGTACCCCTGAGCGCTGATCATGACAGGACTCCCTTCGCTGCCTTGTGCCCGTCGACGGCCTGCGCGGTACGCCGGAAGGCCGCGTGCGCACGGTCGTGCGTGCGTTGGGCGACGGCGATGTAGAGCAGGTCGAGCACCACCAGTTGGGGGTGCCGGGCGGAGAGCGCGTCCGGTCGGAAGGTCGTCGCCTGGCTGGCCGTGAGCAGCACGATGTCGGCCAGCTCGGCCAACGGCGACCGGGGGAAGCCGGTGAGCGCGAGCGTGGTGGCGCCCCGGCTGCCCGCCTCGGCGAGCATCTCGATCGTCTCCCGGGTCTGCCCGGTGTGCGAGATGCCGAGCGCCACGTCCCCGCTGCGCAGCAACGCGGCGCTGGCCAGCCCCTCGTGCACGTCGTTCCACGCCCACGCGGCCACGCCGATGCGGTGCAGGCTGAACTGCATCTCCTCGCCGACCAGGGCGCTGCCGCTGGCACCGAAGATGTTCACTCTGTTGGCGCCGGCGATCGCCACGGCGGCCCGCTCCACCTCGGTGAGATCGAGGAGGGTGGCGGTGTCGTGCATGGCACGGGTGTCGGCGGCCATGATCTGGTCGAGCACCCGGGCGAGCGGGTCGCTCGGCTGGATCTCGCGTCCGATGTCGATGGTCCAGCCGGCCGAGCGGGCCCGACCGGTCTCGGAGGCGATGCCCAGCCGCAGGTCGGCGTACCCCTCGAAGCCCATCGCCCGGCAGAAGCGGGTGATGGTCGCCGGCGAGGTGCCGCTGCGCTCGGCCAACTCGACGATGGTGGATCGGGCAGCCGCCTCCGGGTCGCTCAGCACGTGCTCGGCGACCCGGCGCAGGGCTCCGGTCAATTCGCCGAGCCCGTTGCGGACGCGGGCCAGGACGCCGTCGGAGGTCGATCCGAGAGCGTTCCGCCGGTCGATCGCGTCGGCGTCGACCACCGCGGTCCCCGCGGCGGTGTCCACCTCGTGATCAACCATGGGTCGCCTCACCTTTCCGAAAAGACTGTTAACTGTTAGTGGTAAAAGTTCTTACTGAACGCCCCTCTGTGTCAAGACTGTGGGCGAAGTTTTCAAACTGTTACCTGGCGCACAGCCCTCCGCGACCGCCGGAACTTGCCCCGCAAGACGTCGCCGACCAGCATGAACAGGCCCGAACGCCGTACCACGCAAGGAGGCCCGTGCCGATGTCCGACACCGTCGTGGTCGGTCTCGATGTCGGCGGCACGTCCACCCGGGCGACCGCCCTGACCCTCACCGGGCAACGCCTCGGCACCGGCCGTGCCGGCGGCGGCAACCCCACCAGTCACGGCGCCGAACGCGCCGCCGCCGAACTGCTGACCGCGCTACGCGAGGCGCTCACCGACCTCGACCCGGCACGCGTCGTCGCCGGCACCATCGGGCTGGCCGGGGCGGGTCGACTGCTCGCCGACCCCGCCGGGCGGGCCGCCTTCGACCGGGCCTGGCACGACGCCGGCCTACGTTGCCCGTACGCGGTACACGGCGACGCCCTGGTCGCCTACGCCTCCGGCAGCGCCGCCCCAGACGGAACCATCCTCATCGCCGGCACCGGGGCGATCACCGCGCAGGTCCACGACCTGCGACTCGACCGGATCGCCGACGGTCACGGCTGGCTCCTCGGCGACACCGGCTCCGGCTTCTGGCTCGGTCGCGAAGCGGTACGCCGACTGCTCGCCGACCTGGACATCGGCCGCACACCCGGCGCGCTGGCCACGGCGGTGCTCACCGAACTGGTCGGCAGCGCCCAGATCGCCGCCCGCCCGCGGGCCACCGTCGACGCCACAATCCAGGCCGTGACCCGACAAGCACCGGTCGAGCTGGCCCGACTGGCCCCGCTGGTCGTGACCGCCGCCAGCCAGGGCGAACCCGTCGCCGTCGCGCTGATCGCCGAAGCCGCGACCCAGCTGGCCGCAAGCGTGAGCCGAATCCGCCCCGCCGAGGCGGTGACACCCGTCGTACTCGGCGGAGGACTGCTCACCGCGGACACCCCACTGGCCACCGCCGTCCGCACCGAGATCGCCCGGCACTGGCCGAACGCGCCGCTGCGTACCGCCGGTGACGGCGCCGCCGCCGCAGCCTGGCTCGCCGCCCGCGACCTGCCCGAGGTCACCGACCCGGCCGCCCTGCACGCCCGCCTGTTCCCCACCACCCCCTGACCCCCGCACACCCGCCGCCGCCCCCGCCCCGCCGAGCCCGGGCCGGGGCACGCCTTGATCGCGCTCGATCGTGGATGTAGTCCCCACCTCGCGCCTGGAGGGCACTACATCATGGATCGAGCACGATCATGGCGGGCCCCGGCCCGGGCTCGGCGGGCGGTGGTCCTGGTGACCGGGAGCGCGAACAGCGCTTGTGCAGCATCCGCGTGGACTCGTCGCCCTGGACCAACACCCGCGACAACAGGGCATGGTTTCAGTGGCCGAAGAAATCAAAGATCACATCACTGACCATTTTCGGACTCACTATCGCCCTACATCAACCCCGAGAGGAGCCGAAGGCCGTCGACCCCTCGCGGCCTCCGCCATCGACCTCGACAAAGTCCCGAGAACGCGGTCACGAAGAACACGCTGATGGCGGCGAGGAGGCGTGAACACCAGGATCAGCTGTTGAGGAAGAAGCGGCAACTGTGCAGGCTCGACCCCTCCAGGCTGTCGGGGCACGTGTGCAGAGCAGCAGACACCCGCCTCATGAGGCGCTGGGCCTCCCCTGCCCGGCCGCCAGCATGTTGCTCATTATCGGACAGGATTATCGTCGAGCCTCGCCCGTCTGCCGGACGGACCGGACGGCGGCCACTCGCCTGGAGGTCGCGCTGGATCAGGTGATCGAGCACCTTGTTGCCGGCCGCCATGAACGATGGCCAACGGGCGTCATCGCGCCGCTGCCGGGCCGGCCGCGTTGGTCAGCTCTCGTTGTAGGCCACTGCCTGGTACAGCGCCTGCATCGCCCGGATCGCCGACCGGACCTCCTGAAGGATCAGAAAGGTCTCCGTCGGCTCGACCCACGAATTGGACGCGTTGTCGAAACCCACCGTCTCCACCTCGCAGCCATATCGGAGACCCAGAAGTCGGACCGCGTCACAGTGCTGAAACGGGACGAAGACGTCGGTCGTGACGAGCAGTAGCCGCCTGCCGACCCGCGTCTCCTGTACGAACTCCGCCCAACCGGTCAGAGTGTCCGCGGTGTTCGCACGCTGACCCGGTCGCATAGACGGCGCGGCCAGCGCGTGCATCGGTGGACGCAGGTCGGGGTAGGAACGCACCAACCAGGGTTGGCCGGTCTCGGTCTCACCGGACCGCTGGTCGGCCCCGGCCGCCGCGCCGAAGGCATGGCGCAACGCCTCGTCGACCGCGTCGAACTCGGTCACACATTCGCCCAACCCCAACTCGCGTACGATTCCGCCCTGACCATCGAGTACGCGGAGACTGCCGAGACCCGCGACGGAGCTTGCACTGACACCCTCGCGGAGGATCGTGGCGGCCAGGTGCGCGCGGGCCATCATCGTGCGGACACCGCCGCCGAGCACCAGAACATGGTCATATTGCCGCCTCAGCGGCGTCGAGCGCCCCGCCAACCCCAGCGATCTGGCCGCGGATCGGATCTGCGCGTCGACGGTCGGCTCGAAATACTCCCCCACCGCCTGGCTGCGCTCCAGGAGCCCACCCCGGTAGTCCCAACGCTTGGCTGAGATCTGCTCGAGGGCGGCCAGCCGCTGAGCGAGTGGACCGCCTGGCAACGGCGCATAGCCGAACTCCCGCAGCAGGGCGGCCATTGCCGACGAATCAACCCAGGCCGTAATGTCGTCGATCAGCCGGGCGGGTCTGTCACCGCCCAGAACCGTGCCGGGCAACGGTACGGCCGGGAAGACGGCGGTCACGCCAGAATGCTTCCGGCCAGCGCATGGTGCAGCCGTCGCATCGACAGAATCCCGGATCGAATCTCCTGCAGGTACCGGTCGGGGCCGGTGGCCTCGGCCGCCATCGGGATCGTGACCTTCCCAGGGTCGAAACCGATGGTGTCGATCCCACACCCATACCGCATCGCGAGCATGCGGATCGCGTCACTGTGTTGGAACGGCACATAGATCGAGGAGGTGATGACGAGGATCCGGTCGGTCGACCGGAGGCTGAAGCGGCGTGCCCAGAACTCGTACGTGTCCGGGGTGTTTGCGCGGCGCGACTCGGGCTCGCTGGACGGCGCCGCCAAGACGTGCACCTCGGGGCCGTCGACAGCCCGATACGTTCGGGCCTGCCAGGACTGGTGCGTGACTGCACCGTCAGAAGATTCCGAACGCGCGGGATCATCGAGGCCAAACCCGACGCGAACGCCGACGTCCATCGCGTCCACTTCGAAGCGACTGCTGGCGAGCCCAGAAAGGATGGTTTCCGTCTCGGTGAGCGGGCGGAAGCTGCCGAGCGCCGCCACCTTCGGAACGACGACGATGTTGTCGCGGACCAGCTGGGCCGCGTACTCGGTGCGCTGCAGGCATGCGCGGCCGAGGCCCCCCAGGACGAGCAGATGGTCGTAGGTGGAGTGCGGGGGCCGATCGGGGTGAACGAGGCGCAGTGCGGTCGCCGCGGCGAGGATGAGGTCGACTCGATCCGGCAGGAAGCTCGGCGCCTTCACCTGGTCGCGTTCAACCTTGCCGTGCTTGCGAAAGTCCCAGTGCTCGTCCGAGAAGGCATCCAGCCAGGCCAGAAGGTCGCCAACGCTGGCCGGCGGTAACGAAGCGCCGTACTCGCTGACGAGCGCGCGCATTGGCTCCGAGGAGATCCACGTGTGGATTTCCTCGGCCACCGCCTGAGGTTGGAAATCCGGCTCGCAACTCGGAAGGGCGACAGCATCGAAGCTGACCATGCTTCTCCTTCGCCGGGACTCGTGACGAGTGGATAGGAGGAGTCGCTACGCCCCGTCCCCCGACTCTAGACGACAGTGCCGTTGGCGAGCCAAGGGCGATGCTGCTCGGGATGCCGTTTCGCGCCTCAGAACGAGCAGTTCACGAGATCGCACTCGGGGCCGAGCCGGATACCGAAGCGAGCTTCGACGCCCTCCCGGATGTGCGCCGCGAACTTCATGACCTCGGAGGTCGTGGCACCACCCCGGTTGGTCACGGCAAGCGCGTGACGACTGGACAACGCCACCGACCCGTTCCCCCACTCGTGACCGTATCCACGGGGGAAATCGGAATGCTCGATCAACCATGCCGCCGGCAACTTCGTGCCCTTGGCATCGGGGTATCGGGGGCACTCCCGGGCACGGTCCGGCACTGTGGCGAGGACCGGGTTGATGAAGAACGACCCGACGCTCCAGGTGTCGTGATCCTGAGGGTCGAGGACCATGCCCCTGCCGCGGCGGAGAGCCAGAACCGCTTCGCGTACGTCGGCCGGAGCGGCGGTTCCGCCGACCTCGATCCCCAGTTTCGCGGCAAGCTCCGCGTACCTGATCGGTCTCGACTGGTCGCTGCGGCGCAGGCGGTACGTCACGTCCAGCACGACCCAGCGGTCGCTGTGCTTGAAGACGGACTGCCGGTGGCTACCGAACCCGCAGCGTTCAGCGGCCCACCGCTCCTGGGCGCCGGTCTGCCGGTCATAGACGGTCAGCGACTCGAGAACGTCTGCGGTCTCCGTGCCGAAGGCGCCGACGTTCTGCACCGGCGTGCCCCCAACCAGCCCGGGGATACCTGACAGTGCCTCCAGCCCCGCCAGCCCTTCGTCGAGGGTGGCCTTGACGAGGTGGTCCCACTCCACTCCCGCCGCCGCGGTAACGAGCTCGCGGTTGATGTCGAACTCCGAGGTGGCCATCCTGATGACCGTGCCGTCCCAGCCGACCTCGCCAACCACCAGATTCGATCCACCTCCCATCACCAGCAGGGATTCGCCGGCGGCGGTCGTCCGACGCAGAAGTTCGACCGCCTCCGGGGTGGTCTCCGGGACGAGTAGGCGGCCGATCGGACCGCCAACCCGCATCGTGGTGAGATCAGCAAACGTGGTTGTCACGGTGCCAGCCTACTGATCGCCGGAGGGCGCGTTGGCGACGATCGCGGCGGTCAGGGGAGGACGCCGGTCAAGATCCAGGCAGTGGTCGGATCCGTCGCACAGCCAGTTGCACCGCGCGCTCACAGATCGTGCGCTGGTCGTCGGCCGAGGTCCGCCGCAGCCGCAGGCCCGTCAGGATGTTCACCGGCCACGACCCGACATCGTGGGGCTGCCTTCCGTTGACCTCCAGAAACAGCTCCACGTCATGCTCGTCCGATGTCCGCTCAAGGTACTCCTGCACCACGGCGAGGAGAGCATTCGCGAGCGCGAGTGCGGCCACATGCCCGTCGCTGACGTCGATGCTGTTCCCGGCGGCCGACAAGATCCGATCCTGCAACGTCTTGGCGTCCATGGCCGCAGCTCGATACAGGTCGTCGGAGGACATCGGGCTGTCGGTTTCCTCGATCACAGCTGGCACATCCCGTCGGACCAGGGAGCCGGCGCGCAATGCCACGACGTCCGGTCATGAATGATCGTGCGGCAACGGTACGGGTGCGGGTTGGCGCGTGTGGTGATGGCCATCCCGCCAGGTCAGAACGGCAGTATTGAACCGGCTCGCGCCCGTCAATGCAATAACACCGTCGGAATTCCGTCACACAACAGGACCGGCGTCCAGGGCGCCCGTTCGACTCGCCGAGCGAAGTACCGCAAGTGTGGCGTCGTCGTGCCGCTTGACCCGACGCCGCCCCGGTCGAGCCAGCAACCCCGAGCAGTTCATTTCATACTCTCGAACCAGATCGATAGCCGCTCGCGGCCCGGAACGCTCGATCAACCCGAATACTTCAGTCCAGCTGATCCCGAAAAACTCAGTGAGCCGCGAAACCCCGTCGGTGCAGAGCAGCAATCGGCGCAGCCCGTCAAGAGCCACGCTGCCCGTCACCGCCTCGGCCGCAGCGGCCGGATCAGTCGAGGCGACCCAGAAACCACCCGGTTGGTTGCGCAGTCGAGCCACTGTGTGTCGGTCGTAGGCTGGCAGGCTCTCCGTGCGGTCATCGTGGACGACGGTGACACCGGAACTGTCCTCGTACACCACCGACGAGTCGCACAGCACCAGGTAGTCCATCTGACTGCCCCGCTCGCGCGCGATCGCGACGGTGGACGACGGGCTGTTCGGGTTCGTCAGGTCACACCGACCCTCGTGGCAACCGCGCAGCTGCCCGATCGCTTCCGCGAGGATGCCGCCCAGAGGTGCTGCCGGCTGCAGCGTCAACGCCTCCACCAGGCAGTTACCCAACTCCTGAACCAACCACACCGGATCATGCACACAACCCGTCTCCAGGCCGGGTAGTTGGGTGACACCGTCGAGGACGATTGCCAACCCGGCTGACACGATGACGTGATCCTCGTTGGGCCGGTCCGGGCCGGGCTCGGTGGCGAACGCGAAATCCATGTTGCCCTCAACCGATGGTCGACCGGGCAGGCAGCCGCTCAACGGCGGCAACCCCCGGGGCGGGTCTTGACTGCCACAGACGGATCTGCGCCAAGGCCGCCGACGCCACCACCACCGCACCGGTGACGGCCAGGACAGCCGACCACGCCGGGGGTGCCGACACGTCCCAGACCCGCCACCAGACGATGCTGCTCACCAGCCAACCGAGGGCAGCCCCCAGGACCGACCCACCCGCCATGATCCATCGGCGTCGGGGTGCCGCGGCACGCCGATGCGGCCAGTGCAACACGGCTGCGGGAAGCAGTAGCGCCACGATCCCCAGCGCACAGATCGCCGGCGCCACCAGCGGCCCGGCGAGCGGAACCTGGTACTGAAGGCTCTGGATGGCGGCCAGTCCCATCAGCAGGCTGCCCAGGATCGACGCCTGGATGAGCGTCAACACCTCCTGCCTGCGACGATGTCGCTCACCCACCACGGCGGCCGCGAGACGATTGAGCTGGTCGGCCTTGCGCCACGTCGAGTCGATATAGGTCAGCTCGACACGGAGCTGATCAGTCAGCCAGACCGCACGCCCGCGGTCCTGGTCCAACGTTCCACCGGGCCGGTGGTGCACATCGCGGCCGAGTGCCGCTTCCATGTTGTCCCGGATCCCCCGCACCGTCTCGATCATCTTGCTGGCATCGGCCGTGGCCGCGATCAGCCCGCTTCCCTCGGCCTGGACGGTGGACAACTCCAGCGCCGCGGCCCGCAGCTGCCGATCGGACGGCTCAGTCGCACGCAGTAGGTCGGCGAGGGTTTCGCAAGCCCGGTCGGTCCTCTCGATCGCGGCACGTAACCCCGGCATGGCTGCCTCGAGCACCTTCTCCTGATGCCGGAGTTCGGCCGCGCACAACACGTACCTGGTGAGCGGAGGCAGAACCTGGCCGTCGTCCACCCACGTCAACCTGTCCAATGCTTTCTCGTCGGCAACGTCAGCCAGGACGAGATATTGGCGCTGAGCGTACCCATCACCGGCCGGCAGGTCCCACATCAGCAGCCTGTCGGCGATACGGCTCCAGGACGTCGCCCAACCCGGCTTGGCCGGTACGGGCAGTTGCCGATGTATCCGCCGTGCCCAGCTCGCCTCCCCCACCCGCCCGCCGAGCCAGTTGATGCGACGTTGGTCAGACAGCCCAAGGTAGACCGTCGTCGTGCTGAGTTCCACGCCGGACGTCGCCGGAACCGCGGACCGCCATCGGTCGCTCAACTCCTGCCAGCCGACACCGTCGTCGTTGGGTGCGAGCAACACGCTCACGCCGACGATGTCGCCGCGCCGGAATGCCAGGGCCTCGTAGTACGCATCCGGAACCACCCGTTGCCGTGCGGCCAGCACTCGCAGATTCTGTGTCGCGGGACCGGGGCCTTCGGGCAGGTCCCTCTGGTGCGGTGCGATGGGTTCGGTCAGGTCGAGGCGGGCCAGCCCACTCCACAGCTCCGACAGCGCATCGGCCGTCGAGGTCGAGGTCGACGGACCCGACGACCCCGTAGCCGGACCGACCGAAAACAACGTGTGGACGATCAGGGCGGGTCTACGCGGAGTCATCGACACGCCGCTCCTGGCGGGGTATATGTCCGATGTTGTGCAACAACTGGACCGCCTTTTCTCGTATCGGCTGCGAAGCGGGCTTGTCGTTCCGATCCGGGAGCGTATTGCGCAGGCCCAGGACCGTGCGCTGATATCTCTCCAGCAGGTTGAACAGCTCATTTCTGCCCAGGGTCCAGTCCTCGTCACCGGTGCCGCGTGACTGATCCATCAGCGTGAGAGCACGTTCGACCCGTCTCCAGTCGGAGTCGTCGAACTCGCTGTCGATGATCTTCTCTACCAGGTACGCCAGGTCATTCCGATCCGCCTCATCCATGGTCACCCACTTCATCAGAATCGCGGCTCCAGTCAATGGGGACCGTGTATCGGCATCCTGACTACCGGCTGCCCCGATCGCACGATTGACGGCTGATCGACGGCGGCCGAATACTCGGCCGATGTCCTCTGATGGCGCGCTGTCCCCTGCGGTTCGTCGGATACTCGCGCGCGACGATCTGATGATGCTCGCTCGTGACGCCGAGGCCGCGGTCGACATCGTGCGGGAAGGCATGCCGACCGAACACGTGTTCAGGCAGGAGACGGAACTCTTCTCCGAGGCACTGAAGATGTACTGCGACACCGCCCGAAGCGCGGCCACCGAACGAGTCTCGTCGTCGACATGGCTGGACGCACAGGACGGTGCCGGTGTCATCGTCGGGCTCTGCGCTCTACTCAAGGTTGACCTTCAACCCCCGGACCACGCCAACGTCGCCACCTTCTACGAGCAGGCGCTTGCGAGGTTGGAGACGGATCGCGAGACCTTGGCCGGCGTAGATCTCGACAAGGACCTGTACAGAGGACGGACGATCCGGTACCGGGCGGCCCGTGATCGCCGGATCCGCGGTAACCGTCTGGCCGCGATGGCCCTGGCTGAGCGGGATGACAACGAATTCGTCGGCACCGGCGCCGACATCTTCCGCGCCCAATTCCATTACGAGTTGGCAGCCGGGTACCTGCTCAACGGCGAGGCAGCGAAGGTCCGGCCCCTACTGCGTGAGTCGGAGCTCCACGGGTACTGGAAGGCGGTCGCGCCCAGTAAGTTCGTCAGCCGTCACCGCATCGACTACGCCTTCGCCCTCGGCGCCTGGGCGGAAGGTGATCGCGACGGTGCGACCAAGCGGCTCGCCGAAGCTCAGCGGTATCTCCACAGGACCGGAGGGCGCGCCGCCCAGTACGACATCGAAGATCTGCTGCTGTCGTTGGCGCGTGCGGACCTGCTCATCGACGAGGGCCCCCTCCCGCTGGCGGCCGTCAACCGGGCCATCGACCACTTGGGCAGCGCACTCCGCTCCATCGAAGGGATCCGTGACCGGTGGCGGGTGATCTCCCGTTCCGGCAGCCCGCTCGCGGCGGCGATCCGACGCATCTACGGCGACATCGCCCGCGCCGCCGCGGCGCTACCAGGCCGTCAGGCCGCCGAACTCGGCCTACGGGTGAGCCTTTCGGCGAAGCAGTCCGGATTCGCCGCCCGGATGCGCGCCGATCGGTTCGACGTCGAGAGCAACTGGAGGACGTGGCGGACGGGTCGGCGACTGCGCACGCTACTGGACCAGGTGGTCGAGGTGGAGTCGGGACAGCAACTCGGTGGGGCGAACGCGGAAAGCGCGAAGCTCCTCGCGGATCTGCGGCTCCGCATCGAACATGCGGTTTCACCGCTCCTCGCGGACGCTGTCGTGCCAGTACCGGCGAACGTCGCGCGGGTGATCGACTCGGTGGGCGACCGCTACGCGCTCGACTTCGTCGGCCTTCCGGACACCGTCACCGCCGAGATCTCATGGTTCCGGACGCTCATCGGGCCTACCGGCACGGTCAACTTCTGTCAGCTCACGGTGGGCGAGGCTCTCTCGGCGTTCATCACGGCGATCAGCCCTCCGACGGTCAAGCTGGCCGATGTCCTAGCCGGCGGTGTCGACTGGCAGGAACTCGGCGAGCAACTCATACCGCCGCAGCTGCGCGACGCGCTGAAACTCGCCGAGGAACCCGTGCCGCTGGTGATCTCGGCGCACTCCGCGCTCAGCCTGATGCCCTGGGCGGCCCTCCGGATCGACGGGCAGACGCGCCTGGTGGAGCGAGCCGTTCTCACCCAGACGCCGGTGCTGACCTTCCTGTCAGGTCCGACCACCGCTCCCGCCACCGGTCCGGCGCTGATCCAGTTGGTCTCGAAGACCGGTGGGGGCAGCCACGGGGTCGGTACCGAACGCGAACGGGAAGCCTGGGGTATTTCGGCGCGAAAAGATGGATGGGTGCCGCTCAGCGAGTGCGCCCTCGAGCAGGACGCCTGCCCTGTGGACGTGCCCGGCACGCTCGCCGCCGCGCTGTCGCAGCGGACCGGGCACTGGCGCTTCGCACACATTGCCTCGCACGGCGAGGGCGTCGGTCTCGGCCAGACATTGCTGCTGCCCGACGCCCCCATCAGTGCTGGCAGGGCACTCATGCTGCGCTGGCCGCAGTCGTTGCTCATCGCGTCGTGCCAGGTCGGCCGGCTGGTGAACGTCGAACACGCCGAGCCGCTGAACTTCGTGATGGCGGCGCTCGCCGGCGGGGCGGAGCAGGTCGTAGCTTGTATCGACAACGTCGGGGACTTCTCCGCCGGCAAGACCGCGGCCGCAATCGTGCACAAGAGTCGGGCGGACGGCACGCGACTCGACGTCGCCCTCCGCGAGGTCCAACTGGAGTGGGTGAAAGGTCGTTGGCCCGACCTTTCCTGGATATTGTTCGCCGCCTACGCGCGCTGACCCGCTGTCGGGGGCGACGATGTCGCCTGTTCGTGGGTCGTCCAGCCGGGGACGTCCTGGCCCAAAACGCCGTGAATGGGCGCGGGTGGCAGCAGCGGCATCGTCCGCTGCTGCCACCCGCCCGAGCGGCACGCCCCTCCCCTCCTCGTCGATCAGAGGCTGGACGTCGTCGTCACTGGTTCTTCAAGGCCCGCTCTGCCCGCTCGCGGCGGTCGCCTTCGTCGGCATAACGGTCGAGGACGAACCACCGCTGCCGCCATTCCCGATAGCCGCCCGACACGCCGCGCTCGTCGCGGCAGGCCGCGACGCCGCGAAGAAACGCGGGCATCGTCACGCTGCCGATCGCGTTCGCATTCCCATGGATCTTTCCCGCGCGGTCCTTCTCGGCGAGCCAGGCCGAAATCGCCTCGACCGCATCGTCGTCAAGTGGGTTGCACTCCAGGAGGTTGGCGAAATCGAGGGTGCTGGGCAGATCGAGGCCGGGGAGTACGATCGCGGCGTTGAGCCGAAGCTGGGCGACTGACCGCCGATGGTCGGCGACCAGTGGAATGGGCCGGCCGTTGTCGTCCAGGACAGGCTTCTCGATCGCCTGGTAGGCCTTGACGAAGCGTCGGACCGTCGCCTCGCGCATCTCCTCCCAGCTCTCGTAATCAGAGCCCGGTTCCAGGTCGAGCTCCTGCATCTCGTAGGTCAGCGGTAGCAGGTGCAGGGCTGCCCGGGCGGTCATGATGCCTGGGTTCCGGAAGGCCGTACGGAGTGCCAGCCGGTCCCGACCCACCCGCTTGACCAGCCCGTAGGCGCGCTCGATCTCGGCGGCCTTGTCGAGCGCCTGCTCGCCGATGATGACGGCGATGGACAATTGCTGGTACAGAATCTCGACCCAGTATTCTTCGTCGTCCACGGTCCACTGTCGCTCGTGCTCTTTCTTGTCCAGTTCGTCCAGCCAACGGCCGATGAACCGCTCCGCCGTGCGGCAAGCGGTGCCGGTCTCGGCGAGCACCAACTGGAGAAAGATCTCCTCGAGGCCCAGCAACTCCAGTTCGCGACCGGGCGCACGGCCATGGTTTTCGACATAGTGGTCGCGCCGCTCTCGCGCCTCCTTGTGCTGCAGGAACGCTTCGTTGTAACCCTGCGGCGTATCCCGCTTGGACGAGACCAGCGCCTCGGCACGGATCGCTCCCAGAGACCGAGGCGCAAAATGCGGCCACGGCAGGATGCGAGCGACTTCGGCCAATCGCCCGACGAGGCCACCAGCGCGATAGTTGATTTCGACGCCCACGTCGTCGCGCCGCGCCCAGCGGAGAATCTGCCAGCTCGCCTCGTAGATCATCCATCCGATCAGCCACAGGCGTTCGCGCAGCTCATCCGGCGGTTCGACAGAGTTTTCGATCGACTCGGACGAACGGTGCTTGGCATACCACTCGCGGTACTCCGCGACCTCCCGCTCAATTTCCTCGACAAGCGTTTCGTCGGCGGCTCGGCGTCCGGCCTCGGGGTCATCCCTGCCGTCGGATTCGGCACGCAGGGCAAGACAGATCATTTCCAATTCCTCAACGGTCCACATGATCGGGACAGCTTCCCTTCGCTGCGATTGATCAAGAATGAACTGTGATGCTTGTCGAGGAGAGGTTAGATATGGGCCACGAGTGACCACAATCAACCTTTCAGTTCGATGGACGCAACTGAGATGGCGGACGACCACGTCGTTTTTGGAAACTCGGAGGTATTCCAGGCGTACGCCAGCAACGGACGTGTCAGATATCGGCAAGCGTCAACTACTGAAACCTGACTGCGGGCCAACGCCGTCAGTGATACAGGCTCCCTGCGGGCCACAGGACCGCACCAGATTGGCCCGGGGCAAAGCGGGTCATAGCACGGCGAACCATGAACGAGCCGTGGCTGACCGCCGACGAGGGGCGGTCAGCGAGTCGCCGTCTCCTCGATCGCCTCGAGGAACGCCTCCGAGCGATGCTCGAAGTTGCGGTACCGGCCGTAGCTGGGCGCGGCCGGCGACAACAGCACGACGCCGTTGGCCGGCGTGAGCTTACGAGCCTGACGGACCGCGGCAGTAAGGTCCTCGACGATCTCGCAACGCACGCTCGCCAGCCCGGCAAGCGTCTGGATGATCCGCGGGCCACTGTCCGGAATACCGATGACCGTGATGTCCCGCTCGGCCAGGTGGTCGCGCAGCGGGGTGTAGTCCACCCCCCGGTCGTTGCCGCCCACGATGACCGTCAACGGCCGCCCGTCGTACGCGTCGATCGCGTGCATCGCCGCGTACGGGCTGGTGGCGAGGGTGTCGTCGACGAACGTGAGGCCGGACGGGTCGAGAATCTCGGTGAGTCGGTGCGCCAGCCCCTGGAATTCGGCGACCGCCACGGCCAGGGTGTCCTTACGGGCGACGACGTCGACGTCGAGCGCGTCGAGCACGGCCAGCGCCACGCACAGGTTGCTCTCGTTGTGCCGGCCGACCAGCGGCAGCACCGCGCGCGGAAAGAGCGGGTGGTCCCCCAGGTGGAACCAGGGCGTCCCGTCCGGCCCGACAGCGACGTGGGTGGTGTCGGGCAGACCTGCCCGTACCACCGGGCGGTCACCCAACTCCGCGATGAGCCGCGGGTCGGTGCCGTTGACCACCACGGTCGCCGGATCGTGTGCGATCAGGTTGAGCTTGTCCCGGTAGTACTCCCGCTCACCGCCATGCGCGTCCAGGTGTTCGGGGAAGAGCGCGGTGACCACCGCGACATGCGGCGAGTCGGTGAGGTCACTGCACTGGTAACTCGACAGTTCCAGCACGTAGAGCGCCGCCTCGGGCAGCTCCAGCGTCGGTACGCCGATGTTGCCGCCGAACAGGTTCGGTCGCTCGACGGCGTTCAGCAGGTGGCTGGTCAGACTCGACGTGGTGCTCTTGCCCTTGCTGCCGGTGACGCCGACGGTGCGGGCCGCGTGATCGGCCATCCAGAGCGCGGTGCCCTGCGTGACGGGGATACCGCGTCTGCGCAGCTCGACCATCCAGGGGTGCGTCTGCGGCACCCCCGGGGAGCGGATCACCACGTCCGCCGCGACCAGCCGAGCGAGCCCGTCGTCGCCGGTCACCAGCGGCGCGGCCTGGGCGACCGGCCCTTCCCACGGCAGCGACAGGAAGTTCGTCCGGTCGTCCACGGCGACCAGGCTGGCCGGGCCGTGCGCGGCGACGGCGGTGACAGCGGCCACGCCCTCACGGCCCGTACCCCAGACGGCCACAGAGCGTCCGCGCAGGTCAGCCAGGCGCACCTATGATCTCCTTGCTCGCAACCGGACAGGCTCGGACTAGTATGACCTGTGCCTAACGGACAACTGCGGCGGATGGACGCCTTCACCTTCCCGTCCTACTCGATCGACTTCGCCACCGGCGAGGTGTTGTTCGACTACGCCCTGACCGGCCCCGCCGGTGAGCAACGGTTCACCGAGGCGATCACCCTTCCGCTGCCGGCGGAGCCGCCCTCGGATGAGACGGTGGCGACCCTGGGCCGGGTGTTGGAGGTGCTGCACCTCGTCGCCGGGGTCAGCTACTACAAGGCCGCCGCACCGCCCCGACTCGTGCTGCCGGCGCCGCTGGGAGCGGCCACCGTCGACTACGTCACGGCCGTCTACACCAAGGGCCTCGCCGAGTACGCGTACCGCAACCAGCTGCCGCACGTGCTGGAGCTGCGCCCGGAGGTGCCGGTGGGTTCGCCCGAGCCGCCACGCGTGTACGACGACGCCGACCGTCGTCCGCTCTCGGCGGTCGGTGGGGGCAAGGACTCGATCGTCAGCCTGGAGGCGCTGCGCCGAGCCGAGCTGGACCCGGTGCCGTTCTCGGTCAACCCGAACCACGTGATCGTCGCGGTCAACGAGGCGTCCGGGCTGACCCCGCTGGCCGCCCGACGGCGGCTCGACCCGGTGCTGTTCGATCTGAACGCGGCCGGCGCGCTCAACGGGCACATCCCGGTCACCGCCATCAACTCACTGATCGCCGTGGCCACCGCGGTGCTGCACGGGCTGGGTCCGGTGGTGATGTCCAACGAACGCTCCGCCTCCGACCCCAATCTGGTCTGGAACGGTCACGAGATCAACCACCAGTGGTCCAAGGGCGTCGAGGCGGAAGGGCTGCTGCGGGCGGCGCTGGCCGAGCACGCGGGCCTGACCGAACCGTACTTCTCGCTTCTGCGCTCGCTGTCCGAGCTGCACATCGCCCGGCTGTTCGCCGAGATCACCCGGTACGACGACGTGGTGACCAGCTGCAACGCCGCGTTCAAGCTGCACGACGCGAGCGAGCGCTGGTGCCGCGACTGCCCGAAGTGCCGGTTCGTCTTCCTGGCCATGGCGCCGTTCATGCCTCGGGAGCGGGTCACCCACATCTTCGGCGGCGACCTGCTCGCCGACCCGGAGCAGATCCCCGGCTATCACGAGCTGCTGGGCGTGGACGGGCACAAGCCGTTCGAGTGCGTGGGCGAGGTCGAGGAGTCGGTGGTGGCCCTTGGCCTGCTCGCCGAGCAGGACCAGTGGCGTGACGCCCCGGTGATCCGAGCCCTGGTCGACGCCGTCCCGGAAACAGCCTGGTCCGCCGTGGCCAACTCCGACGTCTTCACCCCCGGTGGCCCCAACCACATCCCCCCCACCTACGCCAAAGCCCTAACCCCCCTCACCTAACAACCCCCTCCCATCCCCTCCCCTCCTCCCTCCCACCCCCTGCTATCCCCTGTTGATCATGAGGTTATTGCCACCCGGGCCGGCGTGTCGGGGCAATAACCTCATGATCAACGAAGGCGGCAGCGGGGGGCAGCGGGCGCGGGGTGGGGGGGGTGGGGGTGGGGGTGGGGTTTAGGGGGTGCGGACTGCTTCTAGGGCTAGCAGGGCTACGTGTAGGGACAGGGACGCCTCTACCGAGTCGAGGTCTACGTCGAGGATGCGGGCGATGCGGGCCAGGCGTTCGTAGAACGCGGGCCGGGACAGGTGGGCGGCGGCAGCGCCAGCGGTCTTGTTGCGCCCCTGCTCCAGGTACGCACGCAGGGTGTCAAGTAGCTGCTCCCGCGGGTGCCGGGCGTCGTACTCCAGCAGGGCACCGAGTTCGCGCTCCACGAACGTCTGCAACCGGGGCTCGTCGCGTAGCAGGTGCAGCAGTCCGGCCAGGCCGACGTGCGGCAGCCGGAAGATCGGCAGGTCCCGTCGGTCCCGGCGGGCCGCCTCGGCGATCTGCCGCGCCTCGACCAGCGACCGTCGCGCCTCCCGCAGGTTGCTCACGCCAGAGCCGGCGGCGACGATGACCCCACCCGGAGCACCGCCGGCGCCCCGGGACGGGTCAGCACCGCCCACCGACCGGGCGGCCCCCACGCCGAACGCCGACCGGGACCCATCCGCCCCGAACGCCGACCGGGACCCATCCGCGCCGAACGCCGACCGGGACCCATCGGCACCGAACGCCGACCGAGACGCCTCCGCCCCGAACGCCGACCGGGACCCATCGGCACCGAACGCCGACCGAGACGCCTCCGCCCCGAACCCCGACCGGTACGCCTCCGGGCCGGAAACCGCCCCCGAGGTTTCGGCGCCCGACGTTGCCCGGCCCGTGCCGGCGTCGAGGCGTACCCGACGGAGTGCGCCGGCGAACGCGGACAGCGCGCGGTCCTCGGCGGCCGGGTCGGTCAGGGCCAGCAGCACGCCCACCGAGTTGTCATCGACCGCGCTGGTCAGCCCGGTCAGTTTCGCCTCCCGCAGCGCCTGGCCGACTGCCTCGGACAGGTCCCGCAGCCGGGCCTGTCCCGCGTCCGGGCCGCTCTCGCCGACCGGGTCCTCGCCCCGGTGTCGGACCATCACGCCGACCAGGTGCCGGCGGTCGAGCACCACGCCGAGCGCCTTGGCTCGCAGCGCGACTTCGTCCACCGGCCGGGAATGGTCGAGGAGTGCGGTGAGCAGGGTGCGATGGATCTGCCGTTCCAGCCCTTCGGCGTCGCGACGGAGCAGTCGACCCAGCGCGAGGGCGGACGCGGCCCGCTCGATCAGGATGGTGAGCCGGGTGGGCGGGCCGGCGATCGGCTCGGTGGCCTGGGCACTGGGCACGTCCCCGCTGGCCGGCCAGCGCAGCAGCAGCCGACCCCAGTCCTGTCCCCGCGCGCCGACGGCGGTCACCAGCCAGCCGCTGTCCGGGTCGTACGCGGTGCGCCCGACCGGCCGGATCCGCCGGGAGTGCTGCTCCCAGCCGTCGAGCAGCATTTCGGCGCTCTCCCCCGCCGGGTCGTACCCCAGCACCTGCCGGGACAGGTTTTCCAGCACCACCGGGCAACCGGACAGCTCGGCGGTCTGCCGGATCACCTCGGCGGCGTCGGCGCCCTCGACGGACAGATCGTTGAAGCGCTGGTGGATCTCCTCGGTGGCACGCAGCTCGGTGAGCTGCGCGTCGATGATCAGCGCGTGCACCGCCTCGGTGATCGGAACGAACGGGGTGGCTCGGCGCAGCTCCACCAGGGGCAGCCCGCGCCGCTCGGCGGCGGCGACCATCACCCGGGGCACGCCGCTGACGTAGCGGCGGCCCAGCTCGACTACGAGCCCGGAGACGCCGACGTCGGCCAGGTCCCCGATGAAGGCGCGCAGCCCCGCGTCGTCCCCGGGCAGGCCGATGCCGGTGGTGAGCACCAGTTCGCCACCGCCGAGCAGGGTGGCGATGTCCGGCACCTCGGCGACGTGCACCCAGCGGACCGGCCGGTCCAGCCCGGCGTCCCCGGCGACCACGCGCGGCGCGCCGTGGCGGACCGGGTCCAGGGCGAGGACCTCACGGACGGTAGGGAACACGGCCGACACGCTACCCTCCGTGACGCCGGATCTCGACATTCGCCGGGCGGAGTCACGGAGGGTCGGCGCGGGGGTTCGTTCAGTCGACGCCGAACTCCATCGCGGCACGGTCGAGCGCCTCGTCCTCGGGGGAGGCGACGCCTCGGGAGGCGATGGCTTCCGCGCCGCCCTCGGGCATGGCACCGATCAGCCCGGTGGAGGCGGCCTGCGCGGCGCCGACCATCCGCTGGGGGCTGGCCCCACCGACCATGCCGAGGTTGGCGTACTGCTCCAACTTCGCCCGTGAATCGGCGATGTCGAGGTTGCGCATGGTGAGCTGGCCGATCCGGTCCGACGGGCCGAACGCCGAGTCTTCGGTACGTTCCATCGACAGCTTGTCGGGGTGGTAGCTGAACGCCGGGCCGGTGGTGTCCAGGATCGAGTAGTCCTCGCCCCGGCGCAGCCGCAGCGTCACCTCGCCGGTGACCGCCGTGCCGACCCAACGCTGCAACGACTCGCGCAGCATCAGCGCCTGCGGGTCCAGCCAGCGCCCCTCGTACATCAGCCGACCGAGGCGGCGGCCCTCGCTGTGGTAGTTGGCCAGGGTGTCCTCGTTGTGGATGGCGTTGACCAGCCGCTCGTACGCGGCGTGCAGCAGCGCCATCCCGGGTGCCTCGTAGATGCCCCGGCTCTTGGCCTCGATGATCCGGTTCTCGATCTGGTCGGACATGCCGAGGCCGTGCCGGCCGCCGATGGCGTTGGCCTCCAGCACCAGGTCGACGGGGCTGCCGAACTCCTTGCCGTTGATCGTGACCGGACGACCCTGGTCGAAACCGATCGTGACGTCCTCGGCCGGGATCTCCACCGACGGGTCCCAGAACCGGACTCCCATGATCGGGTTGACCGTCTCGATGCCGGTGTCGAGGTGCTCAAGGGTCTTCGCCTCGTGCGTGGCACCCCAGATGTTGGCGTCGGTGGAGTATGCCTTCTCGGTGCTGTCCCGGTAGGGCAGACCGCGTTCGAGCAGCCACTCCGACATCTCCTTGCGCCCACCCAGTTCGGTGACGAAGTCGGTGTCGAGCCACGGCTTGTAGATGCGCAGCATCGGGTTGGCCAGCAGGCCGTACCGGTAGAACCGCTCGATGTCGTTGCCCTTGAAGGTGGAGCCGTCGCCCCAGATCTGGACGTCGTCGGAGATCATCGCCCGCACCAGCAGGGTCCCGGTGACGGCCCGGCCGAGTGGGGTGGTGTTGAAGTACGCCCGCCCGCCCGAGCGGATGTGGAAGGCCCCGCAGGTCAACGCGGCCAGGCCCTCCTCGACCAGGGCGGCTCGGCAGTCGACCAGGCGGGCCAGCTCGGCGCCGTAGCTGAGCGCGCGACCGGGCACCGAGGCGATGTCGAGCTCGTCGTACTGGCCGATGTCGGCGGTGTAGGCGCAGGGAACGGCGCCTTTGTCGCGCATCCACGCGACCGCGACCGAGGTGTCGAGGCCGCCGGAGAAGGCGATGCCGACACGTTCGCCGGTGGGCAGGGAGGTGAGAACCTTGGACACAAGGAAGATTATGCAACAGGACGCATGGCCATGCAAGTAAGAGTGATCTACTCGCCCCCGAACGGGGGATCGTCGCGCCCCAGCTCCCAGAACGCCACCGCCGCGGCGGCGGCCACGTTCAGCGAGTCCACCCCACGCCGCATCGGAAGCCGCACCCGCACGTCACTGGCGCTCTGCGCCGCGCCGGTCAACCCGGGCCCCTCGGCACCGAACAGCAACGCCGCGCGGGCCCGCTGGGCCGAGGAGAGCCGCTGGATCGGCAACGCGTCCGCCGCCGGGGTCAGCGCCAGCACCGTGAAGCCGGCCTCCCGCACCTGCTCCAGCCCGTCCGGCCAGCGGCTGAACTTGGCGTACGGCACCGCGAAGACCTCGCCCATGCTGACCCGCACACTCCGCCGGTAGAGCGGGTCGGCGCAGGTCGGCGACAGCAGCACCCCGTCGATGCCGAGTGCGGCGGCCCCCCGGAACACCGCGCCAAGATTGGTGTGGTTGTTGACGTCCTCCAGGATCACCACCCGGCGCGCGGCGGCGAGCACCTCGGCCGCCGTCGGCAGCGGCCGGCGGTGAAACGACGCCAGCACCCCCCGGTGTACGTGGAACCCGGTCGCCCGTTGCAGCACGTCCTGCGTCGCCGCGTAGACCGGCGCGTCGCCGGTGTCCAGGTCGGCGAGCTGGTCGATCCGCTTGGCGTCGACCAGGTACGACCGGGCCGGGTAGCCGGCGCGTAGCGCCCGGCGCAGCACCAGCTCGCCCTCGGCGATGAACAGGCCGTGCGGAGGCTCCCAGCGGGTGCGCAGCTCGACGTCGGTGAGCGCGCGGTAGTCGGCGATCCGGTCGTCGTCAGGGTCGGTGATCTGGTGGACGGGCACCCGACGATTCTGCCGGACGAGCAACCTCGTCCACCGACGCCCGCCTGGCGGGGCGTTTTGTCCGAGGAAGAAGGGGAATGACCGGACCCGTACCGGACCTGACGGAGAGGACCAGCCAGGTGAGCACGGACCACACCGCACCGGGCGAAGCGGGAGCTCTCCCCCGGCACCCGACCGTCGCGGACCACATCGTGTCGCGGCTGTTCAGCTGGGGTGTACATCGCTACTTCGGCTACCCCGGAGACGGCATCAACGGCCTCACCTCCGCGCTGCAACGCACCAACAAACGGGCGCAGTTCATCCAGGTACGCCACGAGGAGACCGCCGGCTTCGCCGCGTCGGCACACGTCAAGTACGGCGGCGGGCCGCTGGGCTGCGCCCTGGTGACCAGCGGCCCGGGCGCCATCCACCTGCTCAACGGCCTGTACGACGCCAAACTCGACCACCAACCGGTGATCGCCCTGGTCGGGCACACCGCGACCACCGCCGAGGGCGGCGGCTACTACCAGGAGGTCGACCTGCTCGCCCTCTACAAGGACGTGGCCGCGGCCTTCCTCGCTCAACTCGACCACCCGGCGCAGGTCCGCCATCTGGTCGACCGGGCGTGCCGCACCGCGTTGGCCCGGCGTACCGTCACCGCCCTGATCCTCCCCCTGGACCTGCAGGACGAGCCGGCCATTCCGGACCCGCCGCACGCGCACGGCTACTACCAGACCAGCAACGTCCCGAGCAGTACGCCCACGGTGCCCCCGGAGGCGGACGTGCGCCGGGCCGCCGAGGTGCTCGGCGGCGGGCAGCGGGTGGCGATGCTGGTCGGGCAGGGGGCGCTGGGCGCGACGGACGAGGTCCGCGAGATCGCCCATCGGCTCGGCGCCGGGGTGGCCACGGCACTGCTCGGCTTCACCGCCGTCGACCACCGCGAACCATGGGTCACCGGCGCGATCGGGTTGCTCGGCACCCGGCCCAGCTGGCAGTTGATGACCGGCTGCGACCGGCTGCTGATCGTGGGCAGCAACATGCCGTACTCGGAGTTCTACCCGCCGCCTGGGCAGGCCCGCGCGGTGCAGATCGACCTGGACGGCACCCAACTCGGCCTGCGGTACCCGACCGAGGTGAACCTCACCGGCGACGCCCGCCCCACGCTGCGGGCGCTGCTCCGCGAGCTGGGCCCCGGCCCCGGACCGACCGCCTGGCGGGCGGAGATCGCCGAGGCCAACTCGGCGTGGCGGCGAGTGCAACGCGACCTGGCCGAGCAGACGGCCGACCCGGTCAACCCACAACTGCTCTTCCACACCCTCAATGAGCGGCTGCCCGACGACGTGATGCTCGCCGTCGACTGCGGCACCACCACCGCCTGGTACGCCCGCCACATCCAGGTCCGCCCCGGGATGCAAGCCAGCCTGTCCGGCACCCTGCTGTCCATGGGCGGCGCCATGCCGTACGCGCTCAGTGCCAAGTTCGCCCACCCGGACCGCCCGCTCGTCGCGTTGATCGGCGACGGCGCCATGCAGATGAACGGCGTCAACGAGCTGATCACCGTGGCCAAGTACTGGCGCAGTTGGACGGACCCACGATTCGTGGTGTTGGTGCTCAACAACCGGGATCTGGCGTTCGTCAGCTGGGAACAACGCTCCACAGAGGGGACGCCGATGTTCCCGGACAGCCAGCAGTTGCCGGACATCGCCTACCACCAGTGGGCACAGGTGCTCGGGCTGCACGGTGAGCTGATCGACTCACCGGAGCAGGTGCCGGAGGTCTGGGACCGGGCACTCGCCGCCGACCGACCGGTGGTCATCAACGCCCTGGTCGACCCGGCCGAGCTGATGTTGCCGCCACACTTCACCGCCGAGCAGGCCCGCAAGACCGCGGCGGCGGTGCTGCGCGGCGACACCGACTGGGCCGGCATCATCCGCCGCGGCCTCCCAGCCACCCTGGCAAGCTACCGCCCCCGCCGTCGCGAGCGCTGACCCTCCCCCACCCCACCACCCCCGCGATCCTGCACTTTCCTGCCTCAACAAAAGGTGTGCAGTGGGGCAAGTCGACGACCGAAAGTGCAAGATCGCGGGAGTACCGGGTGCGAAGGGAGTTAGCCCCGGCGGTTGTTCAGCCAGCGTTGCAGGAAGTCGCCGGGGTTGTCGTCGGTGGGCTGCTGCCGGCGGTCCGGAACCGCCGGGCGGTCCACGGGGCGGTGCGGGTCGCCGGCCAACTCGTGGCTGGGTGCGGCGAACGCCTTCTCCGGCTGGCCCTTGACGGCGGTGGCGATGACCCGGGCGACCGCGTCGATCACCTTGGTCTGCACCGCGGAGCCCACCTCGTCGGCCGGGTCGTCCGGATTGGCGGCGATGCCGGCCACCGCGACCTGCGGGGTGAAGCCGACGAACGTCTCGGTGGAGTTCTGCTCGGAGCTACCCGTCTTACCGGCCACCGGCCGGCCGTCGAGGATGTCGTTCACACCGGTGGCCGTGCCGCCGTTGCACTGCCCGAACGCCGACTGCTGGCCCACCGGGCACCGGGCGGCGTCGGTCGCGGCACGGGCGACGTCGGCGTCGAGGACCCGCTTGCAGGACGGCTGCCCGACCGGCACCTTCTCGCCGTTCGCGTCGGTCACCGAGACCACCGGCACCGGCGTGCAGTAGGTGCCTTCGGCGGCCACCGTGGCGTACGCGTTGGCCAGGTCCAGCGGGGTGGTGGCGGCCACGCCGAGGGTGAAGGAACCCCAGTTGGCGGCGTTGTCCTTGGCGAAGGCGGCGTCCGAGTCGGCGCGGAACGTGATGCCGAGCCGCTGCGCCATCTCGACCACCTTGTCCTGGCCGACCTGCTCGGCCAACCAGACGAAGTAGGTGTTCACCGAGCGACCGAAGCCGTCCCACATCATCCGGTACCCGTCCATCCAGTCCGGGTTGGCGTTCGCCGGGCACCAGTGGCCGTCACAGCTGCCCGGGCCCTCGGCGGCGTACCGGGTGGGCAGCTTGGCGGGCGCGTCGAAGCCGGTGGAGAGGGTACGTCCCGCCTCCAGCGCGGCGAGCATGGTGAACAGTTTGAACGTCGAACCCGCCTGGTACCCGTCGACGCTCGTCCCGCCGGAGATCAGCGGGTTGACGGTGTTCGGGTAGTTGGCCTGCCCGGCCGGGTTGCCGTCCAGGCTGTAGTGCCGGTTGACCGCCATCGCCAACACCTGCCCGGTGCCCGGCTGGACCGCCGCGATCGGCAGGGCGCGCTTGTTGTCGTAGGAGTAGACCTTGGTGGCCTGCTGCTGCGCGGTGGCCTGGACCTTCGGGTCCAGCGAGGTGACCACGGTGTAGCCACCCGAGCGCAGCGCCTGCTCGCGCTCCGCGACGGTCGCCCCGAAGGCCGGCTGGGTCACCCACCACCGGCGCAGGTAGTCGCAGAAGTAGCCCCAGTCGTCATGGCCCTGGGAGACGGCGGTGCAGCCGTTGGGCTGGGCGGTCGGATGCAGGGTCAGCGGCTCCGCCTTGGCCTGGGCGGCCTGCGCGGCGGTGATCGCGCCGGTGGCGACCATCGAGTCCAGCACGTACGACCGACGGGTCAGCGCCTCGTCCTTGTCGCCGCTGATCGGGCTGTACGCGTCCGGAGACTGCACCAGGCCGGCGAGCAGGGCCGACTCGGCGAGGGTCAGCTGCGCCGGCGGTTTGCCGAAGTACCGCTGGCTGGCCGCCGCGATCCCGTACGCCCCGGAGCCGAAGTACGCGATGTTCAGGTACCGGTCGAGGATCTCGTCCTTGCCGAGGCTCTTGTCCAGCGCACTCGCGTACCGGATCTCCTGGATCTTGCGGCCGACGGTGGGGTCCGTCGCGGCGGCGCGCTCCTCGGCGGTGCGGGTGGGGTCGGTCTTGAGGACGTTACGGACGTACTGCATGGTCAACGTCGAGCCGCCCTGCTCGGTGCCGCCGCCCTTGACATTGGCCACCAGTGCCCGGGCGAGGCCGCGCAGGTCCGCGCCACCGTGGTCGTAGAAGCGCCGATCCTCGGCCGCCACGATTGCCTGCCGCATCACCGGTGCGATGTCCGCCAACGCGACGTCGGTGCGGTTCACGTCGTAGAAGGTCGTGATCAGCGTCTTGCCGTCGTTGGCGTAGAGGTACGAGCGCTGCGGCGTGGCCGGGGTGCGCAGCGAGGCGGGCAACGAGGCGTACGACGCGAGCGCCGAGCGGGCGGTGAACCCGAGCAGCAGGTTGCCCGGCAGTGCGGCGACTGCCAGGGCGAGCCCGGCCAGCAAGCCGGCGAGCAGCACGGTGAACAGCCGCGACAGCGGCGAGCGGGGGGCGGCCATGCTCCCCAGGATTGCCACGAAAGCCGCCAACCGACCACCCCCGCAGCCCAATTGTCAGCAACTTCACGGCCCCCCACCAGCCCCCACCCAGCCCAACCCACCAACCCCGGCACCCCGCCCCCGCCCCGCGCCCCGCGCCCCGCGCCCCCGCCCCGCGCTGTTGATCATGAGGTTATTGTCACGACACGCCGAGGCGAAGGGCAATAACCTCATGATCAACGGGCCGAGGGCAGCCGGGCGGACCGGGAGAGGCCGGGGGCCGGGCGGTTAGGGGTTTGGGGTATTTAGGCTGGCGGCGGCTGCGTCTCGGGCGGTTTCGCGGGGCATCAGGCGGCCGGAGCGGTAGCCGATGCCGATGCCGGCAACCAGTACGAAGATCGCGCCGAACGTCTGCAGCGACCCGATCAGGGCGCCTCCCAGGCCGAGAAGTGGCGCGGCGATGATCAGCATGACTCCGTCGCCGAGGCTGAAGGTGCCCGAGCGGGCCACCGCCCACCCGGTGAGGAACCAGCCCACGCTGTAGAACGTCGCGCCGAGCAGGACCAGCGACCGCGCGGTGGTGCCGAAGACCGGCGTCTGCTCGGCGAGCCCGGCGAAGGGCAGCATCAGCACAGTGCCGGCGATGCTGACCAGCAGCCCGGCGGCGGCCACCCGGCGGCTGCGAGTCGCGGCCAGCAGCCCGGTGAGGGCCAGCAGCGCGAGCAGGCCGAGCCAGACCGCCGCCACCCAACCGATCAGGTACACCGCCTGGCCGTCGGCGGGGTAGGGGTCGTTGCCCACCCCTCCGTCACTGGCCATCGCCACCGCGCCGTAAAGGATGGCGTACGCGGGCAGCAGCCACACGGCCGCCCGCGCGAACCGACGCACCGACCAGGCCCAGCTGGCGTTCGTGGCCGGACCGGCGGGGGTCGGCTCGCCGACGAACGGCAGTACGCCGAACCCGCCACCGCTGCTCCGGGAGCCCAGCGGGGCTACCGGGTCGTGTGCGCCGGGCACCGGGGCCGAGGACCACATCCGATTCGCCGGATCCTTCATGCGTCACCTCGCTTGTCCACGAGTGGTGCGAGACGCGCCGGGGCGCCCCGATTGCCTGGTCACCACCCGTCCTAGGACCGATCGT
Organism: Micromonospora luteifusca; assembly: GCF_016907275.1. NCBI lineage: Bacteria > Bacillati > Actinomycetota > Actinomycetes > Micromonosporales > Micromonosporaceae > Micromonospora > Micromonospora luteifusca. The sequence continues at coordinate 1,098,150 of NZ_JAFBBP010000001.1, forward strand.
GGCAGGCGTCGGAGCGCCCCATGAGTCTTTCTCGCTTTTATCCGGCTGGTCGGCCGGCGTACTGGATCAGCCGCGCTCGCGCTGGTCGGCCGGGTCTTCGGTCAGAGTGGCCGGGGACACCGGCTCCGGCGCGGGCAGCCCCTGCGGCTTGTTGCCGCCGGCGGCCTGCGCCTCGGCGACGCGTACCTCGTCGTGGATCTGCTGGGCGGCGTCCGCCGCGGCCTGCGCCGCCTCCGCGGCCTCGCGCTCCACCTGGCTCGCGTGGTCGGCCGCCTCCGGCGAGGGAAGGTCCCCCACCATCTGGCTCAGCCCACCGAGCGCGCCGCCCATCCCCTCCAGGGCCTTGGTCAGCTCGGCCGGGATGATCCAGACCTTGTTGGCGCTGCCCTGGGCGATCTGCGGCAGTGCCTGCAGGTACTGGTAGGCGAGCACCTTCTGGCTCGGGTTCGCCTGGTGGATCGCGTCGAAGACCGTCCGGATCGCCTTCGCCTGACCCTCGGCCTGCAGGATCCGGGCCTGCCGGTCACCGTCGGCCCGCAACACCGCCGACTGCTTGTCACCCTCGGCGGTGAGGATCACCGACTGCTTGTGGCCCTCGGCGGTGAGGATCGCCGCACGGCGGTCCCGTTCGGCGCGCATCTGCTTCTCCATCGAGTCACGGATGCTGGCCGGCGGCTCGATCGCCTTGATCTCGACCCGGGTCACCTTGATGCCCCAGCGGCCGGTGGTCTCGTCCAGCACACCCGAGAGGTGCCGGTTGATCTCGTCCCGGCTGGTCAGCGCGCGCTCCAGATCGAGCGAACCGATCACGTTACGCAGCGTGGTGACGGTCAGCTGCTCGATGGCCTGCAGGAAGCTGGAGATCTCGTAGGTCGCCCGGACCGAGTCGACCACCTTGAAGTAGAGCACCGTGTCGATCGAGACCACGAGGTTGTCCGAGGTGATCACCGGCTGCGGCGGGAAGCTGACCACCTGCTCCCGCATGTCGACCTTGGTGCGGACCGCGTCGATGAACGGCACCAGCAGGTTGAGGCCGGGGCTGAGGGTGCGCTTGTACTTGCCGAGCCGTTCCACCACGTCCTGGCGTTGCTGCGGCACGATCCGCACCGCCTTGGCGAGCGTTATCACGGCGATCAACGCCACCGCGATCACCAGCACCCCGATTAAGGTCATCCCGTTCACCCTCTCGCTTCCGGCAGCTCACCGGCGGAAGAAATATCGTCCTGCCACACCAGGGCTGTCGCGCCCCGGACCTTTATCACCCGAACCCGCTGACCGGGTACAAAACTCTGCGTCGTGTCGTACGAGCGGGCGCTCCACAGCTCCCCGTCAATCTTGACGAGACCGTGCTCGGCGTCCACTCGTTCCAGCACCAGCGCCGTGGAGCCCTCGATCGCCTCGACGCCGAACGGCTGTTCGCCGCTCTCCAGCGCGGACCGGCGGTGCCGGCGGATGACCGGCCGGGCCACCACCAGACTCAACGCCGATACCACCGCGAAGACCAACGCCTGCACGGCCACCGGCGCGCCAAGTGCCGCAGCACCGGCAGCAGCGAACGCGCCGACCCCGAACAGGATCAGAAAGAGCGTCGTCGTGAAAATCTCGGCGACCGCCAGCAACACACCCAACACGATCCACACCACGGCGTCCACACCACGATCGTGACACGCAAATGCACGCGCGGCCTCCCCACAAAGATCAGTAGGCTCGGCGAAGCCCTTTTCGGCCTTCCAAAACACCACGATTCGGCGGCCCGACCCGAGGAGATCCCGTTGACCCTGCTGCCCGAGACCGCCCGCCAGATCGACACCCAGGTCGCCCAGGCGCAGCTCGACGGCCGCGCCCCGTCGCTGGTGCTGGGCGTGGTCCGCGACGGCGCACTGGCGCATCTCGCCGCCGCCGGCGAGCACCCACGCCCGGACGTCGACCTGCAGTACCGGCTGGGCTCGATCAGCAAGACGATGACCGCCACCCTGATCATGCAGATGCGCGACGCCGGACGGCTGGCCCTGGACGACCCACTCGAACGACACCTACCGGGCACCGGGCTGGGCGCGGTCACCCTGCGCCAGATGCTCGGGCACGCCAGCGGCATCCAGCGTGAACCCGAGGGCGACTGGTGGGAGCGGACGGCGGGCGTCGACCTGACCACCCTGCTCGCCGGCCTGACCGCCGACATGATCGCCTACCCGCCGCACCGCACCTACCACTACTCCAATCTGGCGTACGCGCTGCTCGGCGGGTTGCTCGAACGACTCAGCGGGATGCCCTGGGCCGACCTGCTCAACGAACGGCTCCTCAGCCCGCTGGGAATGCGCCGCACCACGTACGCGGCCACCGAGCCGTACGCCCGCGGCTACGTCGTACACCCCTGGCACGACACGCTGCGCGAGGAACCCCGTACCGACACCGGTGCGATGGCTCCCGCCGGGCAGCTCTGGTCGACGATCGAGGACCTGGGTCGATGGGCCGCGTTCCTGGCCGACCCCGACCCGTCGGTGCTGGCCCCCGAGACGGTGACCGAGATGTGCTCACCCGTGGTGATCAGCGACCTGGAGGCCTGGACCCACGGGCACGGTCTCGGGGTGGAACTCTTCCGGGAAGGAAACCGGGTGTACGCCGGGCACGGCGGATCAATGCCCGGCTACATCGCCTCGTTGGCCGTGCACCGGCCCACCCGCACCGCCGTGGTCGGCTTCGCCAACTCGTACGGCCTGCGCACCGGCCACCTCGGCGCGCTCGGCCGGCAACTGCTCACCCTGGTGCTGGACCGCGAACCCGCACCGGTCACCCCATGGCGACCGGCCGCCACCGCCCCGCCCGCCGAACTGGCCGAGCTGACCGGCCGCTGGTGGTGGATGGGCACCGAGATCGAGGTGACCGCAGACCCCGCCGGAGATCTGCACGCCGGCCCGGTCGGCGCGCCGGACCTCCGCTTCGTCGCCGAAGGCCCGGACCGGTGGCGGGGGCGAAAGGGCGACCAGGACGGCGAGATCCTCACGGTACGACGCGACGAGCAGGGCAGGGCGGTCGCTCTGGACATCGCGACGTTCGTCCACACCCGCACCCCCGACCAGGAGCCCTGAGGCACGCGTCCCCCCGTCCGGTGCGGGACACCCGCGCTCCCGCCCGCCTCCGCACAACGCACGGGGAGGCGGGTGCGGCGGACGGGGCGGGCGCGGCGGGCTCGGCGGGTCAGGCGGGCTCGGTGACGAAGTCGATCAAGCGTTCCATGGCGTTGATCAAGGGTGTCTCCACGTCGGCGAAGCTGTTCACCCGGGACAGGATGTGCCGCCACATGTCGGCCGGCTCGGCAACCCCGAGGGCCGCGCAGACCCCCTCCTTCCACGGCTGCCCCGGCGGCACCACCGGCCACGCCGCGATGCCCAGCGCCGCCGGCTTGACCGCCTGCCAGACATCCACGTAGGGGTGTCCGGTCACCAGCACGTAGGGCGAGTTCACGCGAGCCACGATCCGGCTCTCCTTGCTGCCCGGCACGAGGTGGTCGACGAGCACGCCAAGGCGTCGGGTCGGACCGGGGCCGAAGTCGCGTACCTCGGCGTCGAGGGCATCGATGCCGTCCAACGGCTCCACGACCACGCCCTCGATGCGCAGGTCGTCACCCCAGATCCGCTCGACCAGCGCGGCGTCGTGGATGCCTTCCACCCAGATCCGGCTGGCCTTGGCCACCTGGGCACGGACGTTGTCCACGGCTACCGAACCAGAGGCGGTCCGCCGACGGGCCGCCGGCACCGACGGGCGGGTCGGGCGGCGCAACGTCACCGGTCGACCGTCGAGCAGGAACGCCGCCGGGAGCAGCGGGAAGTTGCGCCGTCGGCCATGCCGATCCTCCAGAACCACGGCGCCGGCCTCGAAGCCCACCACCGCTCCGCAGAACCCGGAGTCGGCATCCTCCACGACGAGATCCGGTTCGGCGTCCACCTCGGGGGTGACCTTCCGCCGCCGCCAGTCCCCCGCCAACACGTCCTCGCCGTATCGCCCAGCCATGACGATCACGCTAACCCCCGCACCACGGCCCCCGCCCCCGACACACCGCCGCACCCACGGGGCGACGCGGGCGGCCGGATTCAGGGCGAAGGGGGCAGTTCGGGGCAGGCCGGGCGACCGGAGCGGCAGTCGAGACAGGGCCGGTCGTGACCACGTACCCTTTCGGCATGTCCACCCCCGCAACGGGCGCGGCCACACTCACGCCGCGCCGGTCGAGCCGGTTCGTTGCCTGGGTGCGCGCGTGGCGCGCCGGCTTGGTGCCGTACGACGAGGTCGCCGACGCCATCGCCGGCGACGAGGAGCATCTTGTTGCGGACGCCCCCGGCACCTGGACCGACGTCCCGCTGAGTGCCGCGCTGCCCACCCTGGCCAAGCTCTCCCCGGACGACATCCGCCTCGTGCTGCCGGCGCCGGGCGACCCCAGAGGGCTGCCCGGCCCGGGCGACTTCGCCGGTGCGGCGCTGGTCGCCGGCGAGGCGGTGGTCGCGGGTGGGCTCGGTTTGATTCCCCAGGTACGGCTGCACACCTCCGGCTCGGGAGACTGCTTCGAGACGGTGCTCTGGCGGGTCTACCCGCTGCCGGCCAACGCGCCCGCCGCCTCACTCTCGCTGCCCGGCGCGGCCGAGGCGGAGGCCGAGCTGGCCGCCGCGCTGGCCGAGACGACCGCCGCCCTGACCCGTCTCGACGTGGCCCAGTGGCGGCCCGAGCTGGCCGGTGCGCTTGCTGCGCTGCGCCGCCCGGACGGCGCCACCGACCTGCCACCGGGCTTCGACCCGCGAGCCCGCCGGCTCTTCGCCCGTGCCGCGGTGCTCGACCGGGTGCTCGCGTTGGCCGGGCACGCCGCTCCCGGCGGCGCGATCAACAACTACGAGGCACAGCAACGGGACGCGGCCCTGCGCCCACTCACCACGGCCTGCCGCCAAGCGCTGGTGGCCGCCTGCAACGCCCCGCTGCGCCCCTGACACACCCGCCACGCCACGCACACCGCAGCGCGCACACCGCGCCGCGCCACACCCCGCACACACCACGCCGTGCCGCAGCACGCCACACCGCGCACACCGCGCCGCGTTGTGCCGTGCCGCGGCAGAGTCGGCTGTCCCCCGCATGATCGTGCTCGATCCAGGATGTAGTGGCCTCCCAATCTGGGGTTACCACTACATCCTGGTTACAGCGTGATCAGCGGCGCGACCAGCGGCCAGCGGCCAGCGGCCAGCGGCCAGCGGCCAGCGGCCAGCGGCCAGCATGGACCCAGGGCCGGGCGCGTCAGACCTCGTCGAGCAGGTCCGCGACCGAGTTGATGATCCGGGACGGACGGTACGGGTACCGCTCCGCCTCGGTGCGGCTGCTGATCCCGGTGAGCACCAGGATGGTCTCCAGCCCGGCCTCCAGGCCGCACAGGATGTCGGTGTCCATCCGGTCACCGATCATCGCGGTGCTCTCCGAGTGCGCGTTGATCGTGTTGAGTGCCGAGCGCATCATCATCGGGTTGGGCTTGCCGACGAAGTACGGCTCCACTCCGGTCGCCTTGGAGATCATGGCGGCGACCGAGCCGGCGGCGGGCAGGGCGCCCTCCACGGACGGGCCGGTGACGTCGGGGTTGGTGCAGATGAACCGGGCTCCGTCGTTGATCAGGCGGACCGCCTTGGTGATCGCCTCGAAGCTGTAGGTGCGGGTCTCGCCGAGCACCACGTAGTCCGGGGCGAAGTCGGTGAGCACGTAGCCGACCGCGTGCAGCGCCGTCGTCAGTCCGGCCTCACCGATCACGTACGCGGTGCCGCCCGGCCGCTGGTCGGCGAGGAACTGGCCGGTCGCCAGCGCGGACGACCAGATCGCCTCTTCCGGCACGTCGAGCCCCATCCGGCTCAGCCGGGCGGTCAGGTCACGCGGGGTGTAGATCGAGTTGTTGGTCAGCACCAGGAACGGCTTGCCGGAGGCGCGCATCCGGTTGATGAACTCCGGTGCGCCGGGCACCGGCTGGCCCTCGTGCACCAGCACGCCGTCCATGTCGGTCAGCCAACTCTGCACGGGCTTACGGTCATGCATGATGATCCTCAGAGGTCAGGGGCGTCGGGTCGGCACGCAACAGACGGTGGGGCAGGTGTCCCACATGGGCAGCTCGCCGAGGCGGCGGCGCAGCTGCGCACCGTCCGGGTCGGTTCGCTCGGTGACCAGCTCACGCACCATGGTCACGAAGCGCGGGTCGGTGCCCGGGGTGGCGGCCCGTACGAAGTCCAGGCCGAGCTGCTTGGCCGTCTCCAGCGCCTCGGTGTCCAGGTCCCACACGACCTCCAGATGGTCGGAGACGAACCCGATCGGGCTGACCACGACGCCGGTGGTGCCGCCCTGCGCGAGGCTGGCCAGGTGGTCGTTGATGTCCGGTTCCAGCCACGGCATCTGCGGCGGGCCGGAGCGGCTCTGCCAGACCAGGTCGTACGCCAGGTCGGGGGCGGCGGCCGCGGCGACGAGCCGGGCGGTCTCGCGCAGCTGCGCCTCGTACCGGCCGCCGTGCGGGCCGGCGTTGGCCGCCATGGAGGTGGGGATGGAGTGGGCGGTGAAGACCAGCCGGGTGGTGTCCCGTTTCGCCGCGTCGAGTTGGCTCAGGGCCGCCCGCACCGCGTCGATGTGCGGGTCGACGAAGCCGGGGTGGTCCCAGAACTGGCGCAGCTTCTCGATCACCGGGGCGTCCGGGCCGACTGCGGCCCGCGCGGCGGCGATGTCCTCCTGGTACTGCCGGCAGGACGAGTAGCCGCCGTACGCGCTGGTGACGAAGGCCAACGCCCGGGTGACCCCGTCGTCGCGCATCTGGGTCACGGTGTCGGCGAGCATCGGGTCCCAGTTGCGGTTGCCCCAGTAGACGGGCAGGTCGAGGCCGTGCGCGGCGAAGTCCGCGCGGACGGCGGCCAGCAGCTCGCGGTTCTGCTCGTTGATCGGGGACACCCCGCCGAAGTGCTGGTAGTGCTCAGCCACCTCGGCCAGCCGCTCCGGCGGCACGCCCCGACCCCGGGTCACGTTCTGCAGGAACGGCATCACGTCCTCGGGCCGTTCCGGCCCGCCGAAGGACACCAGCACCACCGCGTCGTACGACATGGGCTCATTCTTGCCGGTCGGCCGGGACCACCCGGCGACGCCCCCTGGTCCGGACGCGTAGATCACGCGGACCGCGGTCGGGAGCGTCGCCGGTCGAGCACCAGGGGACGTCAGGAGCCGATGGCGTGGTAGCCGCCGTCGACGTGGACGATCTCGCCGGTGGTGGCCGGGAACCAGTCGGAGAGCAGCGCCAGGCAGGCCCGCGCGGCGGGCTCCTGGTCGGTGAGGCTCCAGCCCAGCGGGGCACGCTCGGCCCAGGCGTCCTCGAACTGGTCGAAGCCGGGGATCGACTTCGCGGCGATGGTCCGCAGCGGCCCGGCGGCGACCAGGTTGCTGCGGATGCCCTGCTTGCCCAGGTGCAGCGCCAGGTAGCGGGACGCGGACTCCAGGCCGGCCTTGGCCACGCCCATCCAGTCGTAGACCGGCCATGCCTTCGTCGCGTCGAAGGTCAGGCCGACCACCGCGCCGCCGGGCGACATCAGCGGCAGCGCCGCCATGGCCAGCGACTTGTACGAGAAGGTGGAGACGTGCAGGGCGGTCGCCACGTCCTCCCAGGGCGCGTCGAGGAAACCGCCGCCCAGGCAGCTCTGCGGGGCGAAGCCGATCGAGTGCACGACACCGTCGATTCCGTCGACGTGTTCGCGTACCCGGTCGGCGAGGCCGGCCAGGTGCTCGGTGTTGGTGACGTCCACCTCGATGACCGGCGCCGGCTCGGGCAGCCGCTTGGCGATCCGCTCGACCAGGGAGAGTCGGCCGTAGCCGGTGAGCACGACCTGCGCGCCATTCTCCTGAGCGAGCTTCGCCACCGAGAAGGCGATCGAGGCGTCGGTGATGACACCGGTGACGAGCAGTCGCTTACCGGCGAGCAGTCCGGACATCGCAGATTTCCTCCGTAGTCAAAAGGGTTAGTGGCCCATGCCGAGGCCGCCGTCGACCGGGATGACGGCGCCGGAGACGTATCCGGCGCTGTCGGAGGCCAGCCAGGTGACCACGGCGGCGACCTCCTCCGGGCTGGCCATCCGGCCGGCCGGGATGGACTTGAGGATCTCCGCCTTGCGGTCGTCGGAGAGGCCGGCGGTCATGTCCGTGTCGATGAAGCCGGGCGCCACCACGTTCGCGGTGATGTTGCGGCTGCCCAACTCTCGAGTGATCGAGCGGGCGACGCCGACGAGGCCGGCCTTGCTGGCGGCGTAGTTGACCTGCCCGGCGCCGCCGGCGAGGCCGACCACCGAGGAGATGAAGATCATGCGGCCCCACTTGGCGCGGAGCATCTTGCCGGAGGCCCGCTTCGCGACCCGGAACGCACCGGTGAGGTTGGTGTCCACCACGTTGGTGAACTGCTCCTCGGACATGCGCAGCAGCAGCGTGTCGGCGGTCATGCCGGCGTTGGCGACCAGTACCTCGACCGGCCCCAGCTCGGCCTCGACGGCGGCGAACGCGGCGTCGATCGAGGCGGCGTCGGTGACGTCGGCGCGTACGCCGAACAGCCCGTCGGGTGCCTCGCCGCTGCGGTGGGTGACCGCCACCCGGTCGCCCTGCTTGGCGAAGGCCTGCGCGATGGCCAGGCCGATTCCCCGGTTGCCCCCGGTCACCAGCACGGTACGGGCCACTGTTCCCCCTTGCGAATGGTCAGCACGAACGCGTCGGAGCCTAGGCGCTACCGGCAGGTAAGCGCTAACGGGAGTCGCGTCACACTGGGGTACGACACCGGGATCAACCCCTGGTGGCACGCCCGGTGAGGGTGCCGGCCCGTAGCCTCCCGGTGGTGAACCGGCAACCGATCGTTGTGGCCCTGCGGGCCCTGCGGCAGACCCTCCTGGGCCCGGACGCCCGGCCCGAACGGCCACTGCTGGCCCGCTGGCCCCGACTGGCCCGTTACGCCGCCCCGGCCGGGCTGCTCGCCGCGCTCGGCCTCTTCTGGATCACGCTGACCGTGGAGAGCAACTGGGGCCTGCCGCCGCCGATCGCGCTCCTGTTCGCGGCGATGACGGTGGCGCCGCTGCTGGCGCTGCCCCGGCGTCCTCTGCTGGCCTGGCGGCTGGGCTTGCTGGCCCTGCTGGTGTGCACGTTCAACGCGCCGGACGACCAGGCCTGGCCGTGGACCCCACCACTGGCGCTCGGGTCGGTCGTGGTGGCGGCGGTGGTCTTCGCGCGGGTCGATCGGCCGGTGCTGGGGTGGCTGGTGACCATCAGCACGGTGCCGGTGCTCACTCTGGTCGACGCCGAGAACCGGGCCGCCGTCCTGGCGCTGCTCGGCGCGCTGGCGATCGTCGGCGACCTGATCCGGCGCAACCGCCTGTCCCGGCGGGCGCTGGCCGCGCAGACCGAGCTGAGTGAGCGGGAGCAGGAGCGCCGGGCGGTGCTGGAGGAACGCACCCGGATCGCCCGGGAGATGCACGACGTGGTGGCGCACCACATGTCGCTGATCGCCGTGCAGGCCGAGACCGCGCCGTACCGGCTGACCGACGTGTCCGCGCCGGCAGCCGCCGAGTTCGTCGCCATCGCCGGCTCGGCCCGCGACGCGCTGACCGACATGCGACGGTTGTTGGGGGTGCTGCGCAGCGAGTCCGCCGGCCCGCAGATCGCCCCGCAGCCCGACCTGGCCGACCTGGGCGCGATGGTGGACACGGCACGCCGGGCCGGCCTGCCGGTGACCCTGGACGCCGGGCCGGCGGACGACGGGCAGGTGCCCGCGCCGGTCGGGCTGGCCGCGTACCGCATCGTGCAGGAGGGCCTGGCCAACGCGGCCCGGCACGCGGCCGGCGCCGCGGTGCGCGTCACCGTCCGCCCCGGCCGGTCGACCCTGACGGTACGCGTGCAGAACGCGCCTCCCGACGACGTGCGCGCCCCGCACAGCGAGGCCGGCGCCGGGCACGGGCTGACCGGCATGCGGGAACGGGCCACCTCGCTGGGCGGTACGTTCACCGCCGGGCAACTGCCCGACGGGGGTTACGCGGTGGCGGCCGAGCTGCCGTACGACGTGGAGGGCGGGGACCGATGATCCGGGTGCTGATCGCCGACGACCAGGCGATGGTCCGGCAGGGCTTCGGCGCGCTGCTCGCCGCCCAACCGGACCTGCTGGTGGTGGGGGACGCCGCCGACGGCGCGCAGGCCGTCGACGCCGCTCGCCACCTCGATCCGGACGTGGTGCTGATGGACGTGCGGATGCCGGTCATGGACGGGCTGGAGGCCACCCGCAAGCTGCTCGGAGACCGGTCGGCGCAGCGGCCCCGGGTGCTCATCCTCACCACCTTCGACCTGGACGACTACGTGTACGAGGCGCTGCGCGCCGGGGCCAGCGGCTTCCTGCTCAAGGACGCCCCGGCGGCCGAGCTGGTGCAGGCGGTCCGGGTGGTGGCGGCCGGGGAGGCGCTGCTCGCCCCGGCGGTCACCCGCCGGCTGATCGCCGAGTTCGCGGCCCGCCCGGACCGCCGCCGGCCGCGCCCCACCGACCTGGCCGGGCTCACTCCGCGCGAGACCGAGGTGCTGCGGTTGATCGCCCGGGGCCGCAACAACGCCGAGATCGCGGGTGACCTGGTGGTCGCCGAGCAGACCGTCAAGACGCACGTCGGGCGGATCCTGGCCAAGCTGGGGCTGCGCGACCGGGCCCAGGCCGTGGTGCTGGCGTACGAGACGGGTCTGGTGGCCGCCGGCGAGTAACCCCGTGGAGCCAGCCGGCAAACGGCTCCCTGGGACGACGACCGAGCACCGCCCACTCGCGCACTGTGCCTCCGGACACCATTCCGGAGGGAGCACAAGATGCGACGACGAGGTGCCAGCCGTCTGGCGTTGGCCGCGCTGCTCGGCGTGAACCTGGTTCTGCCGACCCGACCCGAGCCGGTCGCGGCGGCCGGGTTCGTCGAGGCGTACCCGGTCACCGAGGCGGCGATGCGCGCGGCCGGCCCCCCGTACGCGGACTGGGCCGCCGACGGGCGTCGCTTCCTGATGTTCGACCCGCGTGGCGACGGCCGGGCGGTCGAGGTGCTCGGCGACCTGGCCGGAGCGGATCGGATAGCGGTACTGGTGCCGGGGGTGGGCAGCACCCTGGCCGACTTCGACCGCGGGTTGGGCGGGGTGGCCCGCCGGGCCCCGGCGGTGCAGGCCGGGCAGCTCTACCAGGAGTTGCGGGCGACCGACCCGACGGCGGGGGTCGCGGTGCTGGCCTGGCTCGGCTACGACCCGCCCGACGGGGCGTGGACGGCTGCCGGCGGCGTCAGCGCCCGGCGGGGCGCGGCCGGGCTTGCCGTGCTGCTGCGGGAACTCGCCGAGCGGCGTCCGACGGCGACGATCACGCTGGTCGGGCACAGCTACGGGTCGCTGGTGGTGTCCCTGGCGGCGGCGGACGCCCCGGCCCAGGTCACCGACGTGGTCAGCCTCGGCGGTGTGGGCGCCGGGGTGCAGCGTGCGGCGGATCTGCCCGGCGGGCGGCGGTTCTGGGCGGCCGAGGCACCGAGCGACTGGATCCGCTGGGTGCCACCGGTGCGGCTGCCCGGCCTCGGCTTCGGCCGTCGCCCCGGCGACCCGGCGTTCGGCGCCCGCCCCCTGCCGGTGGGCGGGGTGGCCGGGCACGACAGCTATCTCACGACCGGCAGCGCCACGCTCGTGGCGTTGGCGGCGGTCGTGCTGGGCAGCGTCGACGCCGACCGGGTCGGAGACGCCCGGTGAACCGGGACCGTACCGTCGACGCGCTGCGGGCGTACGCCATTGCCGGGGTGGTGTTGGGGCACTGGCTGGTCACCGGGTTGGTGCTGACCGGCGACGGTGGGCTGCACCAGGCCAGCCCGCTGACCACGTTGCCCGGGCTGGCCCCGGTGACCTGGGTGTTGCAGACGCTCGGGTTGTTCTTCTTCACCGCCGGGTTCTCCTCGACCCGGTCGCTGGCCCGTCACCAGGGCGGTCCGGGCGGTTGGTTGGCCCGTCGGCTGCGCCGGTTGCTGCTGCCGACGGTGGCGCTGCTGGGGGTGGGCGCCGCGGTGCTGCTCGCCGCCACCGTCGCCGGGACGCCCGACGACACGCTGGCCGTCGCGCTGCGGCTCGCGGTCAGTCCCTTGTGGTTCCTGTTGCCGCTGGTGTTCCTGGTCGCGGTGACCGGTCCGCTGCGTTCCGCCGTACGCCGATGGGGGGTGGCGCGCTGCGTCGCACCGGCGGTGGCCGTGGTCGCCGCGGTCGACCTGGCCCTGCGACTCCTGCCGGCCGGGACCCACCTGCCACCGGTCACCGTCGTGGCGGCCTGGTCGGTGCCGTACCTGCTGGGTGTGGCGCACGCCGACGGGCAGTTGGTCGGGCGACGGGCGGCGGGCGCCCTCGCGGTCGGCGGGGCCGTCGTGCTGACGGCGCTGCTGGCGGTGGGCTACCCGGTGAGTGCCGTCGGAGTGCCCGGAGCCGGTGTGTCCAACCTGAACCCGCCCTCGCTGCTGGTCGTGGCGCTGGCGGTCACCCAGGTCGGGCTGGGGCTGCTCGCATCGCCGGTCCTGGAACGGCTGCTGGCCCGGCCGCTGCCGGGCCGGGCGGTGACCGAGGTGAATCGTCAGGCCGTCCGGATCTACCTGTGCCACCAGCCGGTACTGGTCGCGGTGACCGCGCTCACCGCCCGCAGCGGGCTCGCCCTACCGGGGCTGCACACCGTGCCGGACGGCCTGGGCTGGGTGCTGGCGCGCTGCTGCTGGCTGCCACTGCTCGCCGCGGTGCTGGTCACGGTCGTGCGGGTCGGCCAGCCGGCGGGTGGCCTGAGGGGGCGGCGCCAACCGGGCGGTGGAGGGGTCGCCGACCGGTCGGCCGAGTGCGTCTCGTCGGCCCCCGAGGTGTACGATCATCGACGTTCCGGCCCGCCCGACTTGCAGGAGGTGATCGCTGTGCGAGATAGCGATCCTCCCAGTCGTGGCCGGGCCGATGGTCAGCCCTGCTGAGCCACGACTCAGTCTGGTGAGCTGACCCCGCTCCGCTCCCCCACCGCTTCGGCCCCTGCCGAGGTGAGTGTGCCGCGCCGTCCGACTCCGGGCGGTCGCCGGGAGCCGCCCGGTCACGACTTCGTGTGCGCGTCCCCACCCCTGCGGTCCGCCCCCGCACGCGGACCGTCCTGCCGCCACCCGGAGCCGTCCATGAGCCGCTACGTCGCCCCGCTGGGCTTCACCCTCGCCGCCGTCTGGGTGGCCATCGTCTTCGTGCTGGCCGGCGGCGGTCACTGAACGGCCGGTACGGGAACCCGCCAGGACCCGGCGAGGAGCGCGACGCCGATCTGCGCGACGCCGGCGACGACCAGCGTTGTTCCCGTGCCGACCAGGCCGATGATCGTTCCGCCGGCGAGCAGGCCGAACGACACGGCACCGTCGTGCACCAGGCTCTCTGCGGCGAAGGCCGCTCGTCGTTCCGCACCGTCCGTGCGAATGATGATCAACCGGTTCAGCGCCGCGATACCGAGCGGCATGGCGAAGCCGCCGATCGCCGCCAGGTAGGCGATCGACGCCAGCGACGCGGTGACCAGCGGCAGAGCCGTGAAGGTCGCACCGAGGACAGCCCAACCGGCAGCGATGGTCGCCAGTGGCGGCAGTCGGGGTACGAGCACCGGCGCGAGTAGCGCGCCGACCAGGGAGCCAACGCCGTACCCGGTCATGCCGGCCGCGATGAGCAGACCCGGTCGACCGGTCTCGGCACCGAGGATCGCCAGCCCCAGCGTGAAGGCGAACCAGACGAGGCCCCCGATCCCGCCCATGATCACGGCGCGGCGTACATCAGGGTGTCGGGACAGGACGTGTCGCAGGGCAGGCGCGTCGGTCGTTGCCCCAGCCGGGGCGACGGGGGCGCGGCCCCGTACGGTCAGCAGCGCGACCGCCCCGAGGCCGACGCCGAGCGCCTCGGCCCAGAGCAGCCGGAACGGGCCGTCAAGGGTGATCGCCCAGCCGGCCAGTGGCGGCGCCAGGATCATCGTGGCGCGATGGGCGAAGTCCTGCCAGGCGAGCATCCGGGCGGCGAGTTCGGTGCCAAGTCCGTCGCAGATGTCGGCGAGCAACGCCCGCTGGGCCGGGCCGCTGAGCGCGGTGCCACAGCCGGTGATCAGGCCTGCGGCGATCAGGTGGATCGGGCCGACGGTGCCGAGCACGGCGCCGATCGGCACGACCAGCAACCCGATCACCTGGACGGCGAGCACGCCGGCAAGCGCACGGCCGGTGGTGAGCCGCTGCCGGATGCGGCGAGCCCACCAGGCCGAGGTGAGCATGGGCAACCCGACCGCCCCGCCGACCAGCCCGGTGGCCCAGGTGGAGTCGGTCTCGGCGAGCGCCACGAGGGGCAGCGCGAGGGCTGTCGTACGCTGCCCCATCCAAGTCAGGAATGTCGTGGTCAGCATGACGGCGATGTCACGTCGAGCGGTCATGGAACCAATCCTGATCTTGGACGGGACCGTGGGGTAGATCGCGGATCGGCGGAGTAGCTCATAACCTTGGCTTATGAACTCATCGCCATCGGTCGAGGACCTGCGGCTCGTCGAGGCGCTCGCTCGACACGGCTCGCTCGGAGCGGCAGGGCGGGAACTGCTGATCAGCCAGCCGGCCGCCAGCAACCGGCTGGCGGCGCTGGAACGGCGGGTCGGCGAACGGCTCTTCGATCGGGACACCACCGGGGCGCGGCCCACCCCGGCCGGCAGGGCCCTCGCGACAGAGGCCGCACACGTCCTCGCCCACCTCGAAGAGATCTTCGATCGCACCCGGGCGGCAGCGCGCACCGAAACGCTCACGATCGGCACCTTCGGCAGCTTCGCCCCATGGCTGTTTCCGGCGCTGGAGGAACTGCTGGCCGGAAGGACCGTGCACCAGGTCACCGACCATGGCGACCGCTTGATCGACTGGGTCGGCGAGGGCTCGCTGGACGCGGCCGTCGTCGCGATCGCCAACCAGATGCGGCTACCCGGTACCGTGAGCGCGCTGCCCATCGGCGTCGACCGGCTGGCCGTACTCACCCCGCCCGACGTGACGCTCCGTGCCGGACGCCGGCCGTTCGCCGGGCTCGACGTCATCGGGTACACCTACGACACGTCTGCCGCGGCGCTGCACCGGCGGCTCTCCGAGCTGGGCGCCCGACCACGTGCGGCAGCCACCGCCGAAACAGCCGTACGGATGGGCCGCCTACTGCGGTGCCCGATCGTTCTGCCCCGTGGGCTGGGCCTCGCCTACGCCGAACCGCAGGAGCGGGTCGGGGCCGTAGCGGTGGCGGGTCGACTCATGCTCCACCTGGTTACCCGCCGACCCACGCCACCCGCCCTGGCCCGCGCCGCGCTCGTCCTCCCCGCTCGCCTGCCCCTGGATCCGTTGACGACACCCTGATGCTTCACAGCATCCGCGACGACCAGAGCAGACTGAACGCGCCCGCGCAGAGCGCCAGCAGCAACGCCACCCCGGCGTACCACTGGGTCACCTCACGCGGCTCGGTGCGGAACCCGATCGAGCTGCCCATGTCCTGATAGACCTGCTTCAGCTCGCTCACCGAAGCCGCCTCGTAGAAGTAACCCTCGGTGGTCTCGGCGAGTTCGGCGAGGGCCATTCGGTCCACCGGCACCCGCTGCAACTGCCCGCCGATGTCCACCTGGCCGGTGTCGGTGCCGAAGGCGATGGTGGAGACCGGAACGTTCGCGGCCTGCGCGGCCGCCGCCGCTTCCTCCACCGCCCGACCCGAGGTCCGGAAACCGTCGGAGAGCAGCACGATCCGCGCCGGCGGAATACCCGCCGCGCCGTCGGCCGGCACCGACCGGATCGCCTCCAGGCAGGTGAACACCGCCTCGCCGGTCGCGGTCGCCTCGGCCAGCACCAGCCCGTCGATGGCGCTGGTCACCGCGTCCCGGTCCTTGCCCGGCGGCACCAGCACGTTGGCCGCCTTGGCGAACGACACGAGACCCAGGTTGTAGCTCTCCGGCAGCTCACTGACGAACTGCTTGGCCGCCTCCTGGGCCGCCTCCAGCCGGTTCGGCACCACGTCGTCGGCCTGCATCGACAACGACACGTCGATGGCGAGCATCACGGTGGCCCGCTCCAGCGGCTCCTTGGTGTCCACCGCCGGGCGGGCCAGCGCGGTGGCCAGCACCAACAGGCAGAGCAGGAACGCGGTCGCCGGAACGTGCCGACGCCAGCCCAGGCCCTTCGGCGCCACCGTACGCAGCAGGTCCACATTGGTGAACCGCATCGCGTACGCCCGGCGGTGCAACTGCCGCCAGACGTAGAACGCGGCGAGGGCGAACACCGGCAGCACAGCCAGCAGCCACCACGGTTGCAGAAAACGGATCATCGTGTCGTCCCCCGGGTACGCGCGTGCCGCTGCGCGGCAACGAATCGCACCATGTCCAGCAGCCAGTCTCGGTCGGTACGCAGACGCAGGTGGGCCGCCCCGGCGCCGCGCAGGGCGGCGGCGATCGTGGCCCGTTGGGCGGTGGCGGCGTCGGCGTAGCGCTGCCGCAGCCGTGGGTCGGCGGTCTGCACCTCGTGCAGCTCGCCGCTCTCCGGGTCGACCACCGGCAACACGCCCACGTCGGGCAGCTCCAACTCGCGCGGGTCGACCACCTCGATCGCCAGCACGTCGTGGCGGACCCGCAGCTTGCGCATCGGCCGCGCCCACTGCTCGGCCGGCGCGAGGAAGTCCGAGACCACCACGGCCACCCCGCGTCGGCGGGGTGGACGGTTGAGCATCTCGATCAGGGCGCCCAGGTCACCTCGGCCGGGCTGGATGGTGGTGCCGGCGACGGCCCGCAGCAGGCCCTGCGCCTCCTTGCGGCCGGAGCGGGCCGGCAGCCGGGTGAGCACCCCGGGCCCGGCCGGCGGTGCTCCGCCACGCCAGCGTCGGGCCGGAACGGACACGCCGCCACCGGTGCCGATCACGGCGCCGATCCGGTTACCCCCGCGCACGGTCAGGTGGGTGATGGCGGCAGCGGCGGCCACCACGACCTCCCGCTTGAGCCACTGCCCGGTGCCGAAGTCCAGGCTGGCGGAGAGATCCAACGCGAGCCAGGTCTCCAACTCCCGGTCGGCGACCGTACGCCGCACGTGTGGTGTCGTGGTCCGTGCCGTGACCGGCCAGTCCATCCGACGCACGTCGTCGCCGGGGCGGTACTCCCGGGATTCGCCCGCCTCGCTGCCCGGTCCGGGAAGCAGGCCGGCGTAGTCGCCCTGCAGCAGACCGTCGAGCTTGCGGGTGACGAGCAGTTGCAGCCGGGACAGCACGGCCTCGCTGCGATCGGGGGCGGGACGAGGGGTGGGTGAGGTCACGGCCGCTGCCCGGGCCAGCCAGCGCCCGGCGGCGGCGTGGTCGACGGGGTGGCCTGCTGGCGGGGCGCGACCGCCGGGAGCGGGATGGTCGACATCACCCGGTGCACGATGTGGTCGGCGGGCACGTCGTCGGCGAGCGCGTCGTAGCTGAGCACCAACCGGTGCCGCAGGATGTCCGGCGCGATGTCCTGCACGTCCTGCGGCAGGGCGTAGTCGCGCCCACGCAGCAGCGCCAGGGCACGGGTCGCCCGGACCAGGCCCAGGGAGGCACGCGGGCTGGCCCCGTACTGGATCAGTTGAGCGACGTCCGGCATGCCGTGCTCGGCGGGGGCGCGGGTCGCCAACACCAACCGGACCGCGTAGTCGACCAGGGCGTTGTGCACGAAGACCTGGTCCGCCTTGCGTTGCAGGGCGATCAGCTCGGGGGTGTCGAAGACCGCGGTCGGCTCGGGCGCGGTCACGCCCATCCGGTAGACGATCTCGCGTTCCTCCGCGTCGGTCGGATAGCCCACCACGATCTTCATGAGGAACCGGTCCCGTTGCGCCTCCGGCAGCGGGTAGACGCCTTCCTGCTCGATCGGGTTCTGGGTGGCCATCACCAGGAACGGGTCGGGCACCCGGTGGCTTTCGCCGCCGATGGACACCTGCCGTTCGCTCATCACCTCGAGCAGCGCGGACTGCACCTTCGCCGGAGCCCGGTTGATTTCGTCGGCGAGCAGGAAGTTGACGAAGACCGGGCCCAACTCGACGTCGAACTTCTCGCTCGACTGCCGGTAGATCCGGGTGCCCATGATGTCGGCGGGCACCAGGTCCGGGGTGAACTGCACCCGGGCGAAGGAGCCGCCGACAACCTTGGCGAGGGTTTCCACCGCCAGGGTCTTGGCGACCCCGGGCACCCCTTCGAGCAGGCAGTGACCCCGGGCGAGCAGCGCGACGAACATCCGCTCCACCATTCGGTCCTGCCCGACGATCACACGTTTGATCTCGAACAGCGCCTTCTCCAGCAGGGTGGCGTCCTCTGCGGGTGTGGTCACCGGCGAAGGTGCCGCTCCGTTCGGCGTCGGGGCGTCGGGCATGGTCGGCTGGGCCACCGGTCCTCCACAGCGTTGGTCGGTCGTCGCGGCTGATGCGGTATCAAGACTCGCACGCCTTGCTGAGTGTCGAGGTGGGGAGAAGCCGATTTTCGCCGCGCCGTCCTCAGCAGCCGAATCGCGCATCACGGGTGCACATGGACCGGCCCGCCGCGTGTACGATTCACCCCGTCGCCGGGCGGCTCCCCCCGTGGTCGCCCGGCGCTCAACCTCTCCGTCCCGCCGCCCTAGACTGGCCGGGATGAGCATCCCCTCCCCCGCCGACGACGACGCCCTGGTCTGCTCAGCCCGGGGTTGCCGGTCCGCCGCCGTCTGGGCCCTGGAGTGGAACAATCCCCGTCTGCACGACGCCGCTCGGCGCAAGACCTGGCGGGCCTGCGCCGAGCACCGGACCAGCCTCGGCGACTTCCTGGACGCTCGCGGCTTCCTGCGTGCCGTCACTCCGGTGCCGGGATCGCCTACGCTCGACACGTGAGCACCCCCGGCGCCCCACTGCCTCCCGGATCCGACGCCTCGACGGCCGCACCGGTGGCCCGGGGGCCGCTGGAGCCCTGGCCGAACACCGTCCACTGGCAGCCGATCTCCACGGACCTGATCTGGGTGGAGCTGATCCGGCTGGCGGTCCTGGTCGCCATCGGGCTGGCCGGAACGGCGGTCGGGTGGGTGTTGAGCGACCACTGGCTGTTCGGGCTCGCCCTCGCGGTCGTGCTGCTGCTCGGGGTGTGGCGGGCCATCGCGATCGTCCGCGCGGTTCGGGCCTGGGGGTACGCCGAGCGGGAGAACGACCTGCTGGTCCGGCATGGGCTGCTGGTTCGCCGGCTCTCCATCGTGCCGTATTCGCGGATGCAGTTCGTCGACGTCAGCGCCGGGCCGTTGGAGCGCGCGTTCGACCTCGCCACCGTGCAGTTGCACACGGCGGCGGCGGCGAGCGACGCCCGGGTTCCCGGGCTGCGCCCGGCGGAGGCGTCCCGGCTACGCGACCGGCTCACCGCGCTCGGCGAGGACCGGGCGGAGGGGCTGTGAACGCCCGCGCGGACGACCACCGACCGTGCCGAGGGCCAGCCCGATGAGCGACCGCCCCGCCGAGCCGAGCACCGTGCCACCCGCGAGCGCGGCACCCCACGAGCAGGCGCCACCCATCGGCGCGGCACCCCACGAGCAGGTGCCACCCATCGGCGCGGCACTCCACGAGCCCGTGCCGCCCACCGGCGCGGCACCCCACGGGCCCGTGCCGCCCACCGGCGCGGCACCCCACGAGCCCGTGCCGCCCACCGCCGCCGCGGCGCCGTGGCCGACGCCCCCGGGCGGCGGCGAGGCCGAGCCCCGGCAGCGACTGCATCCGCTCAGCCCACTACTGCACGGTGCCAAGTCCCTGTTCGTGGTGATCGTCGGTTTGTCCTGGTCGACGCTGTCCCGGGTGGGCTTCGGCTGGTTCGCGGCGATGGTGGTGGTGCTGGCGCTCGGCGCGACCATGCTGTCGGTGATCAGCTGGTACAACACCGGCTACCACGTGGTGGGCCGCGAACTACGGGTGTACGAAGGGCTGCTCTGGCGGCGTACCCGGGCCATCCCGTTGGAGCGGCTCCAGGCCGTGGAGGTGGTCCGGCCACTGCTCGCCCAGCTCACCGGCCTGGCCGAACTGCGCCTGGAAGTGGTCGGCGGGGGCAAGACCGAGGCGCCACTGGCGTACCTCGGGGTGGCCGACGCGGCCCGGCTGCGCGAGCGGCTGCTGGCATTGGCCGGGCGGGTGACGCAGCCGACCGTGCCGGGCCACGCGGTGCCCACGGTGGTCCCGGTCCCGGGGTCGGCGCCACCGGCGACCGCGCCGGGCCGACCACTGCACGTGGTACGCAACCAGAACCTGCTGATCAGCCAACTGCTCACCCCGCAGTCGTTCCTGCTCCCGTTCGGCGTGGCCTTCGTCGTGGTGCAGTTCCTCACCGCAGGGTCGTGGTCGTTCGTCGCGGTGGCGAGCACGCTGACCGCGATGGCCGGTGTGTTGCTGCAACCGGCGCGCCGGGTCCTCGACGACTGGAACTTCCGGCTGGCCCGCGACGACGGCACGCTGAGGGTGCACAACGGCCTGCTGGAGACCCGGGCGCAGACCGTGCCGTTGGCACGGGTGCAGACCGTGCGGGCCACCTGGCCGCTGCTCTGGCGGGTGAACGGCTGGCTGCGGCTGCGACTGGAGGTGGCCGGGTACTCCGTCGCGGAGGCCGACGACCGCAACCGGCCCGACCGGCTGCTACCGGTCGGCGACCTGCCCACGGCGACGATGATCGTCGCCGAGGTGCTTCCGGGGGTACGCCTCGACGCGCTCGCGCTGAGCCCGCCGCCGCGCCGGACCCGTTGGCTGCATCCGCTGGGCCGTGAGGCGTTCGGTGCGGGCCTGTTCGACCAGGTGTTCGTCACCCGGTCCGGGCGGCTCACGCGGCAGTTGGTGATCGTGCCGTACGCCCGCATTCAGAGCGTGCGGGTGGTGCAGGGGCCCCTCCAGCGCCGCCTGGGGCTGGCCTCCGTGCACGCGGACACCGCGGGCGGGTCCGGTGCCACAGCCCAGGACCGGGACCTGGCAGAGGCGTGGACCTTGGCCGCCGACCTGAACGCCCGAGCCCACACCGCCCGCCACCAAACCTGACCCCCACCC
This sequence comes from Micromonospora luteifusca, assembly GCF_016907275.1. Classification (NCBI taxonomy): domain Bacteria; kingdom Bacillati; phylum Actinomycetota; class Actinomycetes; order Micromonosporales; family Micromonosporaceae; genus Micromonospora; species Micromonospora luteifusca. The sequence continues at coordinate 1,119,227 of NZ_JAFBBP010000001.1, forward strand.
CACCTGACCCCCACCCCACCCCGCCCGCCCCGCCGCGTTGATCATGAGGTTATTGCCCCGACACGCCGGGCGAGAGGGCAATAACCTCATGATCAACGGGGTGAAGGTGGGGCAGGGCGCGGACGGGCGCGGGCGGGCGGGGACCGGTGGGGGTCGGGGGTGGGTCAGCGGTCGGCGGGTTGTGGTGGGGTCGGGTGTTCAGCGGCCGTTGGTTCGAGGGCGTCGTCGGGGGCGGTGGTCTGTTGCGGTAGTGCCCCGGCGGTCGGCTCCACCTCGGGCCTCGGGTGGCGGGCCCGCCAGGCAGCCCAGCCGCGCTCCGCCAGGCCGACGATCAGGAAGGTCAGCCCCACGTACGTCCAGCCGACCAGCACGTCGATGACGTAGTGCTCACCCGAGTAGACCAGGGTGAAGGTCATCGCCAGCGGGTACGCGAGCAGCAGTGGCCACCAGCGGCGGCGGGTCGCGGTCAGGAAGAACAGCACCACGAACAGCGCCCACGCCGTGTGCAGCGACGGCATCGCGGCGACCGGGTTGGAGGCGATCTGGCCGGCGTTGAGCACGTTGCCGGCGCCGTGCATGCCGAACGCCTTCCAACCCCGGGTCGAGATCCGGGCGACCTCGGTGAGCAGCCCGTTCTGCGCCGCCCACCAGGGCGGGGCAGCCGGGTAGATGAAGTAGGTGACCAGGCCGGCGGCACAGAGGAAGCCCCAGCGCCGCATGTACGCGGCCCAGCGGTGCCGGTCGCGCAACCAGAGCACCGCGGCGGCGGTCAGCGCCACCACGAAGTGGGAGAAGTACACCCAGCTCGCCGCGACATCCCACCAGTGCACCTGCGGGTGGTAGAGGTGCTGCTGTAACCAGACGGTGGGCACCTCACCGCCGGTGGCCCAGCCGAACATGAACCGGTCGGCGACGATCAACTCCATCGCGTGCGGCGTGGCCCCGTTGTCGGCGAAGCCGCGCGAGAGGTTGTACACCACGAACAGCAGCACCACCGGCACCCAGTCCCGGGCGAAGCGCAGGTGGCTGCGCCACGGCCGTTCGCTGTTCCAGGCGATGGTCGCCAGCCAGATCCAGACGAAGGCGTACGCCGGGTCGGTGGGCAGGCCGATGGCCAGCCACGCGGCGAGGAATGCGGCCGCCCAGACGGTCATGGCGACGACGCGCCGACGACCCCCGTCCGGGGACGCGGGCGGGTCGGTCCGGGCGGGGGGCTGGGGGTCAGTCACGACGGCCATCGTCGTCAAGGTTAACGACGGGGGCGGCATCGACCGACGGGGACCACCCGGCGAAGCCGTGCACAGGTGCGGGACGCTCGGCGCCCGGATCCTCGGGCGCGTGTTCGGCAGGCTCGGCGAGCACCTAGGCTGACGACCATGCAGGAGCAGCCCGAGCCGGCCTTCGCGCCGGGTCTGACCGCCCAGGTCGAGATGACCGTCACCGACGCGGATACCGCCCAGGCGGTCGGTTCGGGGGACGTACCGGTGCTGGGCACGCCCCGGGTCCTCGCGCTGGCCGAGGCGGCCACCGTCGCGGCGACGGCGACCGGGATGCCGCCCGGGTCGACGACCGTGGGGACGCGCGTCGAACTGGAGCACCTGGCGCCGACCGTGGTCGGCCGGACGGTCCGGGCGCAGGCCCTGCTGGCGACGGTCGACGATCGCCGGCTGTCGTTCGAGGTCACCGTCAGCGACGGTGACCAGACGGTGGCCCGGGGCCGGGTGGACCGGATCCTGGTGGACCGGCAACGCTTCGTCGAGCGCGCCGGGCGCACGTCGTGAACGCCGGCTTCGTCGAGATCGCCGACCGGGTGCACGTGCTGCGCGAGCCGCTGTTGCGGGTCAACGTCACGCTGGTCGTCGGCGACGACGAGGCGCTACTGGTGGACACGCTCTCGTCGGCCGCCCAGGCCACCGACCTGGCCGCCGCCGTCCGGGCGGTCACCGACCGTCCGTTGACGCTGGTCAACACCCACCACCACTACGACCACTGCTTCGGCAACGCCATCCTCGCCGGCGATCCGCCCCGCCCGGTGTACGCCCACGAGCTGGCCGCCGTCGCTCTGCGCACGGAGCCGGAGCGGCTGCGCCGCGAGGCGTACGAGGAAGTCCGCACCGAACACCCGACGCTCGCCGCCGAGCTGGCCGACACCCCACTGCTCGCCCCGACGCACACCGTGCAGATCGAGACGTCGCTCGACCTCGGTGGCCGGCGGGTGCTGCTGCGGCACCCGGGGCGGGGGCACACCGAAGCGGATCTGGTGGTCCATGTGCCGGACGCGGACGTGCTGGTCGCCGGGGACCTGGTGGAGCAGAGCGGCCCGCCCGCCTTCGAGGACTCGTACCCCCTGCAGTGGCCGGAGGCGGTCGCGGACCTGCTGCGGCTGACCACCGCGCGCACGGTGGTGGTGCCGGGCCACGGCGACCCGGTGGACGTCGACTTCGTCCGCGCCCAGCACGCCGAGCTGGTGCGGCTGGCCTGGCTGATCCGGGCCGCACACACCGGCAGCGCGCCGCCCGAACGGGTCGCCGCCGAGGCCCCCTTCGGTGCCCGCGCAGCCCTGATCGCCGCCAACCGCGCCTACAACCAACTAAACGGCACCCTCTAGGGCGGCAGCGCGGGACAGCGCCGGGCAGCGCGGGAGCGCGGTTCAGGCCGCGAAGCGGCGGTCGACGTCGGCGCGGGTGGGCATGGCGGTGGCGCCGCCCGGGGATTCGCAGACCAGGCCAGCTACCCGCAGGGCGAAGGCCACCCGGTCGATCCAGCCTTCCGGGCTCTCTGGTTCGCCGTCGGGCAGCAGGTCGGCGATGAGCGCGGCCATCACCGAGTCGCCGGCGCCGGTGGCGTCGATCGCGTTGACCTTGGGTGCCGGCACCAGGACCGGGTCGGCGTCGGCCGCGGCCAGCACCGCACCGGTCGCACCGAGCGTCACCACCACCGTGGCGGCCCCCAACTCGCGCAGGTACGCCGCGACCCCCTCGACCGGTTCACCCGGGTAGAGCAGCCCGGCGTCAGCGGCGCTCAGCTTGACCAGGTGTGCGCCGGCGGCGAACTCGGCCACCACCTCGCGCAACCCTTCCAACGCGGCGGGCCCGTTCAACAGTCGGGGACGCACGTTCGGGTCGAAGACCCGCAGACCGGTGGCGAGCGACCAGGCGCGTCGGGCGGCGGCCAGCGTGCCGGGTTGGAGCAGCACGATCGAGCCGCAGTAGAGCACGTCGGCGCCCTCCAGCAGCGCGAGATCCAGATCGTCGGGCCCGAGCAGGCCGTAGGAGGCCGGTTCGCCGTAGAAGCGGAAGTCGGGTTCCGGCCCGGCGTACGTGACCACCGCGAGCGTGGTCGGTGCGGGCACCGTGACCGCACCGACCACCCCGACGTCGGCCGCGGTCAGGAAGGCGCGGATCCGCCCACCCAGCACGTCGTCACCGAGCGAGCCGACGAATTGTGCCGAACCGCCGAGTCGGGCCACCCCGACGGCGACGTTGAGCGGTCCGCCGCCGATCGCCTGCCGGTAGACCCGTTCCCCGTCGCGCTCGCTGTCGAGCAGGTCGACGAGCGCCTCGCCGAGCACCACCGCGTATCCCATGCCGATCCTCTCGTCATCGCCAACCACCATCGGCCGCCGCACGCCGAGCCGATCGCCGTGGCACCAGGCTGGCACAGCGCGCGGCCCGGTGCGCACCGAAGGCGATGCAACGACGGGCGTTACCCCGGCTGGTGGATCGGCCCGTCGAGTGCCGCCAGCGGGCGACCGCTGCCGCCCCAGCGGGCGGCGACGATCTGCGCGGCCACACTGACCGCGGTCTCCTCGGGTGTACGCCCGCCGAGGTCCAACCCGATCGGGGAGGCGAGCCGAGCGAGTTGCGCCGCGTCGAGCCCCGCCTCGCGCAGCAGTTTGTGCCGCTCGTCGTGGGTGCGCCGTGAGCCCATCGCACCGACGTACGCCAGCGGGTGGCGCAGCGCCAACTCCAGCAACGGCACGTCGAACCTCGGATCGTGGGTGAGCACGCACACCACCGTCCGCCCGTCGACCCGTCCGGCGTCCAACTCCGTCCGCAGGTAGCGGTGCGGCCACTGCACCACCACCTCGTCCGCCTCGGGGAAGCGCCGTGCGGTGGTGAAGACCGGCCGGGCGTCGCAGACGGTGACCCGGTAGCCGAGGAACGCGCCGATCCGGGCCACCGCGGCGGCGAAGTCGATCGCCCCGAAGACGATCATTCGGGGTGGGGTGGCGTACGCGGTCACGAAGAGGCTGACGCCGCCGCCGCGGCGCTGCCCGTGGTACCCGTACCGGAGCATCCCGCTGCGTCCGGCGGCGAGCAGCCCGAGGGCGTCGGCGCTGGCGGCGTCGTCGAGCCGGTCGTCGCCGAGCGAACCGAGCACCTGATTGCCGGTGAGGACCCGCCGCCGGCCCAGCCGTCCCGCCGGGTCGACCGGCACCGCGCCCGGCGGGTCTCCGGCATCGGCCGCGACGCAGGTGACCACCGCCGCCGACCGGCCGGCGCGGCGCGCGGCGGCGACAGCATCCAACTGCGCCAGCGCGTCGGGTTCGATCCGTTCCACGAACACGTCGAGCACCCCGCCGCAGGTCAGGCCCACGGCGTACGCGTCGTCGTCGCTGACGCCGTAGCGGGTCAGCTCGGGTACACCGGTGTGCAGCACGCGGTTGGCCCGGTCGTAGACGTCGGCCTCCACACAGCCGCCGGAGACGCTGCCGGTGACCGTGCCGTCGGCGGCGACCAGCATGGCGGCGCCGGACGGCTGTGGCGCGGACCGCCAGGTATCCACGACGGTGGCCAACGCGACCGCCTCACCGGCCTGGCAGCGTCGGTGCACCTCGTTGAACACGTTCGGCACGCGCTACCCACTTCCGTCCCGTCGGCAGTTTGACCGGGTCCAGCGGTCGGCCCGGACACCCTTCGTGGTAAGCCCACAATTCGCCCTTAAGAGAAGAATATGGTCAGGTGATCGGGAGAGGGGCTGAGCTGGTGAAGTCGTACGAGGCATTGCGTACCGTGCCGAATCCGGACCACGCGGTCGTCCGGGGTCCCAGTGAGGTGGAGGTCCACCTGCAGGTCAACGGGGCGAGCCGGAGGACTCGCATCGAGCCACGGGTCAGCCTGCTCGACGCCCTCCGCGACCGGCTCGAACTGACCGGGACCAAGAAGGGCTGCAACCAGGGCGCCTGCGGCGCGTGCACGGTGTTGGTGGACGGTCGCCGCGTCCTGGCCTGCCTGACCCTGGCGATCACCTGCGAGAACCGCGAGGTGACCACCATCGAGGGGTTGTCCGACGGGGACACCCTGCACCCGATGCAGCAGGCCTTCCTGGACTGCGACGCGTTCCAGTGTGGGTACTGCACCCCCGGGCAGATCCTGTCCGCGGTGGCCCTGCTGGGCGAGGGGCACGCCGGGAACGACACGGAGATCCGGGAGTGGATGAGCGGCAACATCTGCCGCTGCGCGGCGTACCCACACATCCGCGCGGCCATCCGCCGGGTCCGCGACGAGAAGGGTGGCGGCGATGCGGCCCGTTAGCTATTCCCGAGCAACCGATGTCGACACCGCCATCGGCACGGTGAGCGCCGACCCCGAGAGCACCTTCCTCGCCGGCGGCACCACCCAGGTCGACCTGCTGCGCATCTACGTCGAACAGCCGCGCCGTCTGGTCGACATCAACGATCTGCCGCTGAATCGGATCGAGGAACTGCCCGACGGCGGGTTGCGGCTCGGCGGGCTGGCCCGGATGAGCGACGTAGCCGAGGAGCCGGAGCTGGTGCGGCGCTATCCGATGGTCGCCGAGGCGCTGCTGCTGGGCGCCTCCCCGCAGCTGCGCAACATGGCCACCCTCGCGGGGAACCTCATGCAGCGGGTGCGCTGCACCTACTTCCGCGACACCGAGGCGGCCTGCAACAAGCGCGCCCCCGGCACCGGGTGCAGCGCGCTCGACGGCATCAACCGGGGGCACGCGGTGCTCGGCACCAGCGAGCACTGCATCGCCACCCACCCGTCCGACCTGGCCGTGGCGCTGGTCGCGCTGGACGCCGTGGTGCAGACCGAGGGGCCGGGCGACGCGCGGAGCATTCCGATCGACGACTTCTTCCTGCTGCCCGGTCAGACCCCCGAGCGGGAACACCCGCTGGCCCACGGCGAACTCGTGACCGGCATCGACCTGCCACCGACACCGGTGGCGGCCAGGTCCCGGTACATCAAGATCCGCGACCGCGAGTCGTACGAGTTCGCGCTCGCCTCGGTCGCCGTGGCCATGTCGGTCGACGGCGGCCGGATCAGCGAGGTTCGGCTCGCCCTGGGCGGGGTGGCCACCAAACCGTGGCGGGCCCGGGCGGCAGAGCAGGTGCTCGACGGCGCTCCGGCGACGACCGACTCGTTCCGCAGGGCCGCCGAGGCGGAGCTGGCACCGGCGGTGCCGCACGGAATGAACGCCTTCAAGATCGAGTTGGCTCGGCGGACCATCATCCGGGCTCTGGAGCAGATGACGCAGCGGGAGGGGACGACATGAGCCCGGCGATCGGCGGCACGCTCAACCGGGTCGACGGCCGCGCCAAGGTCCGCGGCGACTCCCGCTACTCCGCGGAGGTCCCGGTAACCGGCCTGGTGCACGCGGTGCTGGTCAACGCGACTATAGCCAGCGGCCGGATCAGCGCGATCGACACCGGCGAGGCCGAGCGCGCCGACGGGGTGCTGGCCGTACTCACCCACCGCAACCTCGGGCGGCTCGCCAACGTGCCCAAACTGCTTCCGTCGCTGGCCGGGCTGGCCGCGCCCGGGCAGAGTTTCTTCCCGATGCAGGACGAGACGATCCACTACGCCGGCCAGCCGGTCGCCGTCGTGATCGCCGACACCATCGAGCGCGCCGACCACGCCGGCACGCTCATCAAGATCGAGTACGCTCCCACACCCTCCATCACCCTGCTCGACCAGGCCCGCGACCAGGCGTACGTGCCTGAGAAGATCTTCGGCGGACTGCTGCCCGGGCAAGGGTCCCGTGGCGACGTGGGAAAGGCGCTGGCCGAGGCGGAGGTGTGCGTCGACGCGACGTACCGCTTCGCGCCCAACCACCACAACCCGATCGAGCCGTCGGCCAGCACGGCTGTCTGGGAGGACGTCGACCGGCTGACCATCTACGACTCGACCCAGGGGCCGAACTCGGTCCAGTTGACCGTCGCCGAGCTGCTCGGTCTGCCACCGATCTCGATCCGGGTGGTCAGCCACGCCGTGGGCGGGAGCTTCGGGTCCAAGGCAATGGTCTGGCACCACCCGACGCTGGCCGCGCTGGCCGCGCGACACGTGGGCCGACCGGTGCGGCTGGTACTCACCCGGGAGCAGATGTTCACCTCCTGTGGGCACCGCGAGGAGCAGGAGCAGCGGATCACCGTCGGCGCGGGCGCGGACGGCCGCATCACCGCGCTGCGCCACCACAAGCTGTCGCTCACCTCGCATTTCGACGACTGGGCGGAGCCGTCGTTGCAGAGCCCGGCGGTGGCGTACGTCAGCCCGAACTACGAGGGGATCTACCACCTGGTCCGAGGCAACACCATCACACCCACCTTCACGCGGGCGCCCGGCGAGGCGACCGGCATGTTCGCGTTGGAGTGCGCGATGGACGAGCTGGCGGAGCGGATCGGGATCGACCCGCTGGAGCTGCGGTTGCGCAACTACACGGAGACCGACCCGGAGAGCGGCCACCCGTGGTCCAGCAGCGGGTTGCCCGAGTGCTACCAGCGAGCGGCCGAGCTGTTTGGCTGGCACGAGCGCGACACCCGGCCCCGGCGCGACGGTCAGTGGCTGATCGGCAGCGGCATGGCCAGCGCGCTCTATCCGGTCACCCAGCCGGTGAACCCGCAGCGCGCCCGGGCCCGGCTCTACAACGACGGTACGGCGGTCGTCGAGGCCGGTGTGTCGGAGTTCGGCACCGGCGTCTTCACCGCGATGACCCAGGTCGCCGCGGACGCGCTGGGCCTCCCGGTGGAGCGGGTACGGTTCGTCGGCGGCAGCAGTGACCTGCCGAACGTCACCGCCGCCGTGGGTTCCGCCGGCACCAGCGCGGTCGGCTCCGCCGTACACCTCGCGGCGACCCAGCTGCGCGATGAGCTGATCGGGCGCGCGGTGGCCGACGCCCACTCGCCGTTGCATGGCGCCGATCCCGGCACGGTGGTGGTCCAGGACGGTCGGATGGTGCGGCGTGACCGGCCGGACGTCGGCGAGACCTACGCCGACCTGCTGCACCGCAGCATGATCCCGGACGCGGAGGTGCTCAGCTCCTGGACGCCGCCACCGCAGGACGCCGGGTACGGGGTGCACACCTTCGGCGCGCAGATGGCCGAGGTGGCGGTCGACGCCGACCTCGGGGTGGTGCGGGTACGCCGCATGGTCGGGGTGTTCGCACCCGGCCGGGTGCTCAACCGCAAGACCGCGCACAGCCAACTGATGGGCGGCATGCTCTGGGGGCTCAGCCAGGCGCTGTTGGAGTCCACCAGGATGGATCCGCGGCTGGGCCGCTGGGCCAACGCCAGCCTCGGCGACTACCTGGTGGCGGTCAACGCGGACGCCCCCGACGTGGTGGTGGACACCATCGAGGTGCACGACGAGGTGGTGAACCCGCTCGGGATGAAGGGCGTCGGGGAGATCGGCGTGGTGGGCGCGGCCGCCGCGATCGCCAACGCCGTGTACCACGCCACCGGACGCCGGCAGTACGAGCTGCCGATCATGCTGGAGAAGCTGCTCTGAGGGCGACCGACGCCGGTCTCTCACATCGAGGAACACCTATTGCGCTCGACCCGGGCGGCATGGTGGGATGACGCGTACCGGGCGGTGCGAGGGCTGCGGCGCCGCCGGTTGCCGGGTTCGTCAGACGCGAGGGCGCCGGTCCGTGACAGGACCGTCGATGGCGCTCGTCCACCGGCCGTTTCCCGCCGGGGCACGTCGCCGTGATCGTCGCACCGCTGACGTCAGCGGGGCGATCAGGCCACAACCCACCCGATTGCGGCGGGGCGGCTCGAGCAGCGCGCCTCGCGAGTCAGGAGAACCCGTGAACCGTTCCCGTACGGCCGCGTTGCTCATCGCGGCCGTGACCTTCGCACTGGGCGCTGTCGCCCTGGCGTCCAGTCCCCAGCCGGCCGCCGCGCATGGTGCGGCGATGACCCCGGGCAGCCGTACCTACCTGTGCTGGCAGGACGGCCGCAGCCAGACCGGTGAGATCAGGCCGAACAATCCCGCGTGCTCCGCCGCGGTGGCGCAGAGCGGGGCGAACTCGCTCTACAACTGGTTCAGCGTGCTGCGGTCCGACGCTGGCGGCCGGACCACCGGCTTCATCCCGGACGGGCAACTGTGCAGCGGCGGCAACTCCGGTTACCGCGGCTACGACCTGCCCCGCACCGACTGGCCGCTGACCCACCTGACCGCCGGGGCGCGGTTGGACTTCAAGTACAGCAACTGGGCGCACCACCCGGGCACGTTCTACTTCTACGTGACCAAGAACAGTTGGAGCCCGACCCGGGCGCTGGCGTGGAGTGACCTCGAGGAGCCGTTCCTGACGGTGACCAACCCGCCGCAGCGCGGCGCGGTCGGCACCAACGACGGTCACTACTACTTCAGCGGCAACCTGCCGTCGGGCAAGAGTGGCCGGCACATCATCTACTCCCGCTGGGTGCGCTCGGATTCGCAGGAGAACTTCTTCGGCTGCTCCGACGTGACCTTCGACGGCGGCAACGGTCAGGTGACCGGGGTGGGTCCGGGCACGGGTTCGCCGTCGCCCGACCCGACCACGCCGCCGCCGAACCCCACCACCCCGCCGCCGAACCCGACCACCCCGCCGCCCAACCCGACCACCCCGCCGCCCAACCCGACCACGCCAGCGCCGGGCGGTGACTGCATGGCGGTCTACAAGGTGAGCAGCGCCTGGCAGGGTGGCTTCCAGGGCGAGGTCACGATCATGAACCACGGCAGTACGCCGTTCTCCGGCTGGACCGCGAGTTGGGCCTGGCCCAACGGGCAGTCGATCAGTCAGATCTGGGGGGCCACGCAGACGTCGTCCGGCTCGTCGGTGACGGCGACGAACGTCGCCTACAACGGCACAGTCGCACCGGAAGGCACCACGACGTTCGGCTTCCTGGCCAGCACCACAGGAACGAACGGCCTCCCCACAGTCACCTGCGCCCGCCGCTAACCACCCCCTAATGATCAAGAGGTTTGCGTCACCGGAACGGCTCCGGATGACGCAAACCTCTTGATCAACAGGGTCGGGCTGGGGGTCAGCGGACCATGGAGCCGACCACCGGCTTCGTGAGCAGGGCGGACTGGTTGCGCTGGATGCCCGGGTCGAGGGTCTTCGCCACGAAGATGGCGTGCCAGATGCAGAAGATCAACACCGTCCACACCTTGCGGGAGTGGTCGGCCTCCTCCCGCTTGTGCTCGTCGAGCAGCCGCAGCGCGTACGACAGGTCGAGCAGGTCGCCCGCACCCGAGGTGCTCAGCACGTGCCGGGCCCACTCGTACATCTCGCCGCGCAACCAGACCCGGGTGGGGGTCGGGAAGCCCAGCTTCTTGCGGTTGACGATGGCCGGCGGCACGACACCCTGCAATGCCTGGCGCATCGCGTACTTCGTGGCGTCGGAGCGCGGCGGCAGCTTCAAATCGACCGGGATCTTCGCCGCGACGTCGAAGACCGCACGGTCGAGGAACGGCACCCGCACCTCCAGTGAGTGCGACATCGAGATCCGGTCGGCCTTGACCAGGATGTCGCCCCGCAGCCACGTGTAGAGGTCGACGTACTGCATCTTGGTGACGTCGTCCAGCTCGGTGCACTCGGCGTAGATCGGGGCGGTGACGTCGGTGTAGCGCACCGAGGGGTCGTAGCGCCGCATCAGGCGCTGCTTCTCCTCCTCGGTGAACATCCGGGCGTTGCCGTAGTAGCGCTCCTCGATCGGGGTGGTGCCGCGCTCCAGGAAGCTCTTGCCCTTGACCCCCTGCGGGATCGCCTTGGAGACCGCGCGCAGGCCCTTCTGCACCCCGCCGGGCAGACCGTTGACGGTCCCCAGCGACAGCGGCTCCCGGTAGATGGTGTAGCCGCCGAAGAACTCGTCGGCGCCCTCACCGGAGAGCACCACCGTGACGTGCTCGGCGGCCTTCTTGGCCACGAAGTAGAGCGGCACCAGCGCCGGGTCGGCCACCGGGTCGTCCAGGTGCCAGACGATCTTCGGCAGCGCGTCGATCATGTCCTGCGGACCGATCTTGGTGGGGATGGTGGTGACGTCCAGGTGCCGGGCCGACTCCTGGGCGACGTCGATCTCCGAGTACCCCGGTACGTCGTAGCCGACAGTGAACGTGAGGATGTTCGGGTTGAACTCCCGGGCCAGCGCCACCACCGCGGTGGAGTCGATGCCGCTGGACAGGAACGAGCCGACCGGGACGTCGGAGCGCATGTGCATGCGCACGCTCTCCCGCAGCGTCTCCCGGATCTCGTGGTACAGCTTCTGCTCGTCGTCGACCGGTGCCGGCCGGAACACCGGCCGGTACCACCGCCGTACGTCGATCCGCCCGCCCGGGGTCCAGTTCAGGTACTCCCCGGAGCCGATCCGGCTGATGCCCTTGTGCAGCGTGCCGGGCTCGGGAACGTACTGCAGGGTCAGGTAGTGACTCAGGTTGGCCGTGTCGACGCCCGCGTCGCCCTGGTAGTTGCTGTGCGCGAACGGCAGCAGCGCCTTCTTCTCCGACGCCAGGTAGAGGCCGTCGGCGGTCTCCAGGTAGTGCATCGGCTTGATGCCGAAGTAGTCGCGGGCACCGAACGCGCGCCGCTCCTGCCGGTCCCAGATGACGAAGGCGAACATGCCCCGCAGCCGGGTGAGCACCTGCTCGCCCCAGAAGTGGTAGCCCGCGACGATCACCTCACCGTCACCGGCGGTGGCGAACTGGGCGCCGAAGTCCCTGATCAACTCCTCGCGCAGCTCGATGTAGTTGTAGATCTCACCATTGAAGGTGAGCAGGTAACGGCCGTTCGCGTAGGGCAGCGGCTCGTGGCTCGACGCGACGTCGATGATCGCCAGCCGCTTGTGGGCGAACACGCCGTCCGCGTACCGGCCGGAGGCGTCGCCGACCACCTCGACCCCGGTCTCGTCGGGGCCGCGGTGGTGCAGGCATTCCAACGCTCCGGCGATGTGGTCGCGGTGCGCGGCGGCGTTGCCGTTCGCGCTGAAGAAGGCCAGAAGTCCGCACATGGTGGTCATCTTCCCACGCGTGTTGTCGGCCCGTCGCAGCCGTCCGTCGATCCGCCTGCCTGCCAGCGGGCGTAACCGCGAACCGGGCGCGCGGTACCGTCGGGACCAGCAACGAAGCGGAGGGAGCGGCGCAATGACCGAGGGACGCACCGACGGTACGCCGACGGACGGTACGGAATCGCACGATCCGGACTTTCCGGAGGCTTTCCTGTCGTTCATGCGGCACGGCTGGCGCGACACCGCGCTCCCCGTGGCGCCCCGGCCGGAGACGCCCAACTACGCCAAGCGGCGGGCGGCGCTCTCGGCGGCGTTCCCCGGCGAGACACTGGTGATCCCCACCGGCACCGACAAGGTCCGGGCCAACGACACCGACTACCCGTTCCGGCCGGGCAGTGACTTCGCCTACCTGACCGGCGACCACGACGCGGACAGCGTGCTGGTGCTGCGCCCGAACGGCTCAGGGCACGACGCGACGCTGTACATGCGGCCCCGCTCGTCCCGGGAGACCGACGAGTTCTTCCGCAGCCGCAACGGCGAGCTGTGGGTGGGCCGGCGGCACACGCTCAGTGAGAAGTCGACCGAGCTGGGCCTGCCCACCGCCGACCTGACCGGCCTGGAGGCGACCCTCGCCGACCTGGCACCGGGGCGTACCCGGGTGCTGCGCGGGTTCGACGCCCAGGTGGACGCGGCCGTCCGCCCGTACGACGGTGCCCGCACCGAGGGTAAGCCGGCCCGGGACCGGGAGCTGGCGATCGCCATCTCGGAGATGAAGCTGGTCAAGGACGAGTGGGAGATCGGCCAACTCCAGGACGCGATCGACGCCACCGTACGCGGCTTCGAGGACGTGGCTCGGATCCTGCCGGCGGACCGCGCCGTCTCGGAGCGGCTGCTGGAGGGTGTCTTCGCGCTCCGGGCCCGGCACGACGGCAACGACGTCGGCTACAGCTCGATCGTCGGCGCCGGCGAGCACGCCACGATCCTGCACTGGATCCACAACCACGGCGCCACCCGACCGGGTGACCTGCTGCTCATGGACATGGGCGTCGAGGGCCGCAACCTCTACACCGCCGACGTGACCCGGGTGGTGCCGGTGAACGGCCGGTTCACCGCTCTGCAGCGCCAGGTCTACGACATCGTCTACGCCTCACAGCAGGCCGGCATCGAGGCCATCCGGCCGGGTGTGAAGTTCAAGGACGTCCACCTGACCTGCATGCGGGTGCTCGCCGAGGGCCTGGCCGACCTGGGCCTGCTGCCGGTGAGTGTCGACGAGGCGATGGACGAGAAGTCGACGGTCTACCGGCGGTGGACGCTGCACGGCTTCGGCCACATGCTCGGCATCGACGTGCACGACTGCTCGAACGCCCGCAAGGAGACGTACCGCGACGGCGCCCTGGGCGAGGGCTACGTGCTCACCGTCGAGCCGGGTCTGTACTTCCAGCCGGAGGACGAGCTGGTCCCCGCCGAGCTGCGCGGCGTCGGCATCCGGATCGAGGACGACGTGCTGGTCACCGCGACTGGCGCGGTGAACATGTCGGCCGGGCTGCCGCGCACCTCCGACGAGGTGGAGACCTGGCTGGCCGAGCAGCGCGAGGCAGGCCCCCGCCTGCCTTGCTGACACCTGAACGAACGGCGACTACCGCCGGCGAGGCCCTGGTCAGCGTGCTGCGACGCGTCGACCGGGGCCTCGCTGGCGTGTGCCCCTCGACCGCCCCTCACGGGTCCGCGTGCCCGGTCCACGGCGGCGCGCCGGCCCGATAGCCGGGCATTCTCCCCGTCAAGACCATGATCGACACCACATCGGCGATACAGGGGTATCAATCGCCCCGGATACCCCAATGTCGGCGATCTGGAGTGGATCATTTCGGCACGGCCAGGCTACGGCCGCGCCGTCCGAACCCCGGGTAGCGAGGCCTCCCGCTAGGGCATCCGTCGGTGTTTGTGCTGCCTGCACCCCTTTCCGCCAACCCGGACGCGTTGCGCTTCCTAAGCTCAGCTGAGCCGAATGCGTGGTTATCTCAGATACGTCCGCATCGCGAAGATGGTTCTCATACGGTGGGGATCAGAGGCTGCAACCCATTTGTAGCTGGTCGTGGCGCCTCGGGCGGTGCGGCCCCGTCTGGTAGCAGGAAAGGGCGGAAGGCTCTGATGTCCAACGACGTAACGAGTACCGACGGCGGGGCCTCGACAGCTCCGCCAACACGACGACGGCGAGCGCTCTGGGTCGCCGGCGTCGCCGGGCTGACCGGCGTGGTCGGTCTGGCCGCCCTGGGCGGAGTGGCCGCCCGGGACGACAAGCCCACCTCCAGCCGCGCGTCCGACGCGCAGCCGTCGACCAACCGGCAGAACGTCAGCGACGCCGGAGGCGCGGACGACGGTGCCAAGAAAGACGGCGCCAAGGAGGACGGTGGCCCGGAAGACGAGTGGAGCGGCGACGACTGGAGTGGTTTCGACGACCGGTCCGGCAAGAACGACCAGGCCAAGAAGAACGACCAGGCCAAGAAGGACGAGAAGGACAAGAAGGACGAGAAGGACCGCACCAAGCAGGTCCCGTGCGACACCGACAAGCTGATCCAGGCCATCGTGTTCGCCAACAACGAGCACGGCGGTGTGCTGGAGCTGGCCAAGGGCTGCACCTACAACCTGACCCGCAACGACTACCAGGGCAACGGCCTACCGGTGATCACCGAGCGGATCACGCTCAAGGGCGAGCACACCACCATCGGCCGCGACGCCACCGCCGACTACTTCCGGATCCTCAACGTCGGCCCCGGCGGGCACCTCACCCTGAAGGGCCTGAGCATCAAGGGTGGCCAGACCCTTCGGCAAGGGATGACCGCCGACCCGGCGACGGTCTGGGCGCCGTATTCGGCACTGGTCCGCTCGACTGCGGCCGACACGGCAGCCAAGCCGGACGTCCCGGAAGCGCCCGGGGGCAAGCCAGGCACAACGCCCGGTTCGGGCCCGGCGGCAGCAGCCAAGCCAGCGGCGGCGGCGGCCACCACAGCGGCCAAGCCAGCGGCAGCGGCAGCGGCCAAGCCCGCGACACCGGCAGCCACACCCGCGGCAGGAACGGCAGCAGCCAAGCCCACGGCAGCCAAGGTTCCGGCGGCAGCCACCAAGGCCACCGCCACCGCGGCAGAGACCAAGGCCACGACGGCGGCAGGGACCAAGGCCGCCACGACGGCGGCGAAGCCCGTGGTCGTGGTGGCGAAGCCGGCTGCGGCCGGACCTGCGGTGCCGCTGGTCGAGCAGCCCGGGTTCACCGACGGTGCCGGGGTGCTGGTGCAGCCCGGTGGTCGCGCGGAGATCCTGGACAGCGAGCTGCTCTACAACCAGTCCGGCGGCAACGGCGGCGGGCTGGCCAACTTCGGCAGCACCAGGCTCAGTAAGACGACAGTGGCGCACAACACCGCCTTCTTCTTCGGCGGCGGCATCTTCAATGCCGGGTTGCTCCAGGTCGACGAGTCGAAGGTCAAGGACAACAACGGGATCATCGGCGGTGGCGGCATCTCCAACGGCGCCGCCGAGATCTTCACCGATGACGTCGACGGCGGCTCGGTCTGGGTCTACAAGAGCGAGATCACCGAGAACAAGACGCTCGGCTTCGGCGGCGGCGTCCTGGATGTCGAGGGCACCACGACGTTGCACGAGACGAAGGTCAGCGACAACACGGCGCTGCTCGCCGGCGGCGGCGTCGCGGTGGCCGACAGCCAGCTCACCCTCAAGCAGGCCACGGTGTCGAAGAACAGCACCGCTGGCGTGGGCGGCGGTGTGGCGGTCGCATTCGACAGCGCCGCGACGATCGAGAACAGCAAGATCAACGACAACACCGCGGGGTTCTTCGGCGCCGGCCTCTTCAACGAGGACAGCGTCACCACGCTGCGCGACAGCGAGGTGGCGGGCAACCGGGCCGTCGGTCGGTTCGGCAGCGGCGGCGGCATCTACAACACGGACGGTGGCGAGATCACCCTCCACCGGACGAAGGTGACGTACAACTTCGCCACCCGGCCGCCCGGTGGCATCTCCAACGGACTCTTCAGCGTGGTGAGACTGGACGACGAGTCTGAGGTGTCCGCCAACCGCCCCACGAACTGCCTGAACGTTCCCGGCTGCTTCTGACCGGAACGGGGTGGCTGATCCACATAGAGGGTGCGTCCCTTCGAGCCGGTCGCGGCGCGGAGGGACGCACCCGTTTTGGCAGCTCAAGGGGGGTCGACGCCCGCATTGGGCGGCACTGGCCCTGGCGGGGTGTCCCGGCCCGTCCGGATGGGACATGAACCGAATGCGGGGTTCTTTCGGATAAGCCCGCGAGGCGAGGATCCTTCTCATACGGTGGTTTTGGGAGCTACAACCGATTTGTAGCAGGGGACGTCCGTCTGACGGCGGCGACCCTGTCTGGTACGAGGAGAGGGCAGAGAGCTCCGATGTCCAACTACCTAACGAACAACGAAGCCTCCGGGCGGGCGACGGCCAAGCGCCGCCGCAAGCTCTGGCTCGCCAGTGGCGTGGCCGGTTTGACGGGCGTGATCAGTCTCGCGGCGGTGGGCGTCGCGGGCAGCGCCGGAGCGGTCGGCCTGAACTGGAACACCGCGCAGGTCACCAAGGACGGCGACCAGCGGGGTGACGAAGGACGCGACTGGGACAAGGACAAGGGCGAGGACCGGAACAAGGACAGGGACAGGGACAAGGACAAGGACAAGGACCACGAGCGCGGAAAGGAGGTGCCCTGCGACACCGACAAGCTGATCCAGGCGATCGTGTTCGCCAACAACAAGCACGGCGGTGTGCTGGAGCTGGCCAAGGGCTGCACCTACAACCTGACCCGCAACGACTACCAGGGCAACGGCCTACCGGTGATCACCGAGCACATCACGCTCAAGGGTGAGCACACGACGATCGCTCGGGAAGCCACGGCGGACTACTTCCGCATCCTCAACGTCGGCGCCGGTGGCCACCTCACCATCAAGGGCCTGACCATCAAGGGTGGGCAGACCCTCGAGCTGTACAACAGCGTCGAGCCGGCCGCCGTCTGGGCGGCCTACTCGGACTCTGAGGCGCTCGCGGCCCAGGTGAAGGCGGGCGTTCCGCTGAACGAGGCGCTCGCCGCCCGTCAGGCCAACCCGAAGGCGGGCCTGAAGGCGGCGCCGAAGGTCGCGCCGAAGGCCGCGCCGACCGCTCAGGCGGGCGTCGTCACGCCGCTCGTCGAGTACCCGGACGACACCGACGGCGCGGGCATCCTGGTCCAGCCGGGCGGCACCGCCGAGATCCTCGAGTCCGAGGTCGTCCTCAACCAGTCGGGCAGCAACGGCGGTGGCGTGGCCAACTTCGGCACCACGAAGATCTGGCACAGCACCGTCACCCGTAACACCGCCTTCTTCTTCGGCGGCGGTGTCTTCAACGCCGGCCTGCTCAAGGTCGAGGAGTCGAAGATCACGGACAACGTGGGCATCATCGGTGGTGGCGGTATCTCCAACGGCGCCGCGGAGATCTTCACCGACGACGTCGACGGCGGAACGGTCGAGCTCAAGAAGGCCGAGATCACCGACAACAAGACGCTGGGCTTCGGCGGTGGCTACCTCGACATCGAGGGCAACACCACCGCGTACGAGACCAAGTTCGCCTCGAACAGCGCGCTCCTCGCCGGCGGTGGTCTGGCGGCGGCGGACAGCCAGCTGAACCTGCACCAGGTCACGATCGAGAAGAACAGCACCGCCGGTGTCGGTGGCGGTGTGGCCATCGCCTTCGACAGCGCGGTCACGTTCGAGAAGAGCAGCATCAAGGACAACACCGCCGGCTTCTTCGGCGGCGGGCTCTTCAACGTCGGCAGCGTCACCACGCTGCGCGACAGCGAGGTCGTCGGCAACCGGGCCCTGGGCCCGATCGGGGTCGGCGGCGGCATCTTCAACATCTTCGGAGAGGTCAACCTGCTGAAGACGAAGGTCGCCCACAACTTCTCCACCTTCGCGCCGGGCGGCGTCTTCAGCTTCTACGGAGAGGTGAACGTGGACGACAAGTCCGCGATCACCGCGAACCGCCCGACCAACTGCCTGGCCATCCCGGGCGGGACCATCGAGAACTGCTTCGCCTGATCACCCATCGGGTGACGGTGACACAGCACCCTCCGGGTGACGGTGGCACAGCACCCTCCGGGTGACGGTGGCACAGCACCCTCCGGGTGACGGTGACACAACGGCAGCAGACCGGGACCGGCCCCCTTCCGCACGACGCGGAAGGGGGCCGGTTCATGTCACTTCTGGACGAAGACCGCCACGCTGCGCGCCGGGACGGTGAACGTGCCCGCCGCCCGGTCGATCGAGGCCGTACGCAGCACCGGGTCGGCCGAGTCGACCAGCACCGGGTGCAGTGCCACGTCCGCACCGCGCAGACCGGTCAGCGTCTGCTTCGCCGTCTGCGGGGTGCTGTTGAAGACGACGGTCACCGACTTCCACGGCCCGCCCAGCCCACGGGCGTCCAGGGTCATGGTCAGTACGCCCGGCGTCTCCTGTGCCCCGGACAGGGGGAACGTCACCCGCTGCTGTACCTGCTCGGCGGTGGCCAGCCCGAACACCGGCGACGACGCCCGGATGCGCAGCAACTCCGCGTACCGGGCGTCGGTGGTGTTGATCGCCGCGCAGTTCGGCACCAGCGCCGGGTCCGCCAGCAGGGGCGACGCGTACGACCACTTGTCCTCGTTGTCAGGCGCGGGCGGCAGGCCGGCGCCGAACCCGTTGCCCTGTGCGCAGTTCCAGCGGATCTGGTTGAACCAGTCACCGGAGTTGAACGAGTTGCGGTCCAGCGACTTCGACCGCAGCCGTTCGGTGCCGGCGGTGACGAACCCGGTGCCCTGTCCCAGCACCACCGTGCCCAGCGCCAGCACCTGCATCCGGGAACGGTCCGCCGCCGTGGTGGCCTGCGGCAGCTTGTACGCCAGCGCGTCGTACAGGATCTCGTTGTCGTGCGCGTCGACGTAGGTGACGGCCTCCCCCGGCGCCGCGGTGTAACCGGCCGGGGAGCCGTTGTAGTCCACCTGCGCTCCGGTGACCTGCTGTCCGGTGGTGTCGGTGAAGCGGTACCCGCGCAGGTTACCGGTCAGACCCACCTTGATCAGGTCGTGGGCGTGCAGCAGCCGGACCTTCTGCTCGGCCGGTGACCCGTTGACCACGTCACCGTTCGGGTCGGTGTAGAGCCCGGAGGCGAAACCCTGCACCCGCGGGTTCGCGTCGAATGGTCCACCGCCGCGCACCGCGTCGCGCAGCCGGTCGTTGAACGTGCCGATGCCGGTGCCGGCCATGTTGGCCTGGGTGGCCTGGACGAACCGGGCGTCGTCGGCGACCTCGCCGAAGTTCCAGCCCTCGCCGTAGAGCATGATCGCCTTGCCGTCCACGCCGTCACGGGCGACGGTCAACCGGTCCAGTGCCCTGCGGACGGCCAGGATGTTGGCCTTCGGGTGGTGACCCATCAGGTCGAACCGGAATCCGTCCACTTTGTACTGTCGAGCCCAGGTGACCAGCGAGTCGACGACGAGTTTGCCCATCATGGCGTGCTCGGGCGCGGTGTTGGCGCAGCAGGTGGAGTTGGCTACCGTGCCGTCTTCCAGCAGCCGGTGGTAGTAGCCGGGCACGATCTGGTCGAGCACGGACTTCGCGTCGGTGCCGGCCGCCGATGTGTGGTTGTAGACCACGTCCATGACGACCCGCAGACCCGCGTCGTTCACCCCGGCAACCATCCGGCGGAACTCGGTGGTCCGCGCCGCGCCGACCGGGTCGACGGCGTAGCCGCCCTCCGGCACGGTGTAGTGCAACGGGTCGTACCCCCAGTTGTAGCCGTCGGTTTCGGCGACGACGGCCACACACTTTTGCTGCTCCGCGGAGTCCGGCGGGAGCGCCGCCAGGTCGCAGGCCGGCTGGCGCTGGTCGGCCCGCTTCTCCGGGATCGTCGCGAAGTCGAACGCCGGCAGCAGGTGCAGGTGGGTGACACCGGCGTCGCCGAGCGCCTTCAGGTGGGTCATGCCGGCGGTCTTCGGGTCGGTGAAGGCGAGGAACGTCCCTCGCCGCTCGGCCGGCACGGTGTCGTCGGCGATGGAGAAGTCCCGTACCGACAGCTCGGTGATCTGCGCCTTCGCCGGGGGCACCGGCGCCGGTTTGCGTCTCGTCCGCCAGCCCGCCGGGGCCAGTGCCGGGTCGTTCAGGTCGATCAGCTGGCTGTGCGTGGAGTCCGCCGCCAGGGCCACCGAGTACGGATCGGTCACCGACGCGGTGACCATCTTCTGCGTCGCCGGTTGCCAGGCCTGCACCTGGTACCGGTAGTACTTCCCGACCCAGGTGGAGTTGCCGCGCGCCGACCAGACACCGGTGCGGTCGTCGCGGCGCATCGGCACCGTTCTGGGCTGGGCGGTGGGTGAGTCGAACAGTTGCAGCGTCACCGTCCGGGCGGTCGGCGCCCACAGCGCGACGTTCGGCGTCCGACCCGCGAACGTCGGCCCGAGGGTCGCGTCGGAGGCCCGGGAGTACACGTCGTCGAGCACGCCGGGGATCTGCACGCCGGTCGCGGCGAGCAGATCCCCGGCGGCGTCGCGTTCGGTGACCAGCAGTTGCCCCCGCAGCGCCGCCGGGACCGCGGCAAGGTCCGCCCGGTCCAGGGTGAAGCTACGGTACGACCACAGGTGCGGAAACGCGGAGCGCTGGGCCTCGGTGAGCCCGTTACGCTGCGCCCGCAACGGCAACGAGGTGTACGTCCCGGTCAGCTCACCGTCGACCACGCTGACCCCGCCGGTGGGTGCGGTGATCAGCGCGTACGTCTTGCCGTCGGTCGGCGGAGTCTGCCAGGCCACGGTGGACCGGTCGATCCAGTGCGCCTTCTGCTTGCTGATGTCGGTGTCCCTGCTGGCGCTGGTCACGGTCGACGGCAGCAACCGGCCCGGCGTGGCGGCGAGCAGCCACACCTCGCGTCCCGCGCTGGTGAAGTCGAGCCGCTGGTCGTCGGGCAGGTCCTTGGTGTCGCCCTGGTGGATGATGTAGTTCAGCCCGGTGGCACCAGCCGCCAACCCCACCCGGAACACCGCCCCGAACGCGTCGGTCGAGGTCGGCTTCAACGGGCTGGACCACTCCGTCGGGTTGGCCGCGCCGTCCCACAGGTGCAGACCCCAGCCGTCGTAGTTGCCGTCGGCCCGCCGGTAGTGGATCACGGCGGTGCCCTCCTCGGCCGGCGGGTCCGGTTCACCGGTGGCCGCCTGCCGGCTCGGGTAGATCGCCGGGTCGCCCTGCTTGAGCCAGACCTCTCCGGTGGACGTCACGTCGATGCTGCGGTCCTGCGCGACGTCCTTGGTGCCGCCCGCGTCGACCACGAGGAAGCTCACCGACTTCGCGCCCGGCTTGAGCTTCACCCACGCGAACCGGCCGTAGGAGTCCTCCCCGGCGAACGGCTGACCCTTGGGAAACTCGGTGACGTACGCCGGGTCGATGTCACCCCAGGCGTACAACCCCCAGTCGTCGTACCCACCGGCGGGGCGCTGGTAGTGCACCACCGCCCACTCTCGGGACTGACCCTGCGGCGGCGTACCCACGACGGCGGTGGACCGGGCCGTCGCGGTGCGGCCCCGGCCGTCGCGGACCACCGCCTTGTACTCGACCCGGGTGCCGCCGGCCAGCCCGGTCAGGTCGTGCTGCACCGTGTACGGCGCGTGGTCGGCGCTGCCGAGCAACGTCCACCGGCCGCCCGCGACCCGGGCGGCGACGGTGACCGTAGCGAGGGGGTCACCGGTCACCTGGGCGGTGACCGCGGCCCGGGTGGCGACCGGCGTGTTCGGGGCGGGGGCGGTGATGGTGATGCGCGGCGCTCCGGCCGGGCGTGCGATGGGGGTGCCGGCCCGGTACACCACCGCCGACAGCGGCGCCACGGTCAGCGTCAGCTTCCCGTCGGCGCCGGCCTGTTCGTCACCTGTGCCGCCGTAGATGCCGGTGAAGGTGGCGCCGGCCGACCAGGTGTCCACGGTGACAGTCTGCGCGGTGTCGGCGTTGTTCGCGGCCACCACGTACTCGGTGCGGTCGGCGGGGGCGATCCGGGAGGCGGCGAAGACGCCCGGCCCGTCGGCGGCGTACCGGGTGACCTGCACGCCGTCGCGCAGCGCCGGGTGGGCCTGGCGCAGCCGGCCCAGCTCGGCGATGGTCCGGTACAGCGGGTGGCTGGTGTCGAACTGGTCGCTGGCGTGGGTGCGGTCGGTGCCGAGCAGGTCGTCGTCGAGGTAGTCGGGAACCTTCGACCCGAACATGTCCTGCCGGGCGTCCTTGTCCCCGCCCGGGCCGGTGAAGCCCTGCTCGTCGCCGGAGTAGACGACCGGCTGGCCACGCGTGAGGAACATCAGTTGGTGCGCGAGCTGGTCGCGGCGCAGGTGGCTGGTCGGGTCGGTGCCACCGGCGGCGACGAACGAACCGATCCGGCCCATGTCGTGGTTGCCGAGGAAGGTGGTCAGTCGACCGGCGTCGGTGTCCCGGGCGGAGTAGAGGTCGTCGCGGGCGTACACGTCGGCGAGCGCCTTCGCCGAGCCGGCACCGGCGGTGTACCCGCGCGCGGCCTCCTGGAAGGCGAAGTCGAGGGTCGCCGGCAGGCCACCCTGCCGGACGTAGCTGGAGCTGATCTCCGGATCGGCGCTGTACACCTCGCCGAACATGAAGAAGTCCTTCTTGCCGGCCTTCTCGGCGGCCCGCTCGATGCCCTGGCTGAACTGCGGCCAGAAGTCCATGTTGACGTGCTTCACGGTGTCCAACCGGAACCCGTCGACGCCGGTCGCGCCGATCCAGTCCCCGTACGCCTTGGTCAGCCCCTGGACCACCTCGGGGCGCTCGGTCCACAGGTCGTCGAGACCGAAGAAATCGCCGTACTCGCTGTTCTCGCCGGCAAAGGTGGAGTCACCCCGGTTGTGGTACATGGTGGCGTCGTTCAGCCAGGCCGGGACCTTGACGCTCGCGTCCTTCGGCTCGGCGAACGTCGGCGTGTACGGGAACGACTCGTTGTCGACCAGCGGGAACACGCGGCTGCCGTCGGCGTAGTTACGGTCCTCGAACGCCCGCCCCTGCGCGTCGGTGTAGGGCGAGGTCGCCTTGTCCACGTACGCGTACTTGTCCTCGGCGTACTTGATGACGTCGGCGGTGTGGTTGACGATCACATCGAGGTAGATCTTGATGCCGCGCCGGTGGGCGAGCGTGACCAGCCTCTTCATTTCCTCGTTGGTGCCGAAGTGCGGATCCACCTGGGTGAAGTCGGTGATCCAGTAGCCGTGGTAGCCGGCCGAAATGTCGTTGCCGGCACCCTGCACCGGCCGGTTCTTGAAGACCGGGGCGAGCCAGATAGCCGTGGTGCCCATGCCCTGGATGTAGTCCAGCTTGTCGATGACGCCCTTGAGGTCGCCGCCGTGGTAGAAGCCCTTGTCGGTGGGGTCGAGTCCGGTCCGCAGCCGGTCACCGGTGAGACCGCCCAGGTCGTTGCGGGGGTCACCGTTGGCGAACCGGTCCGGCAGGACGAAGTAGAACTGCTCGGCCTGCGCGGAGTTGCCGCCCGCCTTCAGCAGCGCCTCGGCGGTGGGTTCGTCGCGCCACTGGGCGGCGCCGCCGACGGCGAGGGGGGCACCGCCGGACGACCGGGGAGCCGCGGCGGCGGAATGCGCGGCGACCGGAGTGCCGCCGAGCGTGAGAGTGAGCAGGGAGACGAGGGTCAGCAAAGCGGTGCGCGGTATCGGCGGGGGTTTCATCGACGCCTTCCTCTGGTCGCTGATTGGCCGCACGCTAACCCTTGCCGAAAAATTCTGCAATACCTTGCAAACACGGTCGCAACAAAGCAGCAACCTTGCAGAAGCGCCGTGTTCGTCGAGGTCAGAACCCGCTGCAGCGCACCCCGTCGACCGTGCACACCCGCGGCGTACTGGAAGTCCGCTCCATGTGGAACCGCAACGACACCGAACCACCAGGCCGCACGTCCACCCCACTGACGTACGTGAAGCCACTGCCGGCCTGCCGGACCGTCCCCTGTGGAACGCCCTCCACCCAGGTGGTCACCAACCGCCCACCGGAGAACTCCAGCACCACCGTCCAACCACGGCTCTCGGTGGACGCGTTGACCATCGACACCTCGCCGATGAAACCCCCGTCGAAGCTCTGCACCACCCGGTACCGCCCACTCACCGCCGGCCGCCCCTGCGGGGCCCGGCTCGGCGACCGCGTCACCGTCGGCCCACTCGTCGGGCCGACAGACGGGCTCCCCGACGGTGACCGCGACCCGGCCACGGCACTCGGCGGCAGCCCACTCGCACGCCCCGACAACCCCGGCAGCACCGGGGCCGGCGACGACGCCGAAGCCGACACCGACGTGGGTGCGCTCGGCGCGACGACCGCCGACGGGAGCGGCAACGCCGGCGGCACCGGCGGGCCGTCCGGCGCGGGACTACGGCCCCGGTACGCGCCCAGGGCCACGAAGAGCAGGACCACCATCACGACGACACCAGCGCCCACCACGATCCAGGGCGACGACACGATCGCAACCGGACCGTGGGGCAGCCGTGGGGCACGACGAATGCCGGACATGAACCTCCCTCAGCGGACCGTCCGGGCAGCCTAACGACCGACGGCCGGGGCCGGAAGCGCCGACAGCCCAGTCCCGCCGCGCCACCGACCCGTCCCCAACTCAGCCGAGCCGACAGTCGACCCCGTTGATCGTGCACCGCTGCGGCCGCTCCGCCGACTCACCCCAGCCGAGACGCAGCCGCAACGTCCGAGAGTCACCCGGGTCCAGCGAACGGGTACCACGCAACACGAACTCGCCGTTGCCGCGCCCCCACACCGAGATTCCCGAGCCGTCAGTGACCCGCAGAGCCCGCAGGTCGTCGTCGAACGCCAACTCCACCTGCCAGTCCACCGACCCACTCGACTCGTTCTCGATGGACAGCACCGCCGCGTCCCCGTCCCAGCCGTCCGTCCCGACCTGGTATCGGGCCTTGACCGTCTCGGCCGCCGGCACCACCGGCACCGCCGGGGCGCTCGTCCGCCCCGGAGTCGGCGAACTGCTCACGGTGGCACGCGGCGACGGTGTCCGACTGCTGCGTGACGGCCGCGGCGACACCGAGCGCCGCTCCACGCCGGCCGGAGTCGGCCCACCGGTGGCCGACGCGGCGGCCGGCACGGTCGGCAGGAACACCGGAGGCCCCGCCTGCGGCGCGACGTCCCGCTCCCTGCCCCGGAACGACAACAGCGCGATCACCAGGAGCACCACCAGCGCACCCACACCAAGCAGCACCACGACCCACGGCGCCGATGCCAACACCCGAGCCGCCCGCGACCCTGCCGCACCGTCCGGCCGCACCGCCATCAGGTCTCCCCTCGTCCCCACCGACGCGACAGCGTAGCCAGCACCGCGCCGACCGGAAACCAGGCGGGTACGGATCAGGCCAACCGGCCGACGCACCCCGGAAAACGGCTCGACCCAGCGGACGACCCGGTCGATCCAACCTCAGCGCTGCGGCACCCGCACCTCGATCTCCGAACCCAATCGGGCGTCGGCGGCCAGACCCAGGTCGTCCCCGCTCCAGAACCGCCCCGGGTCGTACCAGTTCGGACGCCGACCCGCCGGCAGCAACCCCATCTCCTCATAGGTCACCGCCACCACCTCGGCGCAGTATGCCGTCTCCAACGCCCGGTCCCGCTCCCCCGCCGACGACGCCGGCGTCTCCCGGCCCGCCCGAGGCGCCGGCCGACCGGGGCGTGGCAGCGCCGACCGACCAAGGCGTGGCAGTGCCGGCCGACCAAGGCGTGGCAGTGCCGGCCGGCCGAGGCGTGGCATCGCCGGCACCCGACCACGTACCCAGCGCCACGCCAGTTGGGCCGTCGACGGAAACGGCGTGCCGTCCAACCGCGCGATCGTACGCAGCACCGCCCGTTCCATCTCCCCGTCGGCCGGCGGGTCGAGTTGCCGCAGCCAGGCCCGTTGGCCGTACCGGTTGGCCCAGACGCAGACCGCGTCCCGCAGGTCGTGCAGCTGGACGCCACGCTGGTGGGTGCCCGACCACAGATCCGGCAACGACCTGCCCAACTCCGCGTGCCACATCAACGGCGGCATGTCATCCAGCACCACCGCCATCCCGACATGGTTGACCGGACTGTTGGTGGTGAGCTGGATCGCCCGGTCCGGCACGCTGCGACCCCGGAACACCCACACGTCGCCGGTGCGGGTCAACTCGACCGCCTCATCCAGGCTGATGCTCATGAGGGTCTAGCCTAGGCCGATGCGGCAACGAATTCGGTGGTGGAAGGTCCTCGGGTTGGCCGGCCTCGCCGGCGTCGCGGCCTCCGGCGTGGTCATCGCGCGGGCCGAACGACGTCGGCGCGCGTACACCCCGGAGGAGATCCGGCAGCGGCTACTGGAACGGCACGCCCAGGCCGGCGAGGCCGCAAAGCCCGCCGACCAAGCCTGACCACCCGCCGCCACACCCCCGCGGCCCGCCGCTCCCCGTGACCCGCCGCTCCCCCGCGGGCCAGCGCTCCCCCGCGGGCCAGCGCTCCCGCGGGCCAGCGCTCCCGTGGCCCAGCACTCCACCGGGCCCAGCGCTCCGCCGTGGCCCGGCGCTCCGCCGTGGCCGGCCGCTCCCCCGTGGCCCGGCGCTCCGCCGTGGCCGGCCGCTCCCCCGTGGACGGTCAACGGTCGCCCAAATCCGCCTGCCGGTCGTGGTAGGTCAGCCCCACCTGCCGGTGCGTGGTGCGTCAGCCCACCTGCCGGTCGTGGTGCGTCAGCCCCGAATGATCGTGCTTCATCCTGGTTGTAGTTGCCTCGTTCGTGGTTGAGGGCCCTATTTCCTGGATCGAGCACGATCATGGCGTGATGAGCCGTGCCGCAGTGGCGGTGTTCAGTCCCGGAGGTGGCTTTCGGGGCGGTGCGCGGGTGTCGACCCGCAGCGAGCTTCGCTGACGCTGCGGCCGCACAGGCGTATTTGTCCGAGTCTGCCGTGCTCCGGTCTGGGTGGCCAGCTCCCCAGGGCCCGACTTGCGGTCACCTACGGTCGCCTGCGATCGCCCGCGGCCGCCTACAAGGCACATTGGGCGTGATCGACTCCATGTCGGCGATGTGGCGGTATCTCCTCGGCCGGATACCGCCATGTCGCCGACATGGAGTCGATCACCGCCCGTCGCCCGTTGCGCGGGGTCGGCCTGCGTTCGGTTTGTTCCGTGTGGGGGGTTTCGTCCGGTGGGTGGGGTCACCGTGGCGATGGAATCGGGGGCCGGCCCGGGTCGTTATACCTGGCATGCCGCCGTAGCCCCCGGGCTTCAGCGTGCGGCAGCCCCCGGGGAACACCCGTCGGGCCGCCCCGGTTACATCCCCAGTACCCGCCGAGCTAGGTGCGGCAACACCCGCTTCGGTGTGTGGCAGGCTCCGGGAACACCCGCCGGGCCGGCCCGGTTACACACCCCGGCCACCGAAGTAGCAAGGCCACCCCCGGGCAGTGCGGCGGAAATAACCCCGCCGTCCCGGACCGTTACACCCGTCTTGAGAGACCCGATGCCGGCCCCCTGTTCGGGCTGCCGGGTGAACCCCCGAGAACGACTTCCCGCTGCGCACCCACCCCCGGATGCGCGCTGCGGACACCCCCGATGCAGAGGAGCACGCCATCATGCGTACCGATCTGATCCGTAAGACCGCTCTCACCGCCGCTGGGCTCGCCTTCACCGGAGGCGCCATCGCCGGCCCCATCACCGCCGCGTACGCAGCGGACGCCCACACCCAGGGCGACCGTAAGCCCACCAGCGAGCGGGAACTGAACGTGCGCTACCAGGCGCAGCCGAACTTCTACGACTGCGGCCCCGCCGCGACCCGTAACGCCCTGTCCGTGCAGGGCAAGGACATCAACATCGACGACATGGCCAAGGAAATGGGCACCACCGAGGCCGGCACCAACTCGATCAACGACATCACCCCGGTGCTGAACAAGGAAACCGGCAAGACCGACGCCTACCACAGTGTCGAGATCAGCAACCCCAACGCCGATACCAAGCAGACCGACCGTCTGCGCGCCGACGTGGTCAAGACCGTCGACAACGGCCGCGCCGTCGTCGCCAACATCGCCGGCACCAGCACCGACACAGGCGGTGGCGTGCACTCCTACGAAGGCGGGCACTACATCAGCGTCGTCGGCTACCACGACAACGGCAACACCGTCACCATCGCCGACTCCGCCGACCCCAACACCGCCGCCTACCAGATCAGCATCGAACACCTCGCCGACTGGATCGCCACCCGCGGCTACGCCACCAGCTGACCCGCCCAGCGCACGACCACAAGGCTGACCCGCACCACACCGAAGGGCCGGACCCCCCACCCGGGGCCCGGCCCTTCGGCATGTTCAGAGGTCAGTGCTCGCTGCTCGCCTGGACCGGCTCGACACCAGGAGCCACCTCGACTGGCTCGACGCGATGAGCGCGTCGGCGTAGCCACCAGGTGCTGCCAAGGCCGGCGAGTACCGCGAGGATCAGCCCGGCCCAGGAGATGTCCTTCAGCCAGTGCTCGGCCGCCCGGCCGACCGAGTACAGCAGGTAGGTCGTGCCGAACGCCCAGACCAAGCCGCCGGCCGCGTTGGCCAGCAGGAATCGGCGGTACGGCACGTGCAACGCCCCGGCGAGCGGCCCGGCCAGGATCCGCAGCAGTGCGACGAAGCGACCGAAGAAGACCGCCCAGACTCCGTACCGGGCGAAGCTCTGCTCGGCGCGGGCGAGCTGCGGTGGGCCGAGGTGCTTCGGGAACCGCCGGCCCAGCCGGGCGAGCAGCGGTCGGCCGCCGCGGCGGCCGACGGCGTACCCGATGGAGTCGCCGACGATGGCGCCGACCGCCGCGGCGGTGGCGACCCACTCCGGTTCCACCACGCCGGTGGCGGCGAGCAGGGCCGAGCTGACCAGGATGATCTCACCGGGCAGGGGGATGCCCATGCTCTCCACGCCGATCACCCCGCCGACAAGCAGGTAGACCGCAATCGGCGGCAGCGACACCAGCCAGTGCTGGACGTCGAACATCGGTTGACCCCTTCCCGGCGGGCCTTGGCGGGCCTCGAACCCTACCGGTGGCGGGCCGGGATTAGGTGCCGCTGGTGGGACGCGTACGAGCGCGCACACCCCGCAAGTCGTCCTAGGAGGCTAGGGGTGAGGTGGAAGCGGGAGCCGGCGCTCAGGTTGCGCAACTAGCAAGACGGACGTACGGTTTTGTTGAGAGCGGAATCGGCGGTAAGTGTCACCTAACCTCGGCGGCACCCCAACCGGTGCGACAGACTGCTCAGGACTACTCACGGTCGCTGGTGTGAAGGAGTACGACGTGGCGAGCCTCGACACCTTCGGTGCGAAGACCCAGCTACGCGTCGGAGACGCGAGCTACGAGATTTTCAAGATCGACAAGGTGGAGGGCTACGCCCGACTGCCGTACAGCCTGAAGATCCTGCTGGAGAACCTGCTGCGGACCGAGGACGGCGCGAACATCACCGCCGACCACATCCGCCAGCTCGGCGGGTGGGACCCCACCGCCGCCCCCAGCGTCGAGATCCAGTTCACCCCGGCGCGGGTGCTCATGCAGGACTTCACCGGTGTGCCCTGCGTGGTCGACCTGGCCACCATGCGCGAGGCGGTGCGCGACCTGGGCGGCGACGCCAGCAAGGTCAACCCCCTCGCCCCGGCCGAGCTGGTCATCGACCACTCGGTGATCGCCGACCTGTTCGGCCGTGAGGACGCGTTCGCCCGCAACGTCGAGCTGGAGTACGAGCGCAACAAGGAGCGTTACCAGTTCCTGCGCTGGGGTCAGTCCGCGTTCAACGAGTTCAAGGTCGTCCCGCCGGGCACCGGCATCGTGCACCAGGTCAACATCGAGTACCTGGCCCGCACCATCATGGAGCGGGGCGGACAGGCCTACCCGGACACCGTGGTCGGCACCGACTCGCACACCACGATGGTCAACGGCCTCGGCGTGCTGGGCTGGGGCGTCGGCGGCATCGAGGCCGAGGCCGCGATGCTCGGCCAGCCGGTCAGCATGCTGATCCCCCGGGTGGTGGGCTTCAAGCTCTCCGGCGAGATGCCGGCCGGCACCACCGCCACCGACCTGGTGCTGACCATCACCGAGATGCTGCGCAAGCACGGCGTGGTCGGCAAGTTCGTCGAGTTCTACGGCCCCGGCGTGAGCGCCGTGCCGCTGGCCAACCGGGCCACCATCGGCAACATGTCCCCGGAGTACGGCTCCACCGTGGCGATCTTCCCGATCGACGCGGAGACGGTCCGCTACCTGGAGCTGACCGGCCGCGACGCCGCGCAGGTCGCGCTCGTCGAGGCGTACGCCAAGGAGCAGGGCCTCTGGCACGACCCGGAAGCCGAGCCGGAATACTCCGAGCGCCTGGAGCTGGACCTCGGCACCATCGAGCCGTCGCTCGCCGGCCCGAAGCGCCCGCAGGACCGGGTGCCGCTGGGCGCCGCGAAGACGCTGTTCCGCTCCGCGCTGACCGACTACGTCGCCGACGACACCGTCGGTGAGCGCGACCTCAAGCCGGGTGTGCCCCGCGAGGAGCTGCCGCGCGGCGCCAACGGCCCGGCCGACGAGGCCAGCGCCGAGTCGTTCCCGGCCAGCGACCCGCCGGCCAACGAGTTCAGCGACCCGGCCGACGAGCCGCGCGACCTGGAGACCGCGGCGGTTGGCGCGGGTGGCCGGGCCAGCAACCCGATCCGGGTCACCGGTTCCGACGGCGTGCAGTACGAGCTGGACCACGGCGCCGTGGTGATCGCCGCGATCACCTCGTGCACCAACACGTCCAACCCGCAGGTGATGATCGGTGCCGCACTGCTGGCCCGTAACGCGGTCGAGAAGGGCCTGACCCGCAAGCCGTGGGTGAAGACCACCCTGGCGCCCGGCTCGAAGGTCGTCATGGACTACTACGAGCGGGCCGGTCTCACGCCGTACCTGAACAAGCTCGGCTTCAACCTGGTCGGCTACGGCTGCACCACCTGCATCGGCAACTCGGGCCCGCTGCCCGAGGAGGTGTCCGCCGCGGTCAACGAGCACGACCTGTCGGTCGTCTCGGTGCTCTCGGGCAACCGGAACTTCGAGGGCCGGATCAACCCGGACGTCAAGATGAACTACCTGGCGTCCCCGCCGCTGGTGGTCGCGTACGCCCTGGCCGGCACGATGGACATCGACCTGGCCAACGAGCCGATCGGTGAGGACACCGAGGGCAACCCGGTCTACCTGCGCGAGATCTGGCCGAACAGCGCCGAGATCCAGGACGTCATCGCCCAGGCGATCGGCGCCACCGGGTTCAGCGCGGCGTACGCCGACGTCTTCGCCGGCGACGAGCGGTGGCAGTCCCTGCCCACCCCGACCGGTGACACCTTCGCCTGGAAGAGCGACTCCACCTACGTGCGCAAGCCCCCGTACTTCGAGGGCATGCAGCAGGAGCCGAGCCCGGTCGTGGACATCGCCGACGCCCGGGTGCTGGCCAAGCTGGGTGACTCGGTGACCACCGACCACATCTCCCCGGCCGGCGCCATCAAGGCCGACTCCCCGGCTGGGACGTACCTCGCCGAGCACGGCGTGCCGCGTCACGAGTTCAACTCGTACGGCTCCCGTCGGGGCAACCACGAGGTCATGATCCGGGGCACCTTCGCCAACATCCGGCTGCGCAACCAGCTGGTGCCCGGGGTGGAGGGCGGTTTCACCGTCAACCACCTCACCGGCGAGCAGACCTCGATCTACGACGCCTCCGTGGCCTACCAGGAGGCCGGCATCCCGCTGGTCGTGCTGGCCGGCAAGGAGTACGGCTCCGGTTCGTCGCGGGACTGGGCGGCCAAGGGCACGATGCTGCTGGGCGTCCGGGCGGTCATCGCCGAGTCGTACGAGCGGATCCACCGCTCCAACCTGATCGGCATGGGCGTGCTGCCGCTGCAGTTCCCGGTGGACGTCACCGCCGAGTCTCTCGGTCTCACCGGCACGGAGTCGTTCACGATCACCGGGGTGACCGCGCTCAACGACGGCGAGACCCCGCGCACCGTGCGGGTCAACACCGACACCGGCGTGGAGTTCGACGCCGTGGTGCGGATCGACACTCCCGGTGAGGCGGACTACTACCGGCACGGCGGCATCCTGCAGTACGTGCTGCGCCGCATGATCGCCAGCTGACGCACCGACGTTTCACCGCAGGCCCCTCCCCACCGACGTGGGGAGGGGCCTGCGGCGTTCGGCGTCGCTCCTCGCGCCCGGCCGATCAGCGGACTAACCTGTTAGCTAAGGAGGTGCGTGGTGTCCGGTGAAGCTGCGGCGCAGTTCAACATCCACGACGCGAAGACGAACCTGTCCCGGATCATCGAGCGGGTCGAGCACGGCGAGGAGATCGTGATCAGCCGGGCCGGCACCCCGGTCGCCAAGGTCATCCCTCTTCGTCGGACGGCCCGTACCGGTCGTGGCTCCCTCCGGGGCCTGCTCGACCTCAACGAGGATTGGGACTCCGACGAGGTCAACGACGCGATCGCCCGTGACTTCGGGCTGTCGGGATGAGGCTCCTGCTGGACACGCACGTGCTGCTCTGGTGGCTGAGCGACGATCCGATCCTCGCCACGGAGATCAAGGACCGCATCGACACCGAGCCCGAGGTGTACCTGAGCCCGGTGACGGTGTGGGAGGTGGCGATCAAGCATTCGCTGGGTACGTTGGCCGGCCCCGCCGACCTCGCCGAGCGCGTCCGCGACGCCGACCTGCGGGAGTTGCCGATCCGTCACGACCACGCCGTGGCGGCCGGACAACTCCCACTGATCCACCGCGATCCCTTCGACCGGATGTTGGTCGCGCAGGCCCTTTGCGAAGGGCTCACTCTGGTCACCCGAGACGACCGCATCCAGAAGTACGACGTACCAGTTCTGGTGGTGTGAGACCGGCTACGGTGCGAGTTCGTGGGCCCGGTCGAGCAGCGCACGGCGTTCGGCGGTCGAGCCGACCGCCGCCGCGGCCTCCCTGAACAGCGCGGCGGACCGCAGTCGGTCACCCTGCCGGGCGACCAGATCGGCCCGCACCGCCACGGCGAGCGGGTTGCCGTCCAGCCCTCCCCCGGCCTGTGCCGCGTCGAGCAGGCTCAATCCAGCGTGCGGCCCGTACGCGTAGCCGTGCGCGACGGCGCGGTTGAGCGCGATCACCGGTGAGGGCCGGATGCCGATCAACGCGTCGTAGGCCCGTGCGATCGCCGGCCAGTCGGTGGCGTCGGCGGACGGTGCGGTGGCGTGGCAGGCGGCGATCCGGGCCTGCCAGGCGTACGGCCCGTCGTGGCGTACCCGAGAAAGGGCGTCCAGGCCCTCGGCGATGGCCCCACGGTCCCACCGGTCGCGATCCTGCCGTTCCAGGATGAGCAGGTTGCCTGCGGCGTCCCGACGGGCCTCGGCACGGGAGTGCTGGAAGAGGAACAGCGCCAGCAGCGCGGCCACCTCGGACTGCTCCGGCATCAGCCGGTCGAGCAGCCGCGCCAGCCGGACCGCCTCGTCAGCGAAGGCCGGCTCGCCGTCGGCGACGTAGCCGCGGGTGAACAGCAGGTACAGCACGGCGAGGACGCCGGGCAGCCGTTCGGGCAGCGCCGGCCCGCCCGGTACCCGGTACGGGATGCCGGCCTGCGCGATGCGGGTCCGGGCACGGGTCAGCCGTCGGGTCATCGTCGACTCGCTGACCAGCAGGAGTCGAGCGATGTCCTTGGTCGGCACACCGCACACGGTCCGCAGGGTCAGCGCCACCCGGGCCTCGATCGCCAGCGCCGGGTGGCAGCAGGTGAAGATCAGACGCAGCCGGTCGTCCACCACGTCCTCCCCCACCTCGGGCTCGGGCTGCGCCTCCGCCGGTGTGAGCAGCGCCAGGTCGTGCAGCTTGCGGCGCTCCACAGTGGCCCGACGCAGCACGTCGATCGCCCGGTTACGGGCCACCGTCATGAGCCAGCCACCCGGGTTGATCGGCACGCCGTCGCCGGGCCAGCGTTCCAGGGCGGCGGCCAGCGCCTCCTGGGCGCAGTCCTCGGCCAGCGCCCAGTCCCCGGTCACCCGGATCAGGGTCGCGACGATCCGGGGGTACGCCTCGACGCCGGCAGCCGCGACGGCGTCCGCCGCCACCGCGCCGGCCGGCGCCTGGGTGCGCATCGGCCGGCGCTGCGAGGTGGACAACGGTCAGGCGGACAGATTCGCGAACGGGCGCAGTTCCAGCCGCCCGTGTCGGGCCATCGGGTGTGCCCGCGCCACCTCGATCGCCTCGTCCAGGTCGGCGCAGTCGAGCAGGTCGAAGCCCACGATCACCTCCGTGGTCTCCGCGAACGGCCCCTCGGAGACGAGCAGTTCGCCGCCGCGTACCCGGATCGTGGTGGCCGCGGTGGTCGCCGCCAGTTGGTCACCGGTGAGGCGTCGACCGCGGGCGTCGTTCTCGGACACCCACTTGTCGATGTCGGGTACGTCGGTCGGGTCGGTGTCCGGCTCGCTGTCGGTACAGACGAACATCAGGTACTTCATCTGGTCGCTCCCTGGTTTCTCGGGGTGTCGCCAGCATGACGATCGGCCGAGGGTGTTCCGGACACCCTCTCCCGAAAAAACTCGGTCAGTTTCCGTTGGCGGCGCGGCGGCGGGCCTCGCGGGTCTTCATGGCGTGCTCCATCAGCGTGACCAGCACCTCCTTGCTGGACTCACGCTGCCGGGCGTCGCAGAGCAGCACCGGCACCCCCGGGTCCAGGTTCAGCGCGGCCTGCACCTCGTCGAGCCGGTACTGCCGGGCACCCTCGAAGCAGTTCACCGCGACCACGAAGGGCGTGCCGCGGCCCTCGAAGTAGTCGATCGACGGGAAGCAGTCGGCGAGCCGGCGGGTGTCGGCCAGCACCACCGCGCCGATCGCGCCCAGCGCCAGTTCGTCCCAGACGAACCAGAACCGGTCCTGCCCGGGGGTACCGAACAGGTACAGCACCAGGTCGTCGCTGATGGTGATCCGGCCGAAGTCCATGGCCACGGTGGTGGTGGTCTTGCCTTCCACCCCGGACAGGTCGTCGATGCCGACCCCGGACTCGGTCAGCACCTCCTCGGTGCGCAACGGCCGGGTCTCGCTGACCGCGCCGACCATGGTCGTCTTGCCCACGCCGAAGCCGCCGGCGACCAGGATCTTGATCGCGGTGGGCAGTGGGGTCGCTCCCGCCGGCCGGTCAGAGTGCCCGTAGTCCATTGATTACCGCCTCGAAGATGCTGTTGTCGGGAAGACCGGCCGTGGTCTGCGGCTCGCGAACCTGCACCAGGCTGCGGGCTGCCAGATCACCGAGAAGCACCCGGATGGTGCCCACCGGCAGGTCGAGATGGGCGGCGATCTCGGCGACGGACTGTATGCGCTGGCACAGCCCGACGATCGCCAAATGCTCCGGACCGATACCGATCTCCGGCGTGACCTCGGCTCGGGTCGCGGTGACCAGGGAGATCAGGTCAAAGGTGCCGGTGACCGGGCGGGCCCGACCGCGGGTCACCGCGTACGGGCGCACCACCGGACCCGCGTGGTCATCCACCCACTGGTGCTCTGCGGACTCCCCCTGGACCGTCATCGCCGCTACCTCTCGCTGGCCGGTTGCTCGGTACGCGACGGGGATGCGACGTACTTGCCGACGCGGGTGACCAGCATCGCCATCTCGTACGCGATCAGACCGACGTCGGCGTCCTCGCTGGCCAGCACCGCCAGGCAGGCGTTGCGGCCGGCTGCGGTGACGAACAGGAACGACGACTGCATCTCGATGATGGTTTGCTGCACCTGCCCGCCACCGAAGCGCTTGCCGGCGCCTCGGGCCAGGCTCTGGATGCCAGCCGCCATCGCCGCGAGGTGCTCACCGTCGTCCCGGCTCAGCCCCTGGGTGGAGGCCATCAACAGGCCGTCGGTGGAGAGCGCGACCGCGTGCTCGGCCTGCTTGACCCGGCCCACCAGGTCATCCAGCAACCACGTCAGGTCGGCACTCGAAGCCGTCTTCTGGGTCACTTCGTCGTCCTCTTCTCGCGCGGCTCTGCGCCGTGTTCGTCTGGGGCTTGGCCGCCGCACCGCGGAGCCCACGTCATCAGTGTTCGGTCAGGTAGCTTGTGGGTCCTCGTCGGCCGGCTCGGGAGGCGCGGTCGCCGGAGCGCCGGGAGCGCCGCCGAGCAGCCGAGCCGCGTCGGTCCGACCGCGCCGGGTGCCGGTCTGGTAGGAGCTCATCATCCGGCGCACCTGCTCCGGTGCGCGCGCCACATCCTCGTCGTCGGTCTCCGACACCGCCGGGTCGTCGCGCAGTTCGGGGACGATGTTCGCCTGTCGCACCCGGACGGGCAGGCCCGAATCGGTCCGCTCCGCCTCGGCTCGGGCGAGCATCGGAGCGTCGTCGGCTGCCGCGACCTGCGCGCCGTCGTCGGCTGCCACGACCTGCGCGCCGTCGTCGGCTGCCACGACCTGCGCGCCGTCGTCGGCCACGACCTGCGCGCCACTGCCGTCCGCCGATCGGGTGCGGGCGACCGCGGGCAGCCCGGTGGGCACCGTCGGGGCCTCCAGGGCCGGCTGGGTCGGACCACGCCGGGCCCGGGTGGGCAGCTCGGGTGCGGCCGCGGCCGGGGTTGCCCGCTGCCGGGTGGGTAGGACGGTCTCGGCCTCGTCGGCCGGTGCCGTCGGGGTGGGGATGTCGGCCGACATTGACGTCTCCGTGCTGACCGGTTCCGGTACGTCCCGTGCGGTGGTCGTCGGTGCGGCCAGTGCGAGCGGTGCGAGGAAGGCCGGACGACCGGTGTCGATGGCGGGCGCCGACGGCAGCGGAATGGCCGAACCGGTCCGCAACGCCCCCGAGTCCTCCGGGCCGACACCGTTCTCGGTGACCAACTCCAGCGGGATCAGCACGACCGCGGTGGTGCCGCCGTAGGCGGACTCCTTCAGCCTCACCCGCACGCCGTGCCGCTCGGTCAGCCGGCTCACCACGTAGAGCCCGAGGCGGGTGGCGTTGGCGAGGTTCAGCTCGGACTGGTCGACGATCCGGTGGTTCGCCGCGACCAGGTCCTCCTCGCTCATGCCGAGGCCCCGGTCCTCGATCTCGATGGCGAACCCGTTGGACACCAACTGGCCGCGGACCTCGACGGTCGTGTGCGGCGGGGAGAACGACAGACCGTTCTCGATCAGCTCGGCGAGCAGGTGGATGATGTCGCCGACCGCGCGGCCGGCGAGCGACACCGGCCCGAGCGGCAGCACGTTGACCCGGGTGTAGTCCTCCACCTCGGCAACGGCACCGCGCACCACGTCGACCATCGGGACGTTGCGCCGCCAGGCCCGGCCGGGGGTGGAGCCGGAGAGCACGATCAGGTTTTCCGCGTTGCGCCGCATCCGGGTGGCGAGGTGGTCGACCCGGAACAGGTCCTCCAGCTCCTCCGCGTCGTGTTCGCGGCGCTCCATCGCGTCGAGCAGGGTGAGTTGGCGGTGCACGAGCGCCTGGGTGCGCCGGGCCAGGCTGAGGAAGACCTCGCGGACGTTGCGCCGCAGCTCGGCCTGCTCGACGGCGGTACGGATCGCGGTCTCCTGGACTGCGTTGAAGGCCTTACCGACCTGGCCGATCTCGTCGGTGCCGAATTCCAAGGGTGGCGCCTCGGCGGCCACGTCGACCTCTTCGCCACGACCGAGCCGCTCGACCACGCTGGGCAGCCGCTCGTTGGCCAGGCGGAAGGCCGCATTGCGCAACCGTTCCAGCTGCCGCACCAGGGCGCGGGCCGTGGTGATGGAGACGATGATCGAGGCGATGACGGCGAGCAGACCGAGGCCGGTGGCGAGCGCCAGTCGGACGACGACCCCGACGGCGACCGGGGTGGCCCGGTCGACCACGCCGTCGCCACCGGCCAGCACGACGGCGCTGATCTCGGTCAGCGCCGGGGTGGTGGTGTCGCTCCAGTCCGGCGCGGTGAGCGACGGTCGGCCCGCGCCGCTGCCCTGCATGACCTGGGTCTCCAGGGCGGTCAGCCGGCTGAAGGTGGCGCCCGTCGACATCGTCTCGTAGCGGCGTTGGTCGGCGGCGGGGAGCCGGACCAGCGCGGAGGTGGCGACGAACTGTCGGGCGCCGACGATCCGGGTGAAGTCCGCCCGCTCGGCCGGGGTGATCCGGCCGGCGGCCAGCACGCCGGCCAGCAGCGCGTCCTCCTGGGACAGCAGCTCGCGGGACCGGTTGAGGCCGATCAGCGCGGCGGTGTCCTCGGCGACCTGCTCGTCGTCGAGGTTGCCGAGCGCGTCGTACACCCGGTAGATCGACTCGATCACTCCGGTGAAGGTCGCACTGGCCCCGGCCCGGTCGATGCTCCGGTCGTCGACCGCCGTACGGGTCTTGCTCAAGTCGGTCAGCCCGGTGGTGAGAGCCGTGATCCGCTGGTCGAGGGTGTCGCTACCCAGCGCCCCGACCTGCCAGTTTTCGGTCGACTCCCGGAATTTCGCCGCCAACTCGTCGGTCCGCTGCCGCATCTGCGCCAGCGTGGCGCGCTGCGCGTCGTCGGGTCGACCGAGGTAGGCCACCGACGTCCGACGTTCCAACTGGAGCTGCAACAGCAGCGGCTCCGTGGGATCGAAGACCTTGGTGTCCAGCGTCTGCACACCGAGCAGGTTGACCCCGTCCCGGACGGTGACCCAGGCGGTGAAGCCCCAGAGCGCGACGAGCGAGACGAGTAGAGCAACGACCTTGGTACGCAGATTCGTACTGCGGGAACCCATTACACCGTCCCTGGCGCGGCCTGTGATTGATCGATCAGTCAGGATGCGTAGTACACGCATCGACCCCGGCGCACGCTAGCAGCGTCCGGGGCTGTGCTCAAGCGCTGCTGATCATGAGACCGCCGTGCGGGATCGGAGCGGAGACCGGTCCGGGTTGTTGACCAGGCCGGATCTGGTCATCGTCAATTGCCGGGCGGCGAGAACGGCCGCTCGGACGATCAGCACCGGCGTGTAGAGATCCTTATCGTGCCACAAGGGAGGGTCGGCGTGCTGATCGTCCACTTCGGAGAGGTGATGCAGGCCACGGCGGATCGCCTCGGGTACGCCCGGCCGCACCGGTCGGCGTATCCCCAGCAGCACGTGCAGGGCGTACGCCGTCTCCTCCGCGGTGCCCGCCCAGCGTCCCCAGCCGCCGTCCGCCCGTTGGGTGGCGACCAGCCAGTCGACGGCGCGGTCGACCGCCGGTCCGCCGATCCCGGCCGGGGCGTACCGGTCGAGAGCTGTCACGACGCACGAGGTGGCGTAGTACGCGGACGCGTGCCAGCGGTCGGCCCAGGAGCCGTCGGGCTGCTGTTCGTCGCCCAGCCACCCGGCCAGCGCGGCCGCACGGCCGCCGTAGCGGCTCGCGCCCGCCGCCGTGTGCCGGGCATGCCAGCCGAGCGCCTCCAGCACGTGCGCGTTCGTGGTGACCGACCGCCCGTCCTCCCCCTGCCAGGTGCAGAAGTGGGTGCCGAGGTCGAACCGGAGCAGGCTCGCCGGGTCCACCGGGTGACCGAGGCGGGCGAGAACGTAGAGGGTGACCGAGGTGGTGTCCGCGTCGGCCGGTAGCCCCGGCCCGGTCGGCACGCCCTGCGGTCCGAGGGCGGCGGCCAGGTCGGCGATGAGCTTCGGCGCGGGCCGGACCGGCACTTCCGCTCGGGCCAGACTGCTCAGCGCCCAGGCCCGCTCGAACACCGTGATCGGCGTGCAACAGGGCACCGGCCCGTCGAGAGGACCGACAGCCGTTTGCAGGTAGGCCAGCGCCTCCGGGTCGGCGCCGGGCGCCTCCGGGTCGCCGATCCAGGCGGCGGTGGCCGCCGGCGAGGCGCCGACGGCCCCGGCGACCGGGACCACGCCGCGGTGCCGGTGCGCGAGCGGCCCGAGCACCTCGAAGGCGTGCAGCAGCTTCTGCGGCACCGGACGTCCGGCGGCCACCAGCGCGTGTACCGCGTCGAGCCGCCGTCGGTCCACGGCGGGCAGGGCACGGAGCCCGTCGGCGAACCTCCGATCGCCCTGCGCGGCGAAGTAGGTGAGGTGGTCGTTGATCCGTTCCACCAGGGCCGGCACAATGAGGTCGGCCGCCGGTGTGTCCGGCAGTGCCGTGCCCCTTTCGAGCCAGCCGGCGAGCGCGCCCACGCCTCGGCTGGCGGCGGCGGCCAACCCGGTCGGGGCGGAGGCGGGGGCGCCTCGCAGTGTGCCGAGCAGCGCCTCGACCGCGCTCACCGTCGGCACCACGGCGTAACCGCCGGCGCCACCCCAACCGCCATCAAAGCGCTGGGCGTCCAGCAGATACCGCAGCCGCCGCTCATGCCCGGTGAGCCAGGGTGCATCAGCGACGACCCGGCCGGTCTCGTACACCGACGGGGTGACCCGGCCCGCCGGTTCGAGCATCATGGCGGCGAGCAACTCCCGGGCCGATGCGGCCACCTCGGACTCGTCGCGGGCGTCCGCGGTGGTCACAGCACGCCCCAGAAGTCGGTCGACCGGTAGAAACCCGAGCTGAAGCCGATCTGGCGGGCGAGGTAGTCCGCCTGCACCGGGCAGGTCTCGTGCAGCGGGTCGAGCAGTTCGCGGGCGTACGCCACCAGGTCGGTGATCTGACGCTCGACGTCGGCCCGCTCCGGCACCAACATCAACGCGTTGAGGTCCCCCCACCGCTTGTCGCGTTCGTAGCTGGCCAGGTCGTTGACGAGTCGGAGGATCCGCTGCACCTGGTCACTGGCCGCCACGAGCGCGTCGAGGTGGGCAAGCGTCGAGCGATCGTCGGAGTGGATCCAGTGCACGACGTTGACCACCGTGCAGGCCAGGTTCGCCGCATTGGCCAGGTACTCGTCGAGGGTGGGCAGCGCCCCGGTGCCGGCGGCCTGCTTCCAGTCCCACTCGCGCGCCATGGCGTCGAGCATCGTCCGCAACTCGTTGCGCCAGACCACCCCGTGGGTCTTGTAGGCCGGCACGGCGGCCAGGTCGTCGTGCAACTCGGCGAGGAAGCGGCCGAGAGAGTCGTCCGCCGCCGGTCGCCCGCCCTCGGCCACCGCGAGGCAGCCCGCCGTCAACCGGTCGATCTCGTCACGGGTACGCGCTTCGTGGTCGACGAGCCAGTCGACCGCGAAGCCCCAGAGCACGGCCCGGTTCGTGACGCGTAACTGGTCGAGGTCGCACCAGGGCGCCCCGAACGCGATAGCCATCGCGACGTTGCCGAACAGCGCCGGGTCGAAGGGTCGCGCCGGGAAGAGATCGGGGTACGCCGCAGCACGTTCAGCCAGGTCACGTTGGCCCTTCGCGGCGAGGGCACAGATCCGACCCTGCTCCGCGGCCAGCGCCATCTGGTCGCCACCGGTTGTCGGCGGCGACGCGAGCCCTGCGGTCATGCGGAGACACTCCGCACCGGCCGCAGGGTCACCTCGACACGCTCAAGGGGCCGCAGCGCGGCTGCCACCTTGATGCCGGGGAGAGCTTGTCGCTGCAGGCGGAACCGGAACCGGCTCAGCACCGTGGCCACGATCAGCATCGCCTCCAGATAGAACAGGTGCATGCCGATGCACTGGTGCGGGCCGCCGCCGAACGGGAAGTGCGCGTACCGGTGCCGGTCGCGGACCTGCTCCGGGTCGAAGCGGTCGGGGTCGAAGACCTCGGGCCGGTCCCAGAACGCGGACATCCGATGGGTGATCAGCGGGCTGACCACGAGGGTCGCGCCGGCCTCGATCCGTACGCCCCCGATCACGTCGGCCTCCACCGCGCGGCGCGGGAAGAGCCAGCCGATCGGATAGAGCCGCAGCAGTTCGTCGAGCACCTGCCGGGTGTAGCGCAGCTCGCGCAGGTGCTCGCGCCGGACCGGCGCGTCGCCGACCACCCGGTCGATCTCCTCGTACAGCCGCTCGGCGATCTGCTCGTCCTGGGCGATGTGCGGCCAGAGCCAGGTCAACACGCTGATCGTGGTCTCGGTGGTGGTGGCGACCATGGACACGGTGTCGTCCCGGACCTGCCGCTCGTCGAGCCGGCCACCTGTCTCGGTGCGACCGCGCCACAGCGTCGCGATGATGTCGTCGCCGTCCGTCTCGGCCGTCTCCCGAGCGGCTCGGACGATGGGGAGCAGAGTGTCGTCGATGACGCGAACGGCCTTACGGAATGCCCGGTCGCCGGGCATCGGCATCGCCAGCGGCGCCCACGGCACCATCAACCGCGGCATCACCGACCAGGCGATCGCGTCCTGCGCCTCCATGATGCGCATCGCCTGCGGCACCGAGATCTTGTCGGCGAAGAAGACCCGCATGATCGCCGAGCAGACGATCTGGGCCTGCACGGTGCCCATGTCGACGGGCTGGCCGGCGCGGGCCGGCCCGTCCAGGTCGTCGACCGCATCCTCGATCGCCTCGGCCAGCCGGTCCACCAGCGAGTCGACGCGTCGAGCGGTGAACAGCGGCTGGAGTACGTGTCGGCTGTTCTTCCAGTAGTCGCCGTCACTGAGGATGCCGTCACCGAACAACCGCTTCAGCGGACGCCACTGGAGACCGTCACCGGCGCGGACGTAGTTGTCGGACTTCTCGCGCAGAACCCGCTGCAGGTGCTCGGGCCGGGTGACCAGGTAGGGCCGGAACGCGCCCAGACTGAGCTTCACCACCTCACCCTGCGACCGCTCGCCCATCTCGACCAGGGTGCCGGCCGGATCGCGGAACAGGTTGGGCACCACGTGGCGCAGCGGGACCGAGCCCGCTCGTCGTGGCGGATCCGGCACTGTCTGAGGTGCTACCACGGGAACCGACACTCCCTTGTGGATACTCGGCGTCGCGGAACGACTCTGCGGAGTTAGTTGTTTTGTGGAGCATGCCACCGCTCGGCCGTCTCCCTCTAGACGCGTTACGTGAAATTTTCACACGCAAGGATTGCGCCGCCGTAGGATTCGAACGCGGGGAAGTGCGCGCACCACAGATCCCGCAGGTAGTGACGGTCGTGACCACGAGCCGGCATCCGTGCTGTTCGATAGTGATGAACATCACTCATTATTTCGTCGGTGGGGTCCGCCCAGGGATCGCCGAGGCTCGGCCGGGGACCGCGTCGGCACCACCTCGACCACCCACGCCGACCCGCGGAACGACCGAATCCGGGCGATGCCCGGCCCCCTGTGCCAGGCTCTTGTCATGGACGACAAGACCATCCTGAACCGGATCACCGAACTGGTCGACGAGGAACACAAGCTGCGGGCGGATGCCCAGGCCCACGAGTCGGGCACCGAGGGCGAGGCCAGCGAGCGGCTGCGCGCCCTGGAGGAGTCCCTCGACCAGTGTTGGGACCTCCTGCGCCGCAGGCGGGCCGCCCGGGACACCCACGGCGACCCGGACGCACAGGGCGAGCGCCCCAAGCCCGAGGTGGAGCGCTACCTGCAGTAACCAGCGTGGCGGGTCGGGCGGTCCGGCCGCCCGACCCGCTCCGGTCAGCGGATGCCCGCCTCGCGCAGCAGCTCTGCGGTCAACATGCCGGGATCGACCTGCTCGGCGGGCAGACCCCGGGCCGCGAACCAGGTGCCGACCACCCGCACGTCGCGGGCCAGGAACTCCGGCCCCTGCGGGTTCGCCACCACGTCGACCACCTGCGGCAGGTCGATCACGACCAGCCGGCCCCGGTGCACGAGCAGGTTGTACGGCGACAGGTCGCCGTGGGCATAGCCGGCCCGGGCCAGCACTCGCAGCGCCTCCACCAGTTGGCTCCACAGGTCGCGCAGCTCGGCCGCACCGGGTCGGAGCTGGGCCAGTCGGGGCGCCGCCTCCCCCGACTCGGCGTCACCGACGAACTCCAGCATCAGCTCGGTACCCCGCACCTGCACCGGGTACGGCACGGCGATCCGGTCGTGGCCGGCGCTGATCTCCCAGAGGCGTGCCAGGGCGTCGAACTCGGCCGCGGCCCACTGCCCGGCGATCATCTGCCGGCCGAACGCCGTCCGACCGGCCATCGCCCGGTTCTCCCGGGAGCGGCGCACCCGGCGGCCCTCCAGGTAGCCGGCGTCGCGGTGGAACAACCGGTGCTCGGGGTCGCGGTAGCGCTTGACCGCCAGCAGGCAGGAGCGGTCGCTGTCGGGCACGGCCCGGCGGACCAGGTGGACGTCCGCCTCCTTGCCGGTCTTCAGCACACCCAGTTCGGTGTCCTTGGCGGCCAACTCGGTGACCAGCCAGTCCGGGTGGGGCTGCGGCCCGTGGACGGCGTCGTCCCAGGACGACCAGCGTTCGCCGGTGTCCGGGTCAGGGGCGCTGTCCGGGTCCGCGGGCGGCTCGGTGGGCCGCCCGCGCTTCAGAAATCGCGGTTCGTCGTCGTCGAAGCGGCTCTTGCCGCGGCTCCGGCGCTCCAGCGCCGGAAGGTCGTGATCGCGCACTGTGGTGAGGTTCCCTTGGTCGAGGCTGAAAAAGGCGGCTGGAAGCGACCTGCGGAGACGGCCATGACCGACCCCCTCTCCTCGACCGGGCGAACGCCCGGGATGCACCATGCGCCGACAATGCTCGCTGCCCCGAGGCAGCCGGTCAACCGATTTATCGAAACGCCGTCCGACCAGCGGTGGAACCGCGGCGAGCGAGCGAACCCCTCAGCGCGCGAGCACGGTGGCGACCGCGGCGATCAACCCGTCCGCGGTGCGGCTCGGCGCGAACCGGACGTCGGACCAGGTGCGCCCCCGGTGCAGCCAGACGCTGGGCAACCCGACCGCGGCGGCGCCGCCGATGTCCGCCTCCGGGCTGTCGCCGAC
Organism: Micromonospora luteifusca; assembly: GCF_016907275.1. Classification (NCBI taxonomy): domain Bacteria; kingdom Bacillati; phylum Actinomycetota; class Actinomycetes; order Micromonosporales; family Micromonosporaceae; genus Micromonospora; species Micromonospora luteifusca. Next base: position 1,164,181 of record NZ_JAFBBP010000001.1, read on the forward strand.
CACCCAGGCACCGCGCAGCGGCATTCGGACCCGCTGCGCGGCGAGCGCGAAGATTCGCGGGTTGGGTTTGCTGACCCCGGCCTCCTCGGAGATCACCCAGTCCGCGACGTACTGGTCCAGGCCGGTCCTGCGAATCTTGGCGTCCTCGACGCGTACGGTGCCGTTGCAGACCACCACCGGCACCCAGCCGGCGTCGTCGGCGATCCGCAGCGCGCAGGCGGTGAGCGGGTCGAGCCGGGTCTGCGCCACCACTCCGTCGTGCAGGTCCTCCACCAGGTCGATCGAGGGGACGCGCAGCTCGTAGCGGTCGCGGATGGCGTCGGCGAGGTCCCAGCGGTCGGTCAACCCGTCGGCGTCGACCGAGACCAGCCAGTCGATGTCGGTGGGGGGCGCGCCGATGCCGTCCAGGAAGCGCTCACCCCAGCGGCGGAACGGCCCGGCCCGATCCAGCAGGGTGTTGTCCAGGTCCAGCAGGAGCAGTGGCACTCGGGCACCCTACGGGACCGACGTGTCCGCCAACAGATCCCGCGGGTACCGACCTGACGACGAGGTCAGCCAGACATCGACATCCGAGGACCGCCCTGGTCGGGCAGTCGATCGGCGAGCATCGAATGGGCCGCTCGGGTGGCCGCGAGCACGGCCGGGTCCAGCGTCGCCACCAGCACCGCCGTGCCGTCGTCGGCACCTCGGGCCAGCACCCGCCCCTGCGGGTCGTAGATCGCCGCGCCCCCGTTGAACCGCCACGGGTCGACACCGCCGACCGCGTTGGAGAAGACCACGAACATCGTGTTGTCCAGGGCTCGCGCCGCGTAGTAGAGGTCCCGGCGGTGCTCGGAGCCGGCCAGGTATCCGCTGGGGCACAGGTATCCGTGCGCACCGTCGAGGGCGGCGGCCCGGCCATGCTCCGGGAAACAACCGTCGTAGCAGATGCCCAGTGCGAGCCGCCAGTCGTCGACGAGCAGCGTCGCGCCCCGACCGCCGGCGCTGAACAGCTCACGCTCGTCGCCCCACAGTTGCTGCTTGTCGTAGCCGACCCGGACCGCCCCGGCCCGGTCGACCACCAGCGCGGCGATGGTCCGCCGGCCGTCCGGGTGGCGGGCGGCGGCACCGACGAGCGCGGTGACGCCGGCCTCGCGGGCCGCGGCGCGCAGCGGATCGAGCCGGGAATCGGCGACCACCCCGGCGGCGTCGGCCGCGACGTCCGTGCCGGCCGGGTCGGCGGCGAGGGCCGGCGGGTGGTACGCGCAGAGGAACAGCTCCGGCAGGACGGCCACCCGGGCACCCAGCTCACCAGCTTGACGGATCAGGTCGGCCGCGCGGACCGCGTTTCCGGCGACGTCGCCCGGCGTGGGGGTGGCCTGAACGGTGGCCACGGTCAGCGGGGCGGTGGGAACGGTGCGGGGCATGGTCACCGGGGCGATGGTAGTCGGCGGCATACCAAGCCGTACGTACGGTTTGCGTGACCCGAGGTGACCTGCAACGATCGACGCGTGCCCAGAGTAAGCCAGGACCAGCTCGACGCGCGCCGGCAGGAGATCCTCGCCGCCGCGCGGGCGTGTTTCGCCCGGCTCGGCTACGAGGGGGCGACCGTACGCCGCCTCGAGGAGGCCACCGGCCTGTCCCGCGGCGCCATCTTCCACCACTTCCGCGACAAGGACTCGCTATTCCTCGCCGTCGCCGAGGACGACGCCGCGGCGATGGTCGAGACGGTGGCCCGCAACGGTCTGGTGCAGGTGATGCGCGACCTGCTCGCCCGCGCCGTCTCCCCGGACACCACCGGCTGGCTGGGCAGCCAACTGGAGGTCTCCCGCCGCCTGCGCACCGACCCGGCGTTCGCCCGACGCTGGGCGGAACGGTCCGCCGCGATCGCCGAGGCGACCCGCGACCGGTTGGCCCGTCAACGCGACGCCGGGGTGCTGCGCGAGGACGTACCGATCGACGTGCTGGCCCAGTTCCTGGAGCTGGCCTACGACGGCCTGGTGCTGCACCTGGCGATGGGCCGACCGGCCGGTGACCTGGGCCCGGTGCTCGACCTGGTCGAGGAGGCGGTCCGCCGCCGCTGACCGGGCGGGCACCGGTACGCCGACCGTGGCGAGGCTGCTCCACAATGGGGCCGCCGATCCCTCCGGCGACAGGAGCAGTCGATGATCGTGAACGCCGCGTCCGGCGACACCTGGGGCATCTCCGGCCCGACCTTCCTCCGGTACTACATAGTGGCGGCCGCCGTGGTGGTGGCGATCGGGGTGTACTACCGGATCCGCCTGCTGGCCGCCTCGGGGCACGCCACACTGGATCCGCTCGGGCCACAGCAGATCGCCTATCTGAACGGTGGCCCCCAACTCGCCGTGCACGCCGCAGTCGGCGGGCTGCGCGGCAGCGGCGCGATCGCCGTGCGCCCGGACCACCGGTTGACCACCGTCGGTGCCCCGCCGACCGGGCTCACCCCACTGGACCAGGCCATCCACTGGGCCGCCCACCAGCACGCTCGGGTCCGGGAGCTGCCACAGGACTCCCGCGTACGCGTCGCGCTCGACCAGATTCGCAACGGCCTGGAGCAGCGCGGTTTGCTGACGAACGACACCCAGCGCGAGCGAGCCCGCTTCTGGCACAAGATCATGCTGGCCCTGCTGGGCCTCGGCGGGCTCCGGCTGTTCTCTGGCCTCTCCAACGATCGCCCGGTGGGCCACCTACTGCTCACCTTTGTCGCGCTGCTGGGCGCCACGCTGTTGCTGGGCCGGGTACCCGTACGCACGCGGGCCGGTCGCACCGCGCTGCGTGCCGTCCGCCGCCAGCACACCCACCTCGCCCCGGCCTCCGCGCCCGCCTACGCCACCTACGGAGCGGCTGGCGCGGCGATGGGTGTGGCCCTGTTCGGCACCGCCTCGCTCTGGGCACTCGACCCTGGCTTCGCCGACCAGGCCGAGATCCAGCGCCAAGCCATCTCCAGCAGCGGCGGTTGGACGGGCGGCTCCGACGGGTCGTCCGGAGGCGACAGCTCCGGTGGAGACGGCGGAAGCTCCTGCGGCGGTGGCGGTGGCGGTGGCGGCTGCGGCGGTGGCGGGGGGTGCGGCGGATGACCGACCCATCCGGAATCGGGATCGGCTGGCGACCGGAGATCGCCGGCTTCGTAGCCGACCTGCCCGGGCTGCGCTTCGTCGAGGTGGTGGCCGAGGGGGTGCCCGCGTCCGGGCCACTCCCACCGGGCCTCGCGCAGTTGCGCGAACGCGCGGTGACTGTCGTACCGCATGGGGTGCGGCTCTCCCTCGGCGGCGCCGAGCCGGTCGACCCGGCGCGGGTCGCCCACCTGGCCGCGGTGGCGCAGCAGGTCGACGCCCCGCTGGTCAGCGAGCACATCGCGTTCGTCCGAGCCGGCGGCCTGGAGGCCGGGCACCTGCTGCCGCTGCCCCGCAGCCGGGAGGCGGTCGACGCGGTCTGCGCCAACGTGGCGCGGGCACAGGCCGAGCTGCCGGTGCCGCTTGCGCTGGAACCGATCGCCGCGTTGGTCGACTGGCCCGACGACGAGCTCGACGAGGCGGACTTCCTGACCGAGATTCTCGACCGGACCGGCGCACTACTGCTGCTGGACGTCGCCAACGTGCACGCCAACGCCCGCAACCGGGGCGCCGACCCGCTCGCGTTGCTGGACCGTCTGCCGCTGGAACGGGTCGCGTACGCCCACGTGGCCGGCGGGGCTGAGCACGGCGGCTTCTACCACGACACACACACCGACCCGGTTCCGGCGGCGGTGCTGGAGCTGGTCGGTGCGCTCTGCGCCCGGCAGCGACCACCGGCGCTGCTGCTGGAACGCGACGGCCACTACCCACCGGCCGTCGAGCTGCGCGCCGAACTGGATGCCCTGGCTGCGGCCTCGGGCTTCCCGGTCGTGACATGACCGACGCGCACGACGGCACGCGGCCACCCGGCGACCTCGCCGGGCTCGCCGAGCGGCAGGCGGAGCTGGTCGCGACGCTGGTCGCCGGCGGGCCGCCACCGCCGGGGTTCGCACCGGCCCAGTTGGCCGCAACCCGGGCGGCCCTGCTGCGCAAGCGTGCCGGCGAAGTGGCGCGGCACTGGCCACTGCTCGCCGCCGGACTCGGCGCCAGGTGGACGACGACCTTCGCCGGCTGGGCGGCCCGACGACCTACCGTCGGGTCGCTACGCGACGGTTGGGACCTGGCCCGCGCGCTGCACAACCAGCACGCGCTGCCCCCGGCGGCCGCCGAGGAGCTGGCCGTCCGCGAGGCGCGCCTGCGCTACGACGGGCTTTCGGCGCCGTGTCCGCGCCGATTGCCGGCGGTGGGTCGCGCCGGCGGCGCCGTCGCGGTGCAGATCGCCGGCCGGGTACGCCTGCTGCGCCCCGCCCCGCGTCCATCGACGGCGCCCACCGTTGGTGGCGACGGCGTACCGGATACGGCAGGATCGGCGTTATGGATCTCGGACTGACCGACCGCGTGTACGTCCTCACCGGCGCCTCCCGAGGCCTGGGCTACGCGACCGCGCAGTGCCTGGTCGCCGACGGGGCGCGGGTGGTGCTCTCGGCCCGGGACCCGGACGCTGTGGCCGCCGCCGCGGAACGGCTGGGCGGCCCGGAGCACGCCGTCGGGCTGACCGCCGACCTGGCCGACCCGGAGACCCCGGGGCAGCTCGTCGCCGCCGCCCGGGACCACTTCGGCCGGCTCGACGGTGCATTGATCTCGGTCGGCGGGCCACCACCGGGCAACGCCGCGGCGATCACCGACGAGCAGTGGCGGCTCTCCTTCGAGACCGTCTTCCTGGGCACGATCCGCGCGGTCCGCACGATCGCCGGCGCGCTGCCCGAGGGCGGTGCGATCGGGCTGGTGCTCTCCACCTCGGCCAGAGGCCCGGTGCCCGGCCTCGGCATCTCCAACGGTCTGCGACCCGGCCTGGTCGGAGCCGCCAAGGACATCGCCGACGACTACGGGCCACGCGGCGTGCGGGTGGTCGGCCTGCTGCCCGGCCGGATCCTGACCGACCGCAACCGGGAGCTCTTCGCCGCGACCGGCGACCCGGAACGCGCCCGCACCGAAGCGGAGGCCGGCATTCCGCTGCGCCGCATCGGCGACCCGGCCGAGTTCGGCCGGGTGGCCGCATTCGTGCTCTCCCCCGCCGCGAGCTACCTGACCGGTCTCACCCTGCCGGTCGACGGCGGCGCGCTGCGCGGACTGTGACGCCCGACCCGGCCGAAGACGCCCGTGTGACGACGCCCGACCCGGCCGAAGACGCCCGTGTGACGACGCCCGACCCGGCCGAAGACGCCCGTATGACGACGCCCGGCCCGGCGCGACGCACCCGGGCGGTGACGCCCGACCCGGTCCGGCCTGCCCGTGCTGCCGGCGGGTTTCCGCGGCCGACCCCCGCGGAGTTGGCAGCGGCCACGGACCGCACCATTCCCGACGTCCTCGCACCGGGGTTGGCCGTGCTCTTCGTGGGCATCAACCCCGGCCTCTGGTCGGCCGCGACGGGGTGGCACTTCGCACGGCCCGGCAACCGGTTCTGGCCCGCGCTGCACGGGGCTGGGTTCACTCCCCGCCTGCTGCACCCCAGTGAACAGGACGAGCTGCCCGCCCTCGGGCTCGGCATCACCAACATGGTCGCCCGGGCGAGCGCCCGCGCGGACGAGCTGAGCACTGAGGAACTACTCGATGGTGCCGCGATCCTGACCGACAAGGTGGCCCGGTACCGGCCGCGCTGGGTGGCAGTGGTGGGGGTGACCGCGTACCGGATCGGTTTTCGCCGGCCGAAGGCCACCTTCGGGCCGCAACCGGAGGCGCTGGGCGACGCCCGGCTGTGGGTGCTGCCCAACCCGAGCGGACTGAACGCGCACTTCACCCCGCTCACCCTGGGCCTCGCCTTCGCCGAGTTACGGGCGGTGGCGATCTGACCGGCGGCCGGCGACAGGCTTGTCGCGCGGCACCGGTGCACCTACGCTGATCCGCGACCCGGCCCCGGCACTGGAGTGACCATGACGGATGCGCCCGCAGGCACCGCCCAGGATCGGGCCTACGAGACCCGCCGCGCCCAGCCGTCCACCGGGCCGATCCGTTCGCTCGTCGCCGTCCAGTTGTACGTCGTGGCGGCCTACCTCGCCGCAGCGGTCATCCCCTACCTGTGGGCTCCCCGGCCATACCCGCCGACCTGGACGTGGATCGTGCCGGGCTGGCTGCTCGGCGTCCCCGGTTTCTTCCTCACCCTGCTCGGGCCGGTGCCCGGCATCCTGCTCGCGGTCATCGGGGTCGGTGTGCTGGTGTCGGCACGTCGCAGCTCCCCGACGGGGATGTACCGGTGGTGCGTCGCCACCACTGTCCTCGCCGCCGCGTACGGATTGTTCGCCTGCACGCCGTTGGCCGGCACGATCGCCGCCTTCGTGGCCGACTGATCCGAGGCAGCCCGTGTCGAGGAGTCAGTTGGCGGCGGCCGGCGGCAGCACCTCGTCGGCGCGGTAGGTGCCCAGCGGCATGACCACCGGCTCGGGGCCGGTCGCGTCGACGAACGGGGTGGGCGAGTCGGCGACCGCGAACTGGGTGCGGTACAGCTCGGCGTAGAGCCCACCGATGGCCACCAGCTCGTCGTGCCGCCCCCGCTCGACGATCCGTCCGCCGTCCAGGACCAGGATCTGGTCGGCGTCGCGCACGGTGGAGAGCCGGTGTGCGATCACCAGGGCGGTACGCCCGGCCAGCGCCACCGACAGCGCCCGTTGCACCGCCGCCTCGCTCTCCGAATCCAGATGTGCGGTCGCCTCGTCGAGGATCACGATCGACGGTGCCTTGAGCAGCAGCCGGGCAATCGCGATGCGCTGTTTCTCGCCACCGGAGAACCGGTAGCCGCGCTCCCCGACGGTGGTGTCCAGCCCGTCGGGCAGCGACCGGACCAGGTCGGCCACCTGTGCGCCGGCCAGTGCGGCCCAGATCTCGTCGTCGGTGGCGTCGGACTTGGCGTACCGCAGGTTCTCGGCGATCGTCTCGTGGAACAGGTGCGAATCCTGGGTCACCACACCGATCTCGTCGCGCAGGGAGGCGAGCGTGGCGTCGCGTACGTCCACGCCACCGACGAGCACCTGCCCTTCGGTGACGTCGTAGATCCGGGAGATGAGCATCGACAGCGTCGACTTGCCGGCACCGGACGGACCGACCAGCGCGACCATCTGCCCGGGCTCCACGCTGAACGAGACCCCCTTGAGCACCGGCTCGTTGACCGTCCGGTCGAGTGTGGCGACCTCCTCCAGGGAGGCGAGGGAGATCTCCGCGGCGCTCGGGTAGCGGAATCGCACGTCCCGGAAGTCGACCCGGCCAGCGCCTCGGGGCACCGGCACCGCGTCGGGCTTCTCCACGATGCCCGGCTTGAGGTCGAGCACCTCGAAGACCCGGTCGAAGGAGACCAGCGCGCTCATCACGTCGACTCGGACGTTGGAGAGCGCGGTGAGCGGACCGTAGAGGCGGGTGAGCAGCAGCGCGAGCTTCACGACGGTGCCCGCACTGACCGCGCCGGCGACCGCCAGCCAGCCACCGAGGCCGTAGGTGAGCGCCTGTGCCAGGGAGGCGACCAGCAACATCGCCACGAAGAAGGTGCGGGAATACATAGCTGACTGGATGCCGATGTCGCGGACCCGCTCGGCCCGGTCGGCGAACCGGCGGGCCTCGATCTCGGGCTGGCCGAAGAGCTTCACCAGCAGCGCACCGGCCACCCCGAACCGTTCGGTCATGGTCGCGTTCATCTTGGCGTCGAGGTTGTACGACTCTCGGGTGATCTCGGCCAGTCGCTTGCCGACCCGGCGAGCCGGGATGATGAACACCGGCAGCAGGATCAGCGACAGCACCGTGATCTGCCAGGACAGGATCATCATCGCACCGGCGGTGAGCGCCAGTTGAATGACGTTGCTGACCACACCGGACAAGGTGGAGGTGAACGCCCGCTGGGCGCCGAGCACATCGTTGTTGAGCCTGCTGACCAGGGCGCCGGTCTGGGTGCGGGTGAAGAACTGCAACGGCATCCGCTGCACGTGGTCGTAGACCCGGGTGCGCAGGTTGAGGATGATGCCCTCGCCGATGCGCGCGGAGTACCAGCGCTGGGCGAGGGAGAAGAGGGCGTCGGCGACGGCCAGCCCGGCGATCACGAGGGCGAGCTTGACCACGATGGAGCCGGCTTGCGGCCCCCGATCGGCGATGGCGTCGATGACCTCACCCGCCAGCAGCGGAGTCGCCACGCCGATCACCGCGGCAATCACCACGGTGACCAGGAAGATCACAATGTCGCGACGGTACGGTTCGGCGAAGGCGATGATCCGCTTGGCGGTGCCGCGCTTGAGCCGGTGGCCGGAGACCTCGTCGCGGTTGCGCATCGACCGGAGCATGCTCCACCCGGCCATGCCTCCGCCGGACATCGGGTTGGACACCGTTCACCTCCGGGTCGTCGGGCAGACTGCACCGTCAGGTCAATTCTCCCGACGACTGTGACAACCTCGGTCGTAACCCGGATCTTCCCGTACGGTCCTTACCTATTCTCCCTGGCCAGCCAGGTCGCGCAGGCGGCGGGTCTGCGCCTCCCGCTCGGCGCGCTGCTGATCGGCGTGCGACCGCCCCGCGGCGCCGGCGAGCAACGCCTTGATCTCCACCACGGCGTCGCGGGCCCCCGAGAGCAGGCCAGCGGTCAGGTCCTGGACCGCGCCGTCCAGCTCGGGTGGTGGCACGACCAGGGTCGCCAGCCCGATCCGGTCCGCCTCGGCGGCGTCCAACCGGCGGCCGGTCGCGCAGATCTCCAATGCCCGCGCATAGCCGACCAACTCGACGAGGCGCTTCGTGCCGGCCAGATCGGGCACCAGGCCGAGGGCCACCTCAGCCATCGACAGCTTCGCGTCCGCGGAGAGCACGCGCAGGTCACAGGCGAGCGCGAGCTGGAAGCCAGCGCCGATCGCATAACCCTGCACGGCCGCGACGGAGATGACGTCCGGTCGGTGCAGCCAGGTGAAGCCAGCCTGGAACTCCGCGATGCGCTCGGCGCACTCCTGCTCGGGCAGGGTGGCCAGCTCCGCGAAGGAGCCGGGGCCGGAAGCGCCGGCCACCGCGAGGTCGAGGCCGGCGGAGAACGCACGCCCCTCACCCCGGACCACCACCACCCGCACGTCACCCGGCAGATCGCGGGAGAAATCGCTCATCGCCCGCCACATCGCGGGCGTCTGAGCATTGAGCACGTCGGGCCGGCACAACGTCACCGTGGCAACCGGCCCGTCGCAGCTCAGCCGAACCCCGGTCGCCTCGGCGGTCACCGGGCGACCCGGGGTGTGACGCTGGTGGACGACGCTGGGGGGCGGGTCACGCCTTCTTGCGGCGCCGGGCACCGCCGCGCTGACGCAGCTGCACCCCTGACTCGGTGAGCACTCGGTGGATGAACCCGTAGGAACGGCCGGTCGAGGCCGCCAACGCCCGGATGCTCTCCCCCGAGGTGTACCGCTTTACCAGGTCCTTGGCGAGCGTCTGACGCTCGGCTCCGACGATCCGGCGACCCTTCTCAGTGCTGGTGGCTGTGCCAGTGGCTGCCATGCTGTGTCCTCACGTCCCAGACTGTGCGGTTCGGATACGGTCCCACCTATTAGACCGCCTCGAACGATCATGCGCCAGATATCAACTCTTCGCCAACCGACACGCTATGCAATGTCAGCTTCCCGATAGAGTGATCCTGGCGATCGGCCCCGGCGCTGCGTCCAGGCGTACCACGGCCGCGCGCTGGCGGCTGCCGACGACCCGTAGCCTTCGATCGTGATCGACCTGTTCGGCACCGCGGCCGCAGCGGCCGTGGTCTTCGCCGCCACCGACATCGACGACATCGTCATCCTGACGCTGTTCTTCGTCGCGGCCCGCACCACCGGCCGACCCCGCCCCTGGCAGATCGTCGCCGGCCAATATCTCGGCATCGGCGCGCTCGCGCTGGCCAGCGCGGTGGTCGCGGCCGGGCTGCTGGTGGTGCCGGACCCGTGGACGGGGCTGCTCGGCCTGCTGCCGATCGCACTGGGCGTACGCGCGCTACGGCGTTCCGACGACGAGGACTCCCCCACGGTCGTCACCGGCATGCTCGGGGTCGCCGGGGTGACGATCGCGAACGGCGCCGACAACGTGGCCGTCTACGTCCCCGTCTTCCGAGCCCTCGGCGTCGCCGAGAGCGCGGCGTTCCTCCTGGCCTTCGTGCTGCTCATCGCGTTGTGGTGCGCCGCCGCGGCCTGGCTGGGCGGGCACCGGAGGGTGGTCCGGTTGGTCGAGCGTGCCGGCCACTGGCTGGTGCCGATGATCTTCATCGCCATCGGAATGGTGATCCTGGTGAGCTCCGGCGTGCTCGGCCGGCTGGTCGACCTGCTCGGCTGAGAATCGGCCGAGCAGCCGTCCGGAAGTGATCAGGCCAGCTCGACCAGCTCGAGCAGGTCGTCGCTCCAGGCGTCCTCGTCGCCGTCGGGCAACAGGATGGCGCGGTCCGGCTTGAGCGCCAGCACCGCGCCCGGGTCGTGGGTGACCAGGACGATCGCGCCCGGGTAGTTGGCGATGGCGTCGAGGACCTGCTCGCGGCTGACCGGGTCGAGGTTGTTCGTCGGCTCGTCGAGCAGCAGCACGTTCGCTCCGGAGCAGACCAGGGTGGACAGTGCCAGCCGGGTCTTCTCGCCACCGGAGAGCACGCCCGCCGGCTTGTTCACGTCGTCACCGGAGAAGAGGAACGCGCCGAGAATCTTGCGCAGGTCGGTGTCGGACTGCTCGACGGCTGCGGCGCGCATGTTCTCCAGCACGGTCCGCTCCACGTCCAGCGTCTCGTGTTCCTGGGCGTAGTAGCCCAGCCGCAGGCCGTGACCCGCGTGCACCTCGCCGGTGTCCGGCGTGAGCAACCCGCCGAGCATCCGCAGCAGGGTCGTCTTGCCGGCGCCGTTGAGCCCGAGGATGGCCACCCGGGAGCCCCGGTCCACCGCGACGTTGACGTCGGTGAAGATCTCCAGCGAGCCGTACGACTTGGACAGGCCGGTCGCGGTCAGCGGCGTCTTGCCACACGGCGCGGGGTTGGGGAACCGCACCTTGGCCACCCGGTCGGCGACCCGGACGTCCTCCAGCCCGGAAATCAGCTTCTCGGCGCGGCGGGCCATGTTCTGCGCGGCCACGGTCTTGGTCGCCTTGGCCCGCATCTTGTCGGCCTGCGCCATCAACGCGCCGGCCTTCTTCTCCGCGTTGGCCCGCTCCCGGCGGCGGCGCCGCTCGTCGGTCTCGCGTGCCTCCAGGTATGCCTTCCAGCCCAGGTTGTACACGTCGACCACGGACCGGGTGGCGTCGAGGAACCAGACCTTGTTGACCACCGACTCCAGCAGTGCGCCGTCGTGGGAGATCACGATCAGGCCGCCCTTGTGGTTGGCGAGGAAGCCGCGCAACCAGGTGATCGAGTCGGCGTCGAGGTGGTTGGTCGGCTCGTCGAGCAGCAGGATGCCGCCGCCGTTCTCGCCCGCGTCGCGGAACAGGATCCGGGCCAGCTCGATGCGCCGACGCTGACCACCGGAGAGGGTGCCGATCGTCTGCGCGAGCGCCCGGTCCGGTAGGCCGAGGTTGGCGCAGATCCGCGCGGCTTCAGCCTCGGCGGCGTACCCGCCCAGGGCGGCGAACTGGTCCTCCAGCGCGCCGTACCGACGAACCAGCTTCTCGCTGGCGTCCTCGGCGAGTTGGGCCTCGATCTCCTGCATCTGGGACATCAGCACGTCCAGGCCGCGCGCCGAGAGGACCCGGTCGCGGCCGGTCACCTCGAGGTCGCCGGTGCGCGGGTCCTGCGGGAGGTAGCCGATGGCGCTGCGCTGGTCGATCTGGCCGGAGTATGGCTGTCCCTCACCGGCGAGCACCTTCAGCGTGGTGGTCTTGCCGGCGCCGTTGCGACCGACCAGGCCGATCCGGTCACCGGGCTGCACGCGCAGGGTGGTGTCGGACAGCAGGATCCGGGAACCGGCACGCAGTTCCAGGCCGGTGGCAGTGATCATGATTTCGGGCTCGCTCTCGGGGTCTGGAAGGCTGACTCGGGGCACGCGAAACGACCGGCGGGCCCAAGGGGCCCGACGGCGCGGGGCGGTTCAGCCTTCGCAGCGCAGCACCCGACAAGTGTACCGGGCGCCGCTGAGCGGCCCGCCCGGATTACCAATCAAGATCATCGGGTACCGGAACCGCTGTCCGGACCCCGTCCGGCACTAACGCGACGAAACGACGCATAGACGACATTTATCGGCATACGGCGATCGGGGCCACCCATGGAACTCAACGAGCGGGCCGAAATCGACACCTCACAGGTCAACGACGTGGGCCGAGGTGGTGGATCCGGCGGCGGCCTCGGCATCCCCATTCCGGGCGGCGGTGGTCGAGGCGGCATCATCGGCATCGTGGTGGCCGTGCTGGTCGCGCTGCTCGGCGGTGGGTTCGGCCTGAACGCCATGACCAACGGCGACGAGGGTGGGCAGGCCGGCGGCACCGACCTGGAGGAGGTGTGCGCGACCAGCAACCCCCAGCACCTCGAGGACCTGCGCTGCCGCAACGCGCTCTACGTCAACAGCATCCAGGGCTACTGGCAGAAGGCGTACCCGGAGCTGGGCAACGCCAAGTACGAGCCGACCGTCACCAACTTCTTCCAGGCCGCGGTGAACACCGGTTGCGGCCAGGCCGACTCGGGTGTCGGCCCGTTCTACTGCCCGGCCGACCGGAAGGTGTACATCGATCTGAGCTTCTACGACGAGCTGGCGTCCCGGTTCGGCGCCAAGGGCGAGTTCGCCCAGCCCTACGTGCTCGCCCACGAGTACGGTCACCACATCCAGAACCTGCTCGGCACCAACGAGAAGGCCGGCCAGGGCGACCAGAGTGGTCCCCGCTCCGCCTCCGTACGGCTGGAGTTGCAGGCCGACTGCTATGCCGGCGCCTGGGCGAAGAACGCCACCGAGAGCAAGGACAAGACCGGCCAGGAGCCGCTGTTCAAGTCGATCACCGCGAGCGACATCAGCGAGGCGGTGCAGGCGGCCGAGGCGATCGGTGACGACAGCATCCAGGAACGCTCCGGTGGGCAGGTCAACCCCGACCAGTTCACCCACGGCACCTCCGCGCAGCGGCAGCGCTGGTTCCAGCAGGGCTACGACCGTGGCGACCCGAAGACCTGCGACACCTTCGGCACCGACCAGCTCTGACCCTCACCCGTCGGCCTCGTCGATCATGGGTTGTGGTGGTGAGCGCCCTCGCCCACCGCCACAACTTCATGATCGACGCGGGTCGGGGGCGGGGGCCGGGCGGGGCGGACGGATCAGTCGAGGCGTGAGACCTGGTAGTGACTGATGTACCAGGTGCTTTCGATCTGGCGCACGATCACGCCGAGGTTGACCGTCAGAGTCGGCCGGTCGGTGAAGCCGAAGCCGACCTCCAGATAGCCGAGGACCAGGTCGTCGGCAAGTCGCCGGGTCTCCCGGATGTGGTACGCGGCGCTCAGACCGACCGGCTGTGCGGCGTAGTACGCGGCGACACCGTCACGGCCGACGGTGTACGGGTGCAGACCCTGGAAGATCGCATCGTCGGTGAAGTAGGACGCGACGCGGTCCGGCTCGTGGGCGTCGACTGCGGACCGCCACCGGTCGAGGACGGTACGCAGGATCTGAGCCTCGGCACTGGACATGATGATCTCCCTGGTCGGGCGGTCGGGCGAGTGGAGGGACGGACAGACACCGGTTACCGTGACGGCTGACCCGGATCGTTCGGGTGCGGTGTCAGCGGAGTGACGGTCTCGCGCCGCCAGGCGCGCAGCGGCATCGACGCGAGGACCGCCTCCAGCTCGTCCGCGTCGTCGGCGCGAAACAGCCCCCAGGTGCGCCACTCCCCCGGTGCCAGCGGCGGCCGCCACAGGCGCAGGAGGCTGCCCTGCGCCGCCAACTCGGCCGAGCGCGCTGCCTCACGCCTGCGCATGTCGGCGACCCCGTCCTCCGACGTGCCCTCCGGCACCGTCGTCACCATGTCCACCAGAAACTCCACGTGCCCATACTCCGGCCGCCAGCGCGGCCACACCTCAGGAATCCGCTATTGCGCACGGCCGCCCGCCCACCGCGCCCGAGGTCAGTCGGCCTGCCCGGGGGCCGGATCACGCAGCCGGATCCAGATCGCCCGGGCCGCAGCCACCGCGCCGACCAGCACCGCGTGCCGAGGCTCCGGCACGTCGAGCAACCGTTCGGCACGTAGCGGCACGAGCGGAGCCAACCGCCGGTCGGCCAGCACCGTGTCCACCGCCCGCCGGTCACCGCCGCAGACCACCGCCGCCAACGCCGCAGCCTCCGGCAACAGCAGCCGTACGGCCAGCTCCGCCGCGTCACCCAACGCCGCCTTGGCCTGGTTGTCGCGCCGACGGGCGAACCGCTGCTGCGACCACCCCCCTGCGGCGGTGCGCCCCTGCACGTACTGGCGGTCCACCTTGGACACGACGAGGTCGCCGCCCTCGGCCACGCCGACGGCCACCGCGCCCTTGCGGGCCAGCAGCAGACCGATCCGGCGGGGCGCGACGGCGGCGTCCACGAACCCGGCCACGTCGGCGGCGGCCGGCGCGCCCGGTGGGTCGTGCAGCTCCGCGGTGGACCCGTCGGGGGCGGCGAGCAGCAGCCCGTACTCCTGGGGGGTGGTGGTGGGCGGGCCGTGCCGGTCGGCGAAGCCCTCGACCCACCGGCCGACGCGGGCCGGGTCGACCTCGACCCACCGGCCGCCCCCTGCTGCGGGTCGACTGGTCACCGCCCGACCGTACGGCACGGCGGACCCGACCGGGTCCACGGGCGACCGCTCAGGGCCGCAGCAGCGCGGCCACCGCCAGCGCGGCGATCAGAGCGCTGGAGACGAGGCCCGTGACCAGCCGGCCGCGCCGCCCGGTCAGCGCCCGACCGACGACGGTGCCGCCACCGGCGATGAGCAACTGCCAACTCGCCGACGCCAGGAACACACCCGCCACGAAGAGCGCCGCGGAGCCCTCGTCGGCGGTGTCCCGACGGCCGAGCACCAGCGCGGCGAAGTACAGCACCGTCGTCGGGTTCAACAGGGTCAACCCGAGCACCGCCGCGTAGGCCCGCCCGGGAGTGCTCAGACCCCGACCGCCAGTTGTCGTCGACGTCTGCCGCGAACGGTGGACGCACCAGGTCCGCCACAGGCCGTGCGCGGCGAGACCCGACAGGACCACGGCGGCAACCACCCGCAGTGGCCCGGCGACCGGCGCGACGACCCCGGCCAGGCCAGCGCCACCGAGCGCGGCGACCGCCGCGTAGAGCCCATCGGCCGTCGCCACCGCGAGCGCCGCGGCCGCACCGACCCGGAACGAGGTACGGGCACTGAGCCCCAGGATGAGCACTGCGATCGCGCCGACCGGGATGGCGACGCCGTAACCGGCGACGAGACCGGCGAGGAACGCGTCGCTCACGACGACGGGTGGCGGATCGGAGCGACCCCGGGCACGGCGCGCTGTCGACGCACGGCGGTGGCCGCACGGACAGGAACCTGCTTCGGGTACGCCTCAATCACCCCGTCATCCTGGTCGCCGAAGCCTCACCCTCGCCACCAGATTTCCCGCGCCTCGCCCCACGCGCCTCGCGCCCCACGCCCACGCCCCACGCCAAGATCGTGCTCGATCTTGGGACGGCGCAGGGCCGCAGGGCCGCCTCCCGGTTGCGGGCCGCACGGCGAACGGTCGACGCGCGAAAAGCATCGAGCGCGACGCCCCGGTTGGGGGCGTCGCGCTCGACGGGTAGAGCCGACCAGGTCGACTCAGACGTTGAAACCGAGGGAACGGAGCTGGTCCCGACCCTCGTCAGTGATCTTGTCCGGGCCCCATGGCGGGAGCCACACCCAGTTGATTCGGATGTCGTTGACCAGGCCGCCGCCGGGACCGGTGGTGAGCGCCTGCCGGGTCTGGTCCTCGATGACGTCGGTCAACGGACAGGCCGCCGAGGTGAGCGTCATGTCCAGGGTGGCGACGTTCTCGTCGTCGACGTGCACGCCGTACACCAGGCCGAGGTCGACCACGTTGATGCCGAGCTCGGGGTCGACGACGTCCTTCATCGCCTCCTCGATGTCGGCGATCATGGCCTTGCTGACGCCGCCCGTCGGGGTGGCGGCCTCGGGCGTCACACCATCAGGCGTCACGCCGTCGGGCGTCACGGTGTCGGTCTGCGCCGCGGCGTCGGCCTGCGCCACGACGGCGTCACCGGCCTCCGGCGTTGCTGCGGTAGCCGTGTTCTCGCTGCTCATGACGTTCCTCCGCTTCGCTTCATGACGCCACGAGGCACCATCGGGCTGCAACAATGATTCGCTCGCTGACGCTCGGTCATGCCTTTACCTCCGGGCTCACGCCCACACCGGCGCGTGCCGCGGCGTCCTTGAACGCCATCCACGGCAGCAGCGCGCACTTGACCCGGGCGGGGTAACGGGCCACACCCGCGAAAGCCACCCCGTCACCGAGCACGTCCTCGTCCGGCGTGACCTGGCCACGTCCGGACATCAACTCCACGAACGCCTCGTGCACCTGGAAAGCTTCCCCGGCGTTCCGACCGCGCAGCAGCTCGTGCAGCACGCTCGCCGAGGCCTGGCTGATCGAGCAGCCCATCCCGTCGTACGAGATGTCGTGCAGCACCGTGCCGTCGGTGGCCACCCGGACGGTGACCTCGTCACCGCAGGTCGGGTTGACGTGGTGCGCCTCCGCGACCTGGTCACCCGAGTCGTCGGCGTCACGCAGGCCACGCCCGTGTGGGCGCTTGTAGTGGTCCAGGATGATCTCCTGGTAGAGCTGGTCGAGCTGCATCAGTCGAACACCTTCTTCACCTGCTCCAGACCGGCCACCAGAGCGTCGATCTCCTCCGTGGTGGTGTAGAGGTAGAACGAGGCCCGGGTCATCGCCGGCACGCCGAACCGGTTGCACACCGGCTTGGCACAGTGGTGGCCCACCCGCACCTGCACCCCGAGCGAGTCGAGCACCTGACCCACGTCGTGCGGGTGTACGTCACCGAGCGCGAACGAGATGGTGCCGCCCCGGCCGACCGGCACGGTCGGGCCGAAGATCCGCAGGTCCGGCACCGTCCCGAGGGCGTCCAGCGCGTACGCCGTCAGCTCCTTCTCGTGCCACTGGATGGCCCGCATCCCGACGCCGTTCAGGTAGTCGACCGCCGCGCCGAGCGCGACCGCCTCGGCGATCGGAGGGGTGCCAGCCTCGAATCGGGCCGGTGGCGCGGCGAACGTGGAGCGGCCCATGGTGACCGTCTCGATCATCGAGCCGCCGCCGAAGACCGGAGGCATGGCCGCCAGCAGCTCGGCCCGGCCCCAGAGCACACCGATACCGGTCGGGGCGAGCATCTTGTGACCGGTGAAGACGATGTAGTCGGCGTCCAGGTCGACCACGTCCATCGGCAGGTGCGGCACCGACTGCGAGCAGTCCAGCAGCAGCAGGGCCCCCACCTCGCGGACCCGCTCGGTGATGCGGGAGGTGGCGTTCACCGTGCCGAGGATGTTCGACACGTGCACCAGCGAGACGATCTTCGTTCGTTCGGTGACCAGGTCGTCCAGGCCCGACTCGTCCAGCCGGCCCTGATCGGTGACGGGGAACCAGCGCAGGGTCGCGCCGGTCCGCTCGCAGAGCAGC
Organism: Micromonospora luteifusca; assembly: GCF_016907275.1. Classification (NCBI taxonomy): domain Bacteria; kingdom Bacillati; phylum Actinomycetota; class Actinomycetes; order Micromonosporales; family Micromonosporaceae; genus Micromonospora; species Micromonospora luteifusca. The sequence continues at coordinate 1,181,833 of NZ_JAFBBP010000001.1, forward strand.
TGCCACGGGACGATGTTGGAGTGGTGCTCCATCTCGGAGATCACCACCTCGTCGCCGGGGCCCAACCGGAACCGGGGGTCACCGTCCGGGCGCAGCGAGGCGTTGGAGAACGCGTACGCCACGATGTTGATCGCCTCGGTGGAGTTCTTCGTGAACACCACCTCGTCCGGGCTCGGCGCGTTGATGAACGCGGCGACCTTGGCCCGCGCCCCCTCGTACGCCTCGGTGGCCTCGGTGCCGAGGGTGTGCACGGAACGCGACACGTTGCCGTTGTGCCGCGCGTAGTGCTCGCCGAGCACGTCGAGCACCTGCCGGGGCTTGTGCGAGGTGTTGGCGCTGTCGAGGTAGACCAGCGGGTGCCCGTTGATCTCCCGGGACAGGATCGGGAAGTCGGCGCGCACCTGGGCGACGTCGAAACGCGGCACGTCGTCGTACTGTGGCATGCCGGGTGGGATCGCGATGCTGGTCATCTCGGCAGCGCCTCTCTCGCTCAGGCCTGGGCCGTGCCGGCCCCGGCGGCGTACCGCTCGTAGCCCTCGGCCTCAAGCTTGTCGGCCAGCTCCGGGCCGCCCTGCTCGACGATCCGGCCGGCCACGAAGACGTGCACGAAGTCCGGCTTGATGTAGCGCAGGATCCGGGTGTAGTGGGTGATCAGCAGCACGCCGGTGTCACCGGTGTCACGGACGCGGTTGACGCCCTCGCTGACCACGCGCAGCGCGTCCACGTCGAGGCCGGAGTCGGTCTCGTCGAGGATCGCGATCTTCGGCTTGAGCAGCTCCAGTTGGACGATCTCGTGCCGCTTCTTCTCACCGCCGGAGAAGCCCTCGTTGACGTTGCGCTGGGCGAACGCCGGGTCCATCTGGAGTCGCTCCATGGCACCGCGCAGCTCGCCGCCCCAGGTGCGCAGCTTCGGCGCTTCGCCGTCGATGGCGGTCTTCGCGGTACGCAGGAAGTTCGCCACCGAGACGCCGGGCACCTCGACCGGGTACTGCATGGCCAGGAAGAGGCCGGCGCGGGCGCGCTCGTCGACCGTCATGGCCAGCACGTCCTCGCCGTCGAGCGTCACCGTACCGCCGGTGATCTCGTACTTGGGGTGGCCGGCGATCGAGTACGCCAGGGTCGACTTGCCGGAGCCGTTCGGGCCCATGATGGCGTGGGTTTCGCCCGACTTCACGGTCAGGTCGACGCCGGCCAGGATCGGCTTGAGCTCACCCTCGGGCAGCTTGACCGACACCTTCAGGTCGCGGATCTCCAGGGTGCTCATTATCGGGTCACTCCATTACTCGGCGTCAGGCTGAGGTAGATGTCGCCGTCGCGGACTTCGACGGGGTAGACGGGTACGGGTTCGGTGGCGGGCAGGCCGCTCGGTTCGCCGGTGCGCAGGTCGAAGCGCGAGCCGTGCAGCCAGCACTCCAACGTGCACCCGTCGACCTCGCCCTCGGAGAGGGCGACCGAGGCGTGCGAGCACTCGTCGTAGGCGGCGTAGAAGTTGCCGTCCTCGCCGTGCACCAGGGCGATCGGGGTGCCGTCGACATCCGCGCTGATCGCGGTGCCCTTCGGCACGTCCTCGGTGGAGCAGATGCGGATCATCAGGCGCCGGCCTTGGCGAGCCGGGCTTCGATCGCGTCGCCGAGGCGCTCGCGCAGCGACTCCACCGGGATCTTGTTGATCAGCTCGGCGAAGAAGCCGCGGACCACCAGGCGGCGGGCTTCGCTCTCCGGGATACCGCGCGCCATCAGGTAGAACAGCTGCTCGTCGTCGAAGCGGCCGGTCGCGCTGGCGTGACCGGCGCCGGCGATCTCGCCGGTCTCGATCTCCAGATTGGGTACGGAGTCCGCCCGCGCGCCGTCGGTGAGGAGCAGGTTCCGGTTGATCTCGTACGTGTCGGTGCCGGTCGCCTCGGCCCGGATCAGCACGTCACCGATCCAGACGGTGTGCGCGTCCTCGCCCTGCAGCGCGCCCCGGTAGCCGACGTAGCTGCGGCAGTCCGGCACGGTGTGGTCGACGAGTTGCCGGTGCTCCAGGTGCTGACCGGAGTCGGCGAAGTAGACGCCGTACAGCTCGGCCTCGCCACCCCGGCCGGTGTAGTCCACGCTGGTGAACTGCCGGACCAGGTCGCCACCGAGGGTGACCTGGACGTGCACCACCCGGGCGTCGCGACCCAGCTTGATGTTGATGTGCTGCGCCTGCACCGCGTCCTCGGCCCAGTCCGCCACGGTGACCAGGGTCAGCTTCGCGCCGTCGGCGACCGTCACCTCGACGTTGTCGGCGAGCGTGGCCGAGCCCTCCTGGGAGAAGACGACCGTGGCCTCCGCGAACCGACCCACCTGGACCTGGGTCCGGGCGAAGGCCAGTTCCTCGGGGTACGCGCCCAGCAGCCGGACGACGACCGGCTCCGAGACCACCGCGTCGGCGGCCACCTCGACCAGCGCGACCCGCGCCGCCCCGCCGTGGGCCAACGCGCTGATCCGGTCGGTCGGCAGCGGAGCGGGCGCGACACCGGCGTCGGTCGGGTCGACGAGCCGCACCGACACCCCGGCCGGGAGATCCGGGTGCTCGACGGTGACGCCCCGGCCGGTGGCGGCCGATTTGTCCGCCGTGGCCAGGCCGCGCAGGCGCTTGAGCGGGGTGAAGCGCCACTCCTCCTCCAGGCCGGTGAGGGCCGGGAAGTCAGCGACGTCGTACGAGCGCAGCGCCTGCGACTTGGTGCTGGGCGGCGCGGAAGCCTGGGTAGTCATTTCTTCCTTGGTCTGTCTGTTCCGTGACGACGAGGTTGGGGCAGGGTGCGGGCGGGCCGAGGTTCCGGCCCGCCACGCGGGAGCGGCGGCGTCAGCCGACCGCGCCCTCCATCTGGAGCTCGATCAGGCGGTTGAGCTCCAGGGCGTACTCCATCGGGAGCTCCTTGGCGATCGGCTCGATGAAGCCGCGCACGATCATGGCCATCGCCTCGTCCTCGCTCAGGCCCCGGCTCATCAGGTAGAAGAGCTGGTCGTCACTGATCTTGGAGACGGTCGCCTCGTGCCCCATCGACACGTCGTCCTCGCGGATGTCGACGTACGGGTAGGTGTCCGAGCGGGAGATGGTGTCGACCAGCAGCGCGTCGCACTTGACCGTGCTGCGGCTGTGGTGCGAACCCTCCAGCACCTGCACCAGACCCCGGTACGAGGTGCGGCCGCCGCCCCGGGCGATCGACTTCGACACGATGGTCGAGGAGGTGTGCGGCGCGGCGTGCACCATCTTGGCGCCGGCGTCCTGGTGCTGGCCCTCGCCAGCCATCGCCACCGAGAGCACCTCGCCCTTGGCGTGCTCACCGACCATGAAGACCGCCGGGTACTTCATGGTCACCTTGGAGCCGATGTTGCCGTCGACCCACTCCATGGTCGCGCCCTCGTGGCAGACGGCGCGCTTGGTGACCAGGTTGTAGACGTTGTTCGACCAGTTCTGGATGGTCGTGTAGCGGCAGCGCGCGTTCTTCTTGACGATGATCTCCACGACCGCGCTGTGCAGCGAGTCGGAGGAGTAGAGCGGCGCGGTGCAGCCCTCGACGTAGTGCACGTACGCACCCTCGTCGACGATGATCAGTGTCCGCTCGAACTGGCCCATGTTCTCCGTGTTGATCCGGAAGTAGGCCTGCAGCGGGATCTCCACGTGCACACCCTTCGGCACGTAGATGAACGAGCCACCGGACCACACGGAGGTGTTCAGGGCGGCGAACTTGTTGTCGCCCACCGGGATCACCGTGCCGAAGTACTCCTTGAAGACGTCCTCGTGCTCGCGCAGCGCCGTGTCGGTGTCCAGGAAGAGGACACCCTGCTCCTCAAGGTCCTCGCGGATCTTGTGGTAGACGACCTCGGACTCGTACTGCGCCGCGACACCGGCGACCAGTCGCTGCTTCTCCGCCTCCGGGATGCCCAGCCGGTCGTAGGTGTTCTTGATGTCCTCGGGCAGGTCCTCCCAACTGGTGGCCTGCTTCTCGGTCGACCGCACGAAGTACTTGATGTTGTCGAAGTCGATCCCGGTGAGGTCCGCGCCCCAGGCCGGCATCGGCTTACGGCCGAACAGCCGCAGACCCTTCAGCCGCAGGTCGAGCATCCACGCCGGCTCGTTCTTCTTGGCCGAGATGTCCCGCACCACCGCCTCGTTGATGCCGCGCTGGGCAACCGCCCCGGCGGCGTCCGGGTCGGACCAGCCGTACTCGTACCGGCCCAGGGCGGCAAGCTGCTCTTCCTGGGTCAGGGGCTGGACGATCTGCTCGGTCATCTATCTGTCCTCACAGTGGTGACGGGATTACCGGATTGAGCGCGCCCCGGCTGGGTCGGAATGTGCGTGGTGCACACCCCGTCGCCGTGCGCGATGGTGGCCAGGCGCTGCACGTGGGTGCCGACCAGACGGGAAATGACCGCGGTCTCGGCCTCGCACAGCTGAGGAAACTCGGCGGCCACGTGCGCCACCGGGCAGTGATGCTGGCAGAGCTGACCGCCGGAGGCGATCGTGGTCGCGTTGGCAGCGTAACCCTCGGCGGTGAGCGCCGCGGCGAGTGCCTCGGCTCGCGCAAGGGGGTCGTCGCCGGCGTCCTCCATGGCCGCCCGACAGCGCGACTCCAGGGCGGACACCTGCTCCGTGGCGAACGCCTCGACCGCGTCCGAACCGCCACTGCGGGCGATCCAGCGCAGCGCGGCGGTGGCCATGTTGTCGTAGTGATGGGTGCCACAGCGGACCCGAGCGGCCTCGGTCAGCATGAACACCTTGGCCGGGCGCCCCCGACCGCGGCTGCCCTGCACGGTCTGCTCGCGGGCGTAGACGTCACCCTCGGCGAGCATCGCGTCCAGGTGCCGGCGGATCGCCGCCGGGCTGAGCCCGAGGGCCACACCGAGCTGAGCGGCGGTGGTGGCCCCCCGCTCCAGCAGCAGTTGGGTGACCCGGTCGCGGGTGGAGATCTCGGCCGCCGTGGCCACGACAGGCGCAGACACGGACGCGCCGACGGCCGGACCGGCCGTCGACTGGTGCCCGGAGAGCGCCGCCGCGTTTTTCACAACGCCAACGTTACGTAATTACCTGGAGGGTCGCAAACCCGGGCCCCGGTGATCCGAACCACCGCGCGACCGAGTCGGACAAACCTCGATCACTACAGTGCGTAGGATTTGCGCCGTGAACCGAATCACGCGTCCGGTCTCCGGCACCCTGCTGCGCCGCCTCGCGCTCACCTCGATCATCGCGAACGTGGGCGTCGTCGTCACCGGCGGGGCCGTCCGCCTGACCGCCTCGGGCCTCGGTTGCCCCACCTGGCCCCGGTGCACCGACGATTCGTACGTCACCTCGTCCGAGTTGGGCGTGCACGGAGTGATCGAATTCGGCAACCGGATGCTGGGCTTCGCCGTGGGTCTGATCGCGCTGGCCACCGTGCTGGCCGTACTGCTGCACCGGCCCCGCCGACCCGGGCTCCTCGCACTGGCCGTGGTGGTCTTCCTGGGCATCCCCGCCCAGGCGGTGATCGGTGGCATCACCGTGCTGACCGACCTCAACCCGTGGGTGGTCGGGCTGCACTTCCTCGCCTCGATGGCGGTGATCGCCGCCGCGTACGCCCTCTGGCGGCGCATCGGCGACCCCGACGGCCCAGCCGTGGCCGTGGTGCCCGCACCACTGCGCGCGCTGGCCCGGGTCACCACCGGCGTCACCGTCGCCGTACTGGTCATCGGCACCTGGGTCACCGGCAGCGGCCCGCACGCCGGCGACCACGGCGCGGCCCGCAACGGCCTGGACCCGGAGTCGATCTCGCAGGTGCACGCGGACGCTGTCTTCCTGCTGATCGGCCTCTCGGTAGCGCTGATCTTCGCGTTCCGCGCCGTCGGTGCGCGGCGGGCCACCCGGGCCGCGATCGTGCTGATCGCCGTGGAGCTGGGTCAGGGCCTGATCGGCTTCGTGCAGTACTTCACCCATGTGCCGGCGCTCCTGGTCGGCGCACACATGCTCGGCTCCTGCCTGGTACTGCTGGCCGCCCTGTCGGTGCAATGGTCGACCCGCGAGCGCCACCCGGTCGCCCCGGCACCCGAGACCACCCCCGCCGACGACGCCGCACCAGTCCCGGTCACCGCCTGACGTCCCGCGGAGCCCCGCGCCCCGCCTGACGCGGGTCAGGTGCGGCGGGCCAGTTGGGTGGTGATCGCGGCAGCGAGACGGTCGGGGGCTCCGTCGGCGTACCCGATGAAGAGCGACGGCTCGGTCAGCTCCAGCTCGACCAGGACCGGCTCGCCGTCCGGACCGGGGATCAGGTCGACCCGGGCGTAGAGCAGCTGCCGTGTGCCGCCAGGAATCGCGGCGAGGGTCTTTTCGGCCACCGCCAGCTGTTCGGGTCGGGCGGTGCGGGTAGTGATCTCTTCGGCCTTGTAGAGCCCGTCCGGGCCGAGGTCCGGCCCGGTCAGCATCGGGCCCTTGCGGATCGCGTGGCTGAAGGTGAGCCCGTCCGGGCCGGCCAGGAAGAGCAGTGCCGTCTCGCCCTCGGTGTCGACGGCGCGCAGGTACGGCTGGACCATGGTCACCCGGCCGGCGTCGGAGAGCCGGCGGACGTGTGCCACGGCCAGGTCGCGGTGCTCCGGGTCGGCCAGGTCGTAGCGGCCGGTGTCCTGACTGCCGGCGCTCACGGCGGGCTTGAGCACGTACTCGCCGGTTTCGGCGGGTGGCTGCCAACTCTCCCCCGGCTCGACCCACGAGGTCGGGACGGTCGGCACCCCGGCGGCGCTCAGCTCGGCGAGGTAGCGCTTGTCGGTGTTCCAGCGAACCACGTCGGCCGGGTTGACCAGCGCCGGGACGGATGCCGCCCAGGCGACGAACTCGTCGCGGCGCAGCGCGTAGTCCCATGGTGAGCGGAGCACGACCAGGTCGTAGGAGGACCAGTCGACGTCGGGGTCGTCCCAGACCGGGGTCTCGACCGTGATGCCGCGGGCGGTGAGCGGGGCGAGAACGAGCCGGTCGTCCGGGTCGAGGTCGACCAGGTCGGCACAGGTCACGAGAGCGACCCGGGGTTCCCCCCGGGTCGACGTGTGATGGGTGGTCAATTCAGCTGTCTATTCAGCGGGCCATCGTGCGCCGGGCCATCGACCGCCAGAGGTCGTTGCTCGGGCGCATCTGGTCCATCAGTTCACGCTCCCAGGCGTTCTCGACGGTGACTCCCGCCTTGGCGCACGCCTCCCGTGCGGTGACGGTGTCGTCGGCGAACTGGTCGCCCCACTCACCGTCGGAACCCACGAGGACGATTCGGGCGCCACGCTTGCCGACGTACTCGATGACCGCCTTCGCGCCGCCGTGCCCGGCGGCGAACGCCTGGAGGCCCGCGACCAGGCCGTGGGGCGCCTGCTCGCCGGCGGTCTGCTCGGCCGTCAGCGTCGTATCGGAACCATCTGCCATGACGCGAAGCCTAAGCAGACCTGCACCCCCTCGGGCGAGAATCATGAACCTTTTGTGATGCCAATTACTCAGAGGTTTAAGGAAGACCACAGCTTTGGTGTCCGGTTATATCCGGACTTTATTGCTCAAAGCACGCGGCCAAACCAGTGCCCAACCGTCGCAGGTTGAGCCGATCCGGCTCATGTTGAAAGTTACTATGATGTGACGTTAAACCCGGACAACTCATCCATGGTCATGATTAGTCAGGAGATCATCGGCGCGCGACTGGCACACCGGCGGAGCCGCAGGACGTGAACGGGTCAGATCAGCGCGTCGAGCGCGACAGCCACGAACACGATCGTCAGGTACGTCGTCGACCAGTGGAACAGCCGCATCGGCTTGACCGCCTCGCCGCGCGTCGCGCGTCGGCAGAGCCGGTGCGCCTCGACCACGAAGATGGCACCCACCACCAGGGTCGGCACCCCGTAGATCGCGCTGAGCCCCAGCGGCCAGACGGCCAGGGAGGTGAGCACGGTGAGCCACGCGAAGATCAGGATCTCGGCGTTCACCCGCCGGGTCGAGGCGACCACCGGCAGCATCGGAATCCCGGCCCGCGCGTAGTCGTCCTTGTACTTCATGGCGAGGGGGTAGAAGTGCGGCATCTGCCAGAAGAAGACCACCGCGAAGAGCCCCCAGGCGGCAGGCGCCAGTGAGCCGGTCACCGCCGCCCACCCGATCAGCACCGGGGCCGCCCCGCAGGCGCCACCCCAGAAGGTGTTCGTCGGGGTGGACCGCTTGAGCCACAGGGTGTAGACGAGGTCGTAGTAGGCGATCGCCGCGAGGGTCAGCCCGGCGGCCAGCAGGTTGGTGAACGCCGCCATCAGGGCGACCGACACCACCGCGAGCACCAGACCGAAGATCAGCGCGTTCCGTGGCGACACGGTGTGCGCCGGCAGCGGCCGACGCTTGGTACGCCGCATCAACTGGTCGATGTCCCGGTCGATGTAGCAGTTGAGCACGCTGGCCGCGCCCGCGGCGAGCGAGCCACCGATCAGCACGACGGCCATCAGCCACAGCGACGGGAGCCCACGCTCGGCGAGCATCATCGCCGGGATGGTGGTGACCAGCAGCAGTTCGACGATCCGCGGCTTGGTGAGCGCCACGTACGCCAGGAGGACCGCGCGTACGTCCCGCCGGGCCACCGGACCCTCGGCAGCCCGGGCCGGGTGCCCGGCCGGGCTGCTCGCGGGGCGCTCGGTGATCATGCTCACGGATTGCCACCTTCCGGCATCGGCACGGGGAGATCGGATCGGCCCGGACCGCTCGGGTCCGCATACCGACCCACACACTACGCGTTGTCGTTTTGGCTGCCCGGCCGACCCGACAACGGTGCGGGCCGTCACACCACCGGGTTGAACCGGGCATTCGAATGGTCACGTAGCGCACACCATGCAGAGATCCCTGGGCGCACGTTTAGGGACGCTCGATAGGGTCACCAATGAGGGTTCCGCCCATCTGCCGAGGAGCACAACCATCGTGGCTGCCAAACGACCCGAGCACTCCGCACTGAACTGGTCCGACCTCGATCGCCGGGCCGTAGATACCGTCCGCGTGCTGGCTATGGATGCCGTGGAGAAATCCGGCAACGGCCACCCGGGCACCGCGATGAGCCTCGCGCCCGCGGCGTACCTCCTCTTCAACCGCGTCATGCGGCACAATCCGGCCGACCCGAACTGGGGCGGCCGCGACCGGTTCGTGCTCTCCGCCGGGCACTCCAGCCTGACTCTCTACATCCAGCTGTTCCTGTCCGGCTACCCGCTGAGCCTGGACGACCTGAAGTCGCTGCGGCAGTGGGGTTCGCAGACTCCGGGTCACCCCGAGCACGGGCACACCCCGGGCGTGGAGACCACCACCGGGCCGCTCGGGCAGGGCCTGGGCAACGCGGTCGGCATGGCCATGGCGACCCGCCGCGAGCGCGGCCTGTTCGACCCGGAGGCCGAGCCGGGCGCGTCGGTCTTCGACCACAACATCTGGTGCATCGTCTCCGACGGTGACATCGAGGAGGGCATCAGCCACGAGGCCAGCGCCCTCGCCGGGCACCAGCAGCTGGGCAACCTCACGGTGATCTACGACGACAACGAGATCTCCATCGAGGACGACACCCGGATCGCCAAGAGCGAGGACGTGGCCGCCCGCTACGAGGCGTACGGCTGGCACGTGCAGACCGTCGACTGGCGTCTCGGCGACGCCGACCAGGGCGACTACCACGAGGACGCCGAGGCGCTGTACGCGGCGCTGGTGGCCGCCAAGGCGGAGACCGGCCGCCCCTCCTTCATCGCGCTGCGCACCATCATCGGCTGGCCCGCGCCCAACAAGCAGAACACCGGCAAGATCCACGGTTCGGCGCTCGGCGCCGACGAGGTGAAGGCCACCAAGCGGATCCTCGACTTCGACCCGGAGCAGACCTTCCAGGTCGACGAGGAGGTGCTCAGCCACGCCCGCACGGTGATGGGCCGCGGCTCCGACGCCCAGCAGGAGTGGACCACGGCGTTCGACTCCTGGAAGAAGGCCAACCCGGAGCGCACCGCGCTCTACGAGCGGCTGGCTGGCCGCGTACTCCCCGACGGCTGGGCCGACGCTGTGCCGGTGTTCCCCGCGGATGCCAAGGGGGTGGCCACCCGGGCGGCCTCCGGCAAGGTGCTGGAGGCGCTCGCGCCGGTGCTCCCGGAGCTGTGGGGCGGCTCGGCCGACCTGGCCGAGAGCAACAACACCACCATGAAGGGCGAGCCGTCGTTCATTCCGGCCGCGCACGCCACCAAGGACTTCCCCGGCCACGAGTACGGCCGCACGCTGCACTTCGGCATCCGTGAGCACGCCATGGGCGCGATCCTCAACGGCATCGCCCTGCACGGTGGCACCCGCCCGTACGGCGGCACGTTCCTGGTCTTCAGCGACTACATGCGTCCGTCGGTGCGGCTGGCCGCGCTGATGAAGCTGCCGGTGACCTACGTCTGGACGCACGACTCGATCGGCCTCGGCGAGGACGGCCCGACCCACCAGCCGGTGGAGCACCTGACCGCGCTGCGCGCCATCCCGGGCCTGGACGTGGTCCGTCCGGCAGACGCCAACGAGACCGCCTGGGCCTGGCGGCAGGCGCTGGAGCACACCGACCGGCCGACCGCGCTGGCGCTGAGCCGTCAGCCGCTGCCGACCATGGACCGCGACGTCCTGGGCAGCGCGGAGGGCGTGGCCAAGGGTGGCTACGTGCTGGCCGAGGCATCCAACGGCAAGCCTCAGGTGATCATCGTCGGCACCGGTTCCGAGGTGCAGCTCTGCCTGACCGCCCGAGAGCGGCTGGAGGCCGATGGCACCCCGACCCGGGTCGTGTCGATGCCCTGCCAGGAGTGGTTCTACGAGCAGGACGAGGCGTACCGGGAGTCAGTGCTCCCGCGCGGGGTAAAGGCACGGGTGAGCGTGGAAGCGGGCATCGCGATGTCCTGGCGCGGCATCGTCGGTGACCTGGGCGAGAGCGTGAGCCTGGAGCACTACGGAGCGAGCGCCCCGCACACCGTGCTCTTCGAGCAGTTCGGGTTCACTCCCGACCGGATCGTGGCGGCGGCGCACGCCTCGCTGGCCCGGGTGGGCGACATCACCGGTTTCACGACCGGCAACTGAGGGAGCGTGGACGGCATGACGGACAAGCTGAATGAGCTGAGCGCTGCGGGCGTGGCGGTCTGGCTCGACGATCTTTCCCGAGTACGACTGAGCTCCGGCGGGCTGGACCAGCTCCGCCGCGAGAAGCACGTCGCCGGAGTCACCACCAATCCGACGATCTTCGCCAAGGCGCTGAGCGACGCCGACGAGTACAACTGGCAGCTGCGCGACCTCGCCACCCGTGGGGTGGAGGTCGAGGAGTCGGTACGCATGCTCACCACGTACGACGTGCGGTGGGCCTGCGACGTGATGCGCCCGTCGTACGACGCGAGCGCCGGTGTCGACGGCCGGGTCTCCATCGAGGTGGACCCCCGGCTGGCCCATGAGAGCGACCGGACGGTGGCCGAGGCCAAGGCCCTCTGGTGGTTGGTGGACCGCCCCAACCTCTACATCAAGATCCCGGCCACCGAGGCGGGCCTCCCGGCGATCACCGCCACCCTGGCCGAGGGGATCAGCGTCAACGTCACGCTGATCTTCGGCCTGGACCGCTACTCGGCGGTCATGGAGGCGTTCCTCGCCGGTCTGGAGCAGGCCAAGGCGAACGGCCACGACCTGTCCAAGATCGGCTCGGTGGCGTCGTTCTTCGTCTCCCGGGTCGACTCCGAGGTCGACAAGAGGCTGGAGAAGGTCGGCTCCGACCAGGCCAAGGCCCTCAAGGGCAAGGCTGCCATCGCCAACGCGCAGCTGGCGTACGAGCGCTACACCGAGGTGTTCTCCTCCGACCGCTGGAAGGCGCTCGCCGGCGCCGGCGCGCACCCGCAGCGGCCGCTGTGGGCGTCCACCTCGACGAAGAACCCGGACTACCGCGACGTCATCTACGTCGAGGAACTGATCGCCCCCGGCACGGTCAACACCATGCCGGAGTCGGTCATCCACGCCTACGCCGATCACGGCGAGACCCGCGGCGACACCATCACCGGCGCCTACGACGCGGCCCGCAAGGTCTTCGCCGACCTGGAGTCGGTCGGGGTGGACATGGACGACGTGATCGTCACCCTGGAGCGCGAGGGCGTGGAGAAGTTCGAGGCCAGCTGGCAGGAACTGCTCGACGGCGTCCGCAAGTCGCTCGAGGCGGCGGGTGCCGGCAAGGGTTCGCCGAACAAGGCCGCCAAGGGCAACGCGAAGGCCGCCGAGAAGGCCGGTGGTAACGCATGAGTGATCTTCTCGCTGGGCCGGTGGAGGCAGCCGCCGGGCTCGCGGTCTACGGCGCGGACGCGGTCGACAAGTCCGCGCCCGCCTCGACCCGGGACGCGCTGGTCAAGGCCGGTGTCCCGGGCAAGCTGGCGGGTAAGGACGCAAGCCTGTGGGGCCCGGACGCCGAAGCCGAGGCGAAGATCCGCCTCGGCTGGGTGGACACCCACCAGCGCAGCCGGGAGCTGCTGGTGCAGCTGGCCGAGCTGACCGCGGAGCTGGCCGATCTGGACCACGTGGTGCTCGCCGGGATGGGCGGCTCGTCGCTGGCCCCCGAGGTGATCACCCGGACCCTGGGTCGTCCGCTGACCGTGCTGGACACCACCGACCCGGGCCAGGTCCGGGCGGCGCTCGGTGACCGGCTGGAGCGCACCGTGGTGGTGGTGGCCAGCAAGTCCGGATCGACCGTGGAGACCGACAGCCACCGACGCGCCTACTGGCAGGCGTTCCTGGACGCCGGGATGACCGAGGCGGAGGCCGGGCGGCACTTCGTCATCGTCACCGACCCGGGCTCGCCGCTGGAGACCACCGCGACCGAGATGGGCGCGTTCACCGTGCTCGCCGACCCGAACGTCGGCGGCCGGTACTCGGCGCTGACCGCGTTCGGCCTGGTGCCCTCGGCGCTGGCCGGGGTCGAGGTCGCGGAACTGCTCGACCAGGCCGAGGCGCTGGCCGCGTCGCTCGGCGCGGACCGGAACAACCCGGCGCTGGCGCTGGGCGCCGCTCTTGGCGCCGCGGCGACGCTGGCCCGGGACAAGGTCGCCCTGGTGTCCGACGGCACCGGCATCGACGGCCTCGGCGACTGGGCTGAGCAGCTGATCGCCGAGTCGACCGGCAAGGCCGGGGTGGGCATCCTCCCGGTGGTCGTGGAGTCCCCGCAGAGCCCCGGCGCCACCGGTGCGGACGTGCTGACCGTCAGCTACGGCGGCGCGCTCGCCCCCGGTGACGTGCCTGGTGGCGGCGCCACCCCGGACGTGGCCGTCAACGGCCCGCTGGGCGCGCAGTTCCTGGCCTGGGAGTACGCCACCGCGGTGGCCGGGGTGGTGCTCGGCATCGACCCGTTCAACCAGCCGAACGTCACCGAGTCCAAGGAGAACACCAACAAGATCCTGGCTTCGGGTCTGCCGGCGGAGACGCCGTCGTTCACCGAGGGCGCGATCGAGGTGTACGCCCCGCAGGGCGCTCCCGGGGACCTGGCCGGGGTGCTGCGCTGGCTGCTCGACGGGCTGGGCGACGACGGTTACCTCGCGGTGATGGCGTACCTCGACCGGTTCGCCGACGCCGACGCGGCCCGGCTGCGGCCGCTGCTGGCGCAGGCGGGGCGCCCGGTGACCTTCGGCTGGGGGCCGCGGTTCCTGCACTCGACGGGCCAGTACCACAAGGGCGGCCCGCAGGTCGGCAGCTACCTTCAGGTGACCGGCGCGGTCGCCGAGGACCTGAAGGTGCCGGGCAAGCCGTACACCTTCGGTGAGCTGCAGGCGGCACAGGCCGCCGGCGACCGGCAGGCCCTCGCGGGTCGGGAGCGGCCGCTGCTGCGGCTGCACCTGACCGACCGGGCGGCCGGGGTCGCCCAACTGCTCGACGCGGCCGGTGAGCTGCGGGCGTGAGGATGGACGATGTGACTGAGGCGGAGCGAGGAGGCACCGTGAGCGCGAGGAGTGAGCCGATCTTGCGTAGCCCCGGAGCCGCGAACCGAGAGACCTCGGTGAACCCGCTCCGCGACCCGCAGGACCGCCGGTTGCCCCGGATCCCGGAGCCCTGCGCTCTGGTGATCTTCGGGGTGACCGGCGACCTGGCCCGTAAGAAGCTGCTCCCCGCCGTCTACGACCTGGCCAACCGGGGGCTGCTGCCGCCGGGCTTCGTGGTGCTCGGCTTCGCGCGCCGCGACTGGGGTGACGGCGATTTCGAGACCCTCGCCTGCGAGGCGGCCCGCAAGCACGCCCGTACCCCCTGGCGGGACGAGGTGTGGGCACGCCTGGCCGGCAACATCAAGTTCGTCGGTGGGTCCTTCGACGACGACGCCGCGTTCGACCAGCTCGCTTCGACGCTGGACGACCTGCGGCAGACCCACGGCATCACCGGCAACGCGGCGTTCTACTTCTCCATCCCTCCGGCCGCCTTCCCCGTCGTGCTCAAGCAACTGGCTCGCACCGGGATGGCCGACAACGAGAAGTCCGGCGGTTGGCGCCGCGTCGTGGTGGAGAAGCCGTTCGGTAACGACCTGCCCTCGGCGAAGGCGCTCAACGACCTCGTCGACGACGTGTTCACCCGGCAGGACGTCTTCCGGATCGACCACTACCTGGGCAAGGAGACGGTCCAGAACATCCTCGCCCTGCGGTTCGCCAACAACCTGTTCGAGCCGCTGTGGAACTCCAAGTACGTCGACTCGGTGCAGATCACCATGGCCGAGGATGTCGGCATCGGCACCCGCGCCGGCTTCTACGACACCGTCGGCACCGCCCGCGACGTACTGCAGAACCACCTCCTGCAACTTCTCGCCCTGGTGGCGATGGAGGAGCCGACCAGCTTCGACGCCGACGAGATCCGGGCCGAGAAGCTGAAGGTGCTCAAGGCCATCACCCTGCCCAAGGACGTCGCCCGGGACACCGTCCGCGGCCAGTACCTGCCCGGCTGGGTGGGCGGCGAACGCGCGGTCGGGTACCTGGAGGAGCGGGACGTTCCCACCGACTCCACCACGGAGACGTACGTGGCGGTGCGGCTGGGCATCCAGAACCGCCGCTGGGCGGAGGTGCCGTTCTACATCCGGGCCGGCAAGCGGCTGCCCCGGCGGGTCACCGAGGTCGCCATCATCTTCAAGAAGGCGCCGCACCTGCCGTTCAACGACGCCGACATGGAGTCGCTGGGCAACAACCAGCTGGTGATCCGGGTGCAGCCGGACGAGGGCGTGGTGCTCAAGTTCGGCTCGAAGGTGCCGGGCACCACGATGGAGGTCCGCGACATCGCGATGGACTTCCAGTACGGCGAGGCGTTCACCGAATCCAGCCCTGAGGCGTACGAGCGGCTGGTCCTCGACGTGCTGATCGGCGACCGCACCCTGTTCCCGGACGCGGCCGAGGTCGAGCAGAGCTGGCAGGTGATCGACCCGCTGGAGCGCGCCTGGGAGGGCACCAAGCCGGAGCCGTACCGGGCCGGCGAGTGGGGGCCGCGGGCCTCCGACGAGATGCTGGCCCGCGAGGGCCGCGCATGGCGGCGCGCGTGAGCGAGCGCAGTGAGCTCACCATGACGCAGAGCAGGAGGCTCCAGTGATCGGGCTGTGGGATACCACCGGCAACGAGGTGGTCAAGGCGCTCGCCGCCGAGAGGCGCAGCGCCGGTGGGGTGGCCAGCGGCATGGCGCTCACCCTGATCGTGGTGGTCGACGAGAAGCGGGTCCGCGAGGCGGAGGCGGCGGCGACGATTGCCGCCGCCGCCCACCCGTGCCGGCTGGTGGTGGTGGTTCGCTCCGAGATCGAGCGGGACCGCAGCCGGCTGGACGCGGAGATCGTGGTCGGTGGTCGCCTCGGTCCGGGCGAGGCGGTGGTCACCCGGATGTACGGTCGGCTGGCCCTGCACGCCGAGTCGGTCGTGATGCCGCTCCTGGTCCCGGACGTGCCGGTGGTGACCTGGTGGCACGGCGAGCCGCCGGCGGAGATCGCCACCGACTTCCTCGGGGTGGTCGCCGACCGGAGGATCACCGACTCGGCACAGGCCGCCGACCCGGTGGAGGCGCTGCGGCAGCGTGCCCGCGACTACGCGCCGGGCGACACCGACCTGGCGTGGACCCGGATCACCCCGTGGCGGACCCTCGTCGCCGGGGCGTTCGACACCGCCAGCGAGCGGGTTGTCGAGGCGACCGTGGTCGCGCCGCCCAGCGACCCGACGGCGACGCTGATGGTCGGTTGGCTGTCCAGCCGACTCGGCATCACCCCGCACCGGGTGGACACCGATGAGTTCCCCCGGATGCGGGAGGTGCGGTTGAGCTGCGGCAACGGCGACCAGCTGACGCTGACCCGTGAGGACAGCATGGCGGTGTTCCGGCGGACGGGCCAGGACGACCGGGCCCTGCCGCTGGTCCGTCGGCCCCTCGGTGACGAGTTGGCCGAGGAGCTGCGGCGTCTGGACGCCGACCAGGTGTACGCGGAGGCGCTGGGCGCGACGGTCGGGTTGCGAGGGCTGGAGCAGCGTCCCCCGCAGCGGGTGCACGTCTGGAAGGACCCGGCCACCGCGCAACGCGCCGAGGCCGGGGTCGCCGCGCACGCCGGCACGAGCGGCGAGGGCTGAGCCCAGCCCGGGCACGACCTCGGGGCAGGGCCGGGTTGATTCCGGGCCCTGCCCCCGCAACCTCCGGGGGCGTTCGCCCCCTCCACCTCGGGCACACCGGCCCGGGCCCACGCGACAGCGACCGCCCCGCGGTCTGAGAAACGAAGGCGCAACCCATGAGTGAGGCGAGTGTCGCGGTCCACGCCGACGCCGACCTGCTGGCGCAGGCAGTGGCGGCCCGGTTGCTGGTGAAGCTGCTCGACGCCCAGGCTGACCGGGGCGAGGCGTCGGTGGTGCTCACCGGTGGTCGGATCGCCGCGGCCGTGTACCGGGCGGTGGCGACGCTGCCGGCCCGCGACGCGGTGGACTGGTCCCGCGTCGACGTGTGGTGGGGTGACGAGCGGTTCCTGCCCGCCGGTGATCCGGACCGCAACGAGACGCAGGCCCGCGCCGCCCTGCTGGACGTGGTGCCGCTGGACCCGGCCCGGGTGCACCCGATGCCGGCCTCCGACGGCCCGGCCGGCAACGACCCCGAGGCGGCGGCAGCCGCGTACGCCGAGGAGTTGGCGCGCGCCGCCCGGCCCGGGCACGCCACGCTGCCGCACTTCGACGTGCTGATGCTGGGCGTCGGCGAGGACGGGCACGTGGCCTCGGTCTTCCCCGAGCACCCGGTGCACTACGAGACCCGGCCGGTCAGCGCCGTGCGGGGCAGCCCCAAGCCGCCGCCGATGCGGACCACGCTCACCCTGCCGGCGATCAACACCGCCGAGGAGGTCTGGCTGGTGGCCGGAGGCGCCGACAAGGCACGCGCGGTGGGGATGGCGTTGGCCGGCGCGGGGCCGGTGCAGTTGCCGGCCGCCGGGGTGCACGGCGTGGACCGCACCCGTTGGTTGTTGGACCGGGCGGCGGCGGCCGACGTCCCCGCCCGCCTACGCAGCCTCCGCTGACCGCGAGGAGGGGCCCGCTATTCGCCGCGCCGGCGGCGTAGCGCGGCGAGGGCCTCGGCCAGCAACGCCTCGCCCTCCTCGGCGGTACGCCGCTCCTTCACGTACGCCAGGTGGCTCTTGTACGGTTCGGCACGGACCCTGCCTGGCGGGTTCTGCGCGTCCCGTCCGGCGGGTAGACCACACCGGGGGCAGTCCCACCGGGCAGGCGCCTCGGCGTCCGCGGCGATCCGGATGTCGATCCGGTGGTCGTTGCGGCACCAGTAGGTGACGTTCTGTCGGGGGGCGGGTTGGTGCCGTTCGTCGGGGCGCATGGAAGCGGACCCGACACGGGCGCCGCGGATGACGTTGCCACTGGGCACGGCTGCTCGCTCCTGTCGTCGGAGGGGACCCGCCGTCTTTTCAGGGGTGGACGGCGGGCGACGCGGTGCAGCGGAGAAAAGCCTGCGCGCGGCCCGTCGAGTGACGGACCGCGCGCAGATTGTACGACTTGACGAGCTAGCTCAGGAGCCGCTGTTCATCTGGAGACGCAGCCAGAGCCCGAGCCCGACGATGGCGGCGAACCAGACGACGCTCACCAGAACCGTGTAGCGGTCCAGGTTTTTCTCCGCGACCGAGGAGCCGGCGAGGCTGGAGCTGACGCCACCGCCGAACATGCTCGACAGACCGCCGCCCTTGCCACGGTGCAGCAAGATCAGCATGGTGAGCAGAATGCTCGTGATGACCAGCAACACGATCAACGTGTATGCGAACCAGATCGGCATGGCTGGGGTCAGTTCCTCTCGTAGCGATCCTCGCCCGGTCTGATCGGGCACGGTGGCACCGACCGGTGGACGGGCGGTGTCCAGGATACCGAGCGATCAGCGGGCGAGGTGCTCCGGGAACCGGCAGATCTGAGCGAATTCCTCCGCGTCCAGGCTGGCGCCCCCCACCAGGGCCCCGTCCACGTCCAGCTGGGCCATGATCGAGGCGACGTTGGACGCCTTGACCGAGCCGCCGTAGAGGACCCGGACCTGGTCGGCGGTGTCCTGGCCGAAGCGGTCCACCAGTCGCTGCCGGACCGCCCCGCAGACCTCCTGAGCGTCGTCCGGCGTCGCGGTCTTGCCCGTGCCGATCGCCCAGACCGGCTCGTACGCGATCACGACCTGCCGGACCTGCTCGGCGGTGAGCCCGGCCAGGCCCCCGTCGAGCTGGTCGGCGCAGTGCGCCACGTGGGTGCCCTGCTCGCGCACGTCCAGCCCCTCGCCCACGCAGAGGATCGGCGTCAGGCCGTGCGTCAGCGCCGCCTTCACCTTGGCGTTGACCAGGGCGTCGTCCTCGTGGTGGTAGGCCCGCCGCTCGGAGTGCCCGACCACCACGTACGTGCAGCCGAGCTTGGCCAGCATTGGGCCGGAGATCTCTCCCGTGTACGCGCCGGACGCGTGCGGGGAGAGGTCCTGCCCGCCGTAGCCGATCATCAGCTTGTCGCCGTCCACCGCGGTCTGCACGGTACGCAGGTCGGTGAAGGGCGGCAGCACGACCGTCTCGACGTCGGTGAGGTGCTTCTCGGTGAGGCTCGCCGCCAGCTTCTGCACCAGCAGGTTGGCCTCGAGGTGGTTGAGGTTCATCTTCCAGTTGCCGGCCATCAACGGCCGACGGGTCGTGCTCGCCATTCAGTTCTCCAGGGCTGCGATGCCGGGGAGGGCCTTGCCCTCGAGGTATTCAAGGGAGGCGCCGCCGCCGGTGGAGATGTGCCCGAAGGACGACTCGTCCAGCCCCAGGGCACGGACCGCCGCCGCCGAGTCGCCGCCACCGACGACGCTGAACGCGTCGGCCTTGGTGATCGCCTCGGCGATTCCCCGGGTGCCAGCCGCGAAGGCCGGCATCTCGAACACGCCCATCGGCCCGTTCCAGAAGATCGTCTTCGCCTGGGACAGCGCGGCGCTGAAGCCGGCCACCGTCTCCGGGCCAACGTCCAGGCCGAGCCGGTGGCTCGGGATGCCGTCGACGCGGACCGTGTCGTGGGCGGCATCCGGGGCGAACGCGTCCGCGACCACCACGTCGACCGGGAGCATGATCTTGCCGCCGGACCGCTCCAGCAGGTTGCGGCAGGTCTCGACCATGTCCTTCTCCAGCAGCGAGGTGCCCACCTCCAGGCCCTGGGCCTTGAGGAACGTGAAGCACATCCCGCCACCGATGAGCAGCCGATCGACCGTGGGCAGCAGCGCCTCGATCACGGCAAGCTTGTCGGACACCTTCGACCCACCGAGCACCACCACGTACGGCCGCTCGGGGTCACCGGTGAGCTTGGAGAGCACCTCGACCTCGCGCAGCACCAGGCGGCCCGCGACGTGCGGCAGCCGCGCCGGCACGTCGTAGACGCTGGCGTGCTTGCGGTGCACGGCACCGAACGCGTCGTCCACGTACGCGTCGCCGAACGCGGCGAGCTGGTCGGCGAAGGCACCCCGCTCGGCCTCGTCCTTGCTGGTCTCGCCCGCGTTGAAGCGCAGGTTCTCCAGCAGGGCGACCTGGCCGTCGGCCAGGTCCGCGACCGTGGAACGGGCGGAATCCCCGACGGTGTCGGTGGCGAAGTGCACCGGCGCGCCGAGCAGCTCACCGAGCCGCCCGGCGACCGGGCGGAGGCTGAACTGCGGATCCGGCGCACCCTTCGGGCGGCCCAGGTGCGAACAGACGACGACCTTCGCGCCGGCCTCGACCAGCGCGCCGACGGTCGGCAGCACCGCGCGGATGCGGCCGTCGTCCGTGATGGCACCGGTCTGCTTGTCGAGCGGGACGTTCAGGTCGGCGCGCACCAGCACGCGCCGACCCGACACCCCCTCGGCGAACAGATCGTCGAGGGTCCGGATGCTCACAGCGAGCTACCGACCAGCTTGACGAGGTCGACGAGACGGTTGGAGTAGCCCCACTCGTTGTCGTACCAGCCGACGACCTTGACCTGGTTGCCAACGACCTTGGTCAGCGGCGCGTCGAAGATGCACGACGCCGGGTCCGTGACGATGTCGGTGGAGACGATCGGGTCCTCGTTGTAGACCAGGATGCCCTTGAGCGGGCCGTCCGCGGCGGCCTTCAGCGCGGCGTTGACCTCGTCCACGGTGGTCTCACGAGCCACGTTGACGGTGAGGTCGGTGACCGAGCCGGTCGGGATCGGCACCCGCAGGGCGTACCCGTCGAGCTTGCCCTTGAGGTCCGGCAGGACCAGACCGATCGCCTTGGCGGCGCCGGTGGAGGTCGGGACGATGTTCAGCGCGGCGGCCCGGGCCCGACGCAGGTCCGAGTGCGGCGCGTCCTGCAGGTTCTGGTCCTGGGTGTACGCGTGGATCGTCGTCATCAGACCGTGCTGGATGCCGAACGTGTCGTGCAGGACCTTCGCCATCGGGGCGAGGCAGTTGGTGGTGCACGAAGCGTTGGAGATGATGGTGTGCTTCGCCGGGTCGTAGGTGTCGTGGTTGACACCCATGACGACGGTGACGTCCTCGTTCTTCGCCGGGGCGGAGATGATGACCTTCTTGGCCCCGCCGTCGACGTGCGCCTTGGCCTTGGTGGCGTCGGTGAAGAAGCCGGTGGACTCGATGACGACGTCGGCGCCGACCTCGCCCCACGGCAGCTTCGACGGGTCCTTCTCGGCGTACGCCTTGATGGTCTTGCCACCGACGGTGATCTCGTCGGCGGTGGCCTTGACCTCGTAGGGCAGGCGACCGAGGATGCTGTCGTACTTGAGCAGGTGGGCGAGCGTGGCGTTGTCGGTCAGGTCGTTCACCGCCACGACCTCGATGTCGGCGTCAGACGCCAGCACTGCCCGGAAGAAGTTACGGCCGATTCGGCCAAAGCCGTTGATGCCAACCCGGATGGTCACAGGTCCCATCTCCTCGCGTTCTGGTCCGCCGGCTTCAGACAACGGGCCGGCGGGAATGGTGTGCGCCGACCGTTGGAGCCGGCCGTCGACGGTTCATCTCGGCCACCCCGCCGCGCGGTCTGAGGACCTGACCGCCCGAGGCGGTGGGGCACGACGAGAGTGCCGGTGTCGGCCCCCTTGCCGTACGCAGCGACCATATCCGAGCGCGCGAGACCACACTGCGCCGGGTCGTGCTCCCGGGCGCACTGTGCGGTCCCACCGTCCTATCAGACCACGAGCATGTCGGGCGTGACGGCTGCTTCCGTATCCGGGATGCCAAGATCGCGGGCCCGCTTGTCGGCCAGCGCCAGGAGCCGGCGGATCCGCCCCGCGATGGCGTCCTTGGTCAACGGCGGTTCGGCCAGCGCGCCCAACTCCTCCAGCGACGCCTGCCGGTGCTCCAGGCGCAGCCGGCCGGCGTCGGTCAGGTGGTTGGGCGCCTCGTCGGCGAGGATCTCCAGTGCGCGGGTGACCCGGGCGGCGGCGGCGACCGCGGCACGAGCCGAGCGGCGCAGGTTGGCGTCGTCGAAGTTGGCGAGCCGGTTGGCGGTGGCCCGCACCTCGCGGCGTACCCGCCGCTCCTCCCACGCGAGCACGCTGGAGTGCGCGCCGATGCGGGTGAGCAGCGCGGCGATCGCGTCGCCGTCCTTGACCACCACCCGGTCCACGCCGCGCACCTCGCGGTTCTTCGCGGTGATGCCGATGCGGCGGGCCGCGCCGACCAGCGCCAGTGCCGACTCGGGCCCCGGGCAGGTGATCTCCAGGGCGCTGGAGCGGCCGGGCTCGGTGAGCGAGCCGTGCGCCATGAAGGCGCCCCGCCACGCGGAGACCGCGCAGCAGACGTTCGCCGCCACCACGTGCGGGGGCAGCCCACGCACCGGGCGGCCCCGCACGTCGAGCAGGCCGGTCTGCCGCGCGAGGGCCTCGCCGTCCTTGACGACCCGCACGATGAAGTGGCTGCCCTTGCGCAACCCACCGGAGGCCAGCACGTGGATCTCGCTGGGGTACCCGTAGACCTCGGCGATCTCCCGGCGCAGCCGCCGGGCCACCGCCCCGGTGTCCAACTCCGCCTCCACCACCACGCGGCCGGAGACGATGTGCAGCCCGCCAGCGAACCGCAGCAGCGCCGCCATCTCCGCCCGCCGACAGCAGGGCTTGGGCACGTCGACCCGACTCAGCTCGTCCTTGACCGCGGCCGTCATCGCCATTGTGCGTCCCCTCACGGACCGGTTCCGGCGTGTCGCCGGAGATTACGTACGTGTCTAACGATCGGCGCGCAGGACAGGCACCAGCGCGGCGCCCAGGGCAGCCGGATCATGGCGGGGAGTGCCGTCGCGGACGGCGACGGGGGCGAGGACCAGGCGGGCACCCAGCGATTCTGCCGCACGTTCGACCGGTTCGGGGTCACCCACCGCCTTGGCATCAGCGAGCACGAGATCCACCTTCAGCTCGGGCAGGTACTGATGCAGTGCCGCGAGGTGGTCGGCGACGGAGAGCCCGAGGGTCTCCTTCTCCGCGGCGAGGTTCAGTGTGACCAACCGCCGGGCCGAGGTCGACACGATCGCGTCGGCCAACTGCGGCACCAGCAGGTGCGGAAGCACGCTTGTGTACCAGCTGCCCGGCCCGAAGATCAACCAGTCCGCCGCCATGATCGCCTCGATGGCCTCGGCGCAGGCCGCCGGCGCGGCGGGGGTGAGGCGCAGCGACTCGACCCGCCCGGTGGTCACGGCCACCTGGTGCTGGCCGCGCACGGTGCGCACCTCGTCGGGGGCGGCCGGGTCGACCCCGCGTACCCGCGCCTCGATGCCCACCGGCTGGCGGGACATCGGCAACACCCGGCCGACCGTGCCGAGCATCGCGCCGGCGTGCTCCAGCGCGGCCACCGGGTCACCGAGCAGCTCCATGAGACCGCAGAGCACCAGGTTGCCCACCGCGTGCCCGGCCAGCCCGTCCGTGCCGGCCGACGCCCCGTCGGTGCCGCGCCGGGCGGCGCCGTCGCCGTCCGGGTCGGTCGTTCCAGATTCGGGTACGCCCACCGGCACGGCCGCGAAGCGGTGCTGGAACAGCCCGGCGCTGCGACGGGTGGCCGGGTGGTCCCCGGCCAGCGCCACCAGAGCCTGACGCAGATCACCCGGAGGCAGCCCACCTCGCTCGGCGCGCAGGCGGCCACTGGAGCCGCCGTCGTCACCGACGGTGACCACCGCGGTGATATCGAAGTCGAGTTCGGGTGCACAGTGACGCAGCGCTCGCAGCGAGGCGGACAGGCCGTGCCCACCGCCGAACGCGACCACCCGGCGGGCCGTCATTCGCGCCCCAGATCACGGTGCTGGGCGTTGGCCGCCAGCCCGGAGTGGCGCAGCCGGCTGGCCAACTCCTCGGCGATGGCCACGCTGCGGTGCTTGCCGCCGGTGCAGCCCACGGCGACCGTCAGGTACCGCTTGCCCTCCCGCTCGAAGCCGATCGTGGTGGCGTTGACCAGGTCCGCGTACGAGGTGACGAAGGCGTCCGCGCCCTCCTGGCCCAAAACGTACGCGCTGACCGCCTCCTCCCGCCCGGTGTGCTCGCGCAACTCCGGCACCCAGTACGGGTTGGGCAGGAACCGGGCGTCCAGCACGAAGTCCGCGTCCGGCGGCAGGCCGTACTTGAAGCCGAACGACAGCACGGTGACCCGTAGCCGACGGGCGTCCTCGCCGCCGAACAACTCCTCGATGCGCCGACGGAGCTGGTTGACGTTGAGGTGGCTGGTGTCGATGATCACGTCGGCCTGGTCGCGTGCCTCCTCCAGCAGCCCGCGCTCCACGGCGATGCCGTCGGCCAACCGCCCGTCGCCCTGCAACGGGTGCGAACGGCGAACGCTCTCGAACCGCCGGATCAACACCTCGTCGTCGGCGTCGACGAAGACCACCCGAGGTGAGAAGCCGCGCTCCTTGAGCTCCCGGATCGCCCCGGCCAGGTCGGTGGAGAAGGCCCGCGAGCGCACGTCCAACACCATCGCGGTACGCCGAGCGGCACCGCCCGCCTTGAACGCCAACTCGGCCATGTCCAGCATCAGTGCCTGCGGCAGGTTGTCGACGACGTAGTAGCCGACGTTCTCCAACGCTCGGGCAACCGTGCTGCGGCCGCCCCCGGAGACGCCGGTGACCACCACGAGTGTGGTTTCCGACTCGGCCGCCGGCTGCCCGTCGACGGCGCTCGGATCGTCGATCCGGCCGCCGGCTGTGCGCGCCTCGCTCACCCGTACCCCCAAGCTGTGGCGCCGCGGCCGCCCTCGGCCGCGATAGGTCAATCAGCGACTCTATCCCGCCGCCCAGCCGACGGCCGGTACGCGTCGCGGGTCGCCGCTCGACCGACCGCCGCGGGTCGCCCTCCCGACAGCCACCACTCTTGATGACGATCAGTAACCGTCAATAAGCTCTTCGTGATCGTCGCAGGTCACACCGACACTGGGAGGGTGCGATGCACGACCTGGCGGACAAGAACAAATACGTCGGCTTCCTGTTCATGCGGATCAACCCGGAGTACTTCGCCCTCGGCCGGGAGGGCATCCACGAGGTCTCCGCCGAGCACGCGCGGGACCTGGGCCGCTTCGCCAAGCAGCTCACCCACGTCGTGACGACCGGGGTGAACGGCAAGTACGACCAGGTCACCATGGTCGAGGCCGACACCCTGGAGGAGATCAACGCGGCGGCCACCGCCTTCCGAATGGGCAACAAGGCCCGCTACATCGAGATCGTCGACATCGTGGTCGGGATGAAGGCCCCGCCGCGCGGCCTCGCGAACCGGTCCAGCCGGCCCAGCTGACCGCGCCCGCCCGGCGTGCCCGCCACTCGGGTGCGCCGGGCGGGCGGTGTCGGGGTCGGCTCGTAGACTCCGCGGATGGCTTCTCCCACCGACCTGCGCACCGAGGACGCTCTGCCGGTGCTGCGCCGGGTGTTCGGCTACGACGCCTTCCGCGGTTTCCAGCAGGACGTGATCGACCATGTGGTTGCCGGTGGCGACGCACTGGTGTTGATGCCCACCGGTGGCGGCAAGTCGCTGTGCTACCAGATCCCAGCCCTGGTCCGCGACGGGGTCGCGGTCGTCGTGTCCCCGCTGATCGCGCTCATGCAGGACCAGGTCGACGCGCTCACCGCGGTCGGCGTACGTGCCGGCTTCCTCAACTCGACCCAGACCCTGGACGCCCGCCGTCGGGTCGAGGCCGCCTTCGTCGCCGGCGAGTTGGACCTGCTCTACCTTGCCCCGGAGGCACTCGGCGTCCGGTCCACCCTCGCCCTGCTGGACCGGGGGCGCATCTCCCTGTTCGCGATCGACGAGGCGCACTGCGTGTCCCAGTGGGGGCACGACTTCCGCCCCGACTACCTGGCGCTGTCGATGCTGCACGAGCGTTGGCCCGAGGTGCCCCGCATCGCGCTGACCGCCACCGCGACCAGCGCCACCCGCACCGAGATCGCCACGCGGCTGAAGCTCGACGACGCCCGCCACTTCGTGGCCAGTTTCGACCGGCCCAACATCCAGTACCGCATCGTTCCCAAGCGGGAGCCCCGCAAGCAACTGCTGGCCCTGCTGCGCGACGAGCACCCCGGCGACGCCGGCATCATCTACTGCCTGTCCCGGGCCTCGGTCGACAAGACGGCCGAGTTCCTCACCGCCAACGGGGTCGCCGCCCTGCCGTACCACGCCGGTCTGGACGCCGCGACCCGCGCCGCCAACCAGCAACGCTTCCTGCGTGAGGACGGCCTGGTGATGGTGGCGACGATCGCCTTCGGCATGGGCATCGACAAACCGGACGTCCGATTCGTCGCCCACCTCGACCTGCCCAAGTCCGTCGAGGGCTACTACCAGGAGACCGGCCGTGCCGGGCGGGACGGCTTACCGTCCACCGCCTGGCTGGCGTACGGGCTGCAGGACGTCGTCCAGCAACGCAAGATGATCGAGACGTCCGACGGGGACCTCGCCCACCGCCGCAACCTCGCCGCACACCTGGACGCGATGCTCGCCCTCTGCGAGACGGTGCGCTGCCGACGGGTCCAGTTGCTCGAATACTTCGGCGAGACGACAACGGCCGCGTGCGGCAACTGCGACACCTGCCTGACCCCGCCGGAGTCCTGGGACGGCACGGTCGCCGCCCAGAAGTTGCTCTCCGCCGTCTTCCGTCTCGACCGCGAACGCAACCAGCGGTTCGGCGCCGGGCACTGCATCGACATCCTGCTCGGCAAACAGACCGACAAGATCAGCCAGTACGGTCACGACTCGCTGACCGTCTTCGGCATCGGCGCCGAGCTGAGTGAGGCCGAGTGGCGAGGCGTGGTCCGGCAACTGCTCGCCGAGGGGCTACTCGCCGTGGAGGGCGACTACGGCACGCTCGCCCTGACCGAGGCGAGCGCCGACGTCCTGGGTCGCCGCCGTACGGTCACCCTGCGTCGCGAACCGGAGAAGCCGGCCTCGACCCGCTCGTCGAAGCCGCGCGGCTCGGCCACCGTCGTGGCCGACCTGACGCCGGCCGCCACGTCGCTCTTCGAGCGGCTGCGCGGCTGGCGGGCGGCCACTGCCAAAGAGCAGGGCGTCCCGGCGTACGTGGTCTTCCACGACGCGACGCTCCGGCAGATCGCCAGCGGCGCGCCGGCCACACTGGCCGACTTGTCCCGCGTCAGCGGGGTCGGCGAGAACAAGCTCGCCAAGTACGGCGAGCAGATCCTCACCGTCCTCGCCACCGACTGAGAGCATGCCGAAGGGCCGGGCCCCTTTTGGGGGGTCCGGCCCTTCGGTCGTTGCTGGGCTGGTCAGCCGTCGGTCGTGTGCCGGGCTGAGCGATGTCGAAGGGCCGGACCCCGGGTGGGGGGTCCGGCCCTTCGGTGTGGTGCGGGTCAGCCTTGTGGTCGTGCGCTGGGCGGGTCAGCTGGTGGCGTAGCCGCGGGTGGCGATCCAGTCGGCGAGGTGCTCGATGCTGATCTGGTAGGCGGCGGTGTTGGGGTCGGCGGAGTCGGCGATGGTGACGGTGTTGCCGTTGTCGTGGTAGCCGACGACGCTGATGTAGTGCCCGCCTTCGTAGGAGTGCACGCCACCGCCTGTGTCGGTGCTGGTGCCGGCGATGTTGGCGACCACGGCGCGGCCGTTGTCGACGGTCTTGACCACGTCGGCGCGCAGACGGTCGGTCTGCTTGTCATCAGCGTTGGGGTTGCTGATCTCGACACTGTGGTAGGCGTCAGCCTTACCGGTTTCCTTGTTCAGCACCGGGGTGATGTCGTTGATCGAGTTGGTGCCGGCCTCGGTGGTGCCCATTTCCTTGGCCATGTCGTCGATGTTGATGTCCTTGCCCTGCACGGACAGGGCGTTACGGGTCGCGGCGGGGCCGCAGTCGTAGAAGTTCGGCTGCGCCTGGTAGCGCACGTTCAGTTCCCGCTCGCTGGTGGGCTTACGGTCGCCCTGGGTGTGGGCGTCCGCGGCGTACGCGGCGGTGATGGGGCCGGCGATGGCGCCGCCGGTGAAGGCGAGCCCAGCAGCGGTGAGAGCGGTCTTACGGATCAGATCGGTACGCATGATGGCGTGCTCCTCTGCGATGGGGGTGTCCGCAGCGCGCATCCG
The DNA here is from genome assembly GCF_016907275.1 of Micromonospora luteifusca. Lineage (NCBI taxonomy): Bacteria > Bacillati > Actinomycetota > Actinomycetes > Micromonosporales > Micromonosporaceae > Micromonospora > Micromonospora luteifusca. The sequence continues at coordinate 1,209,795 of NZ_JAFBBP010000001.1, forward strand.
GGGGTGGGTGCGCGGCGGGAAGTCGTTCTCGGGGGGTTGCGCCCGGCAGCCCACGAACGGGCCGGCGTCGGGTGTCTCCAAGGGGGTGTAACGATCCCGGGGTAGCGGGTCATTCCGCCGCACTTGCCGGGGGTTGGCCTTGCTACTTCGGCGGCCGGGGGGTTTAACCGTGGCGGCCCGGCGGGTGTTCCCGGGGGCTGCCCGCACACCTCAGCTCCGGGGCTGTGGTGGCGTGCCAGGTATAACGACCCGGGTCGGCCCCCGATTCCACCGCCAGGGTGACTCCAACCACCGGACGAAACCACCCATCCGGAACAAACCGGCGACTTGGTGCTCCCGCATGGTGGGCATCCCGGCGTGATCCACTCCATGTCGGCGACATTGCGGTATCCGAGAGGCGGGATACCGCCACGTCGGCGATTTGGAGTCGATCACCCGACAGAAATCCCACATCACCCCACTGGCGACTAAGCTAATCGGGTCGTCGGCCCTCGCACCGCCTCGAACCGTCCTCGGGAGCTGGCGCGCGCCACGGAGGCACGGCTCGCCTGCCGAGATCATGCTCGATCCAGGCAACAGGGCCGTCAGTCATGAACGAGGCAACTACAACCAGGATCGAGCACGATCATGCGAACAGACACACCACCCTCGACCGCGGGCAGGCAGGACAGACGCACCACCGACTGACCGGCGGGGCGGGCGAGGCCGGCGAGGCGGGGCAAGTCGGGGGCAGGCGAGCCGAGACGAGGCGGGACCGGGCGAGGCTGGCGGGACCGGGCGGGACCGGGCAGGACCGGCGGGACCGGGCGGCGCAGGACCGGCGGGACCGGGCGGCGCAGGGCAGGCAGGACCGGGCGGCGCAGGGCAGGCAGGACCGGGCGGCGCAGGGCAGGCAGGACCGGGCGGCGCAGGGCAGGCAGGACCGGGCGGCGCAGGGCAGGCAGGCCGGGCAAGGCAGAGGAGGCGGGACAGGCGGCTGTCAGGGGCCCGGCGTCGCTGTGGCGCCGCCGTCGCCACTCGTGTCCTTGTCGAGGGCGGCCAGAATCGCCTCGGCGGTACGCCGGCCCACCCCGGGCACCTCGGTGATCTCCTCGACTGTTGCGGCGGAGAGTCGCTTGAGTGAGCCGAAATGACGCAGCAGCGCCTTGCGCCGAACCTCGCCCAAGCCGGGCACGTGGTCCAGCGCCGACTCGGTCATCCGCTTGGAACGCCGCTGCCGGTGGAAGGTGATGGCAAACCGGTGGGCCTCGTCACGGACCCGTTGCAGCAGGTAGAGCCCCTCCGAGGTGCGCGGCAGGATGACCGGGAACTCGTCGTCGGGGAGCCAGACCTCCTCCAGCCGCTTGGCCAGCCCACACAGGGCCACGTCGTCGATGCCCAGGTCGGCGAGGGCCTGCGCGGCCGCCGCGACCTGCGGGGCACCGCCGTCGACGACCACCAGCTGTGGCGGGTACGCGAATTTCCGCGGCCGGCCGGTGGTCGGATCGATCAGGACACCGACCTGCGGCTCCACCGCACCTCCAGGGGCGGTGGGGTCGTCGGCCGACTCCACCCCGACCTCGCCGGTCTCGGCCCTGGAGTCCAGGTAGCGGGCGAAGCGGCGGCGGAGCACCTCGGACATCGCGGACAGGTCGTCGGTGGCGCCACGGATGATGAAGCGCCGGTACTCGCTCTTGCGGGGCAACCCGTCCTCGAAGACGACCATGCTGGCGACCACATCGGTGCCCTGGATCTGGGAGATGTCGAAACACTCGATGCGCAGCGGCGAGGTACGCATGCCGAGTGCTTCGCTGATCTCGTCGAGTGCCTTGCCCCGGGTGGTCAGGTCACCGGAACGCTTGAGCTTGTGCCGGGCCAGCGCGTCCTTGGCGTTGCGCTCCACCGTCTCCATGAGTGAGCGCTTGTCGCCGCGCTGTGGCACCCGCAGCGACACCCGGCTGCCCCGGTGGTTGGAGAGCCAGTCGGCCAGCGCGTCGGCGTCCGCGGGCAACTCGGGCACCAGCAGCTCCCGGGGCACGTCGGTTTCGCCCTGCTCGCTCCCGTACACCTGGGTGCAGAAGTGGTGCACGAGGTCGCCGGTGGTCAGGTCCTCGGTCTTCTCCACCACCCAGCCCCGCTGGCCGCGGACCCGGCCGTCACGGACGTGGAAGACCTGGACGGCCGCTTCGAGCGGGTCGTCGGCGAACGCGACCACGTCGGCGTCGGTGCCGTCGCCCAGCACCACGGTCTGCTTCTCCATGGCCCGGCGCAGCGCGGCCACGTCGTCACGCAGTCGGGCGGCGCGCTCGAACTCCAGTTGCTCGCTCGCCTCGGTCATCTCGCGCTCGATCTTGCGGACCATGGTGTCGGTGCGCCCGGCCATGAAGTCGCAGAACCCGTCGACGATCGCGCGGTGTTCGTCGGCGGAGACGGTGCCGACGCACGGCGCCGAGCACTTGCCGATGTAGCCGAGCAGGCAGGGACGGCCGACCTGTCCGGCCCGTTTGAACACCCCGGCGGAGCAGGTCCGGGCGGGGAACACCCGCAGCAGCAGGTCGAGCGTCTCCCGGATCGCCCAGGCGTGCGAGTACGGACCGAAGTAGCGCACCCCCTTGCGCTTGGCGCCACGCATCACCTGCAGCCGCGGGTACTCCTCGTCGAGGGTGACGGCGAGGTAGGGGTATGACTTGTCGTCGCGGTAGCGGACGTTGAACCGAGGGTCGTACTGCTTGATCCAGGTGAACTCCTGCTGGAGCGCCTCGACCTCGGTGCCGACGGTGATCCAGTCCACCGATTCGGCGGTGGTGACCATCTGCCGCGTGCGCTCGTGCAGGTTCCACACGTCGCCGAAGTAGGAGTTGAGCCGGCTGCGCAGGTTTTTCGCCTTGCCAACGTAGATCACTCGGCCGGTGCCGTCACGGAAGCGGTAGACCCCCGGTGACTCCGGGATGGTGCCGGGCGCGGGGCGGTAGGTCGAGGGGTCAGCCACGCCAGCAAGCCTAGTCCGCAGCACCGACAGCCCACCGCAACCGCTAGATCCACTCGGTGTCCGGGAGATCGAGGCGCCGCAGGTCGCGGGCACACCGACTCCCGGAACGCGAGTCGACAAAGCAGACGAGGTACGCGTCAGGCCAGTGAGATCTGGTCTCCGGTGACCTTGATCTCCTTGGGCGGCAGCGGCCTGGTGGCCGGGCCGGCCTTCACCGAGCCGTCCTCGATGGAGAACTTGCTGCCGTGGCAGGTGCAGTTGATGGTGCCCCCGTCGACGTTCGTCACCGGGCAGTTCTGGTGGGTGCAGATCGGGCTGAAGCCCTTGAACTGGCCCGCGGTGGGCTGGGTGATGACCACGCCGTCGCTGGCGAGGACCTTCCCGCCACCGACCGGGATGTCGGCGGTGGTGGCCAGCGACTGGGCGCCCTGCCGGTCGCCGCCGCCGGCGTCCCCGGTGCTGGGCACCGCTGGGCCGCCGCTGGTGGGAGCGGCACTGCCGTTGCCGTCATCACTGCCGCAGGCGGCCAGGACGACGGCCGCGCCGACTGCCCCGACGCCAGTGAGCAGGGTACGACGTGTCTGGGTACCCGGACCGGTCAGCGCCTGATCGTCACTCATGCCTCGCCTCTCTCTAGCTGCGCCGGTTGGAGAGCCGGCACACTTCTCCACACGGGCAACTGTGCCGGATGGTTCAGCGCGGCATCTGTCCGACCGGGAAATGGGACGGGACGGGCTCCGGTCCGGTTCCACCGACGCCACCTGGACGTGCGCGAACCGGACCAGACCCGTCCCGCAATCGGCATACGCGAACCCGACCGGACCCACCGCCACAATCGGCGTACGCGAGCCCGACCGGAGCCGCTCTGGGAAAGCCGACGGTCAGCGCGCCGCCGCGGCCGGCACCTTGCGGCTGGCCCGCGTCTTTGTCGCGACACCGTTGGCCTTGGTCGCCCGGGTGGTGGCGGCAGCCGCGCCCTTTGCCTCGCCGTCGAGCTTGAGCACCTGGCGCAGGAACTGGCCGGTGTGGCTCTCCGCCACCTCGGCGACCTCCTCGGGGGTGCCGGTGGCGAGCACGGTGCCGCCCCGGTGACCGCCCTCCGGACCCATGTCGATCAGCCAGTCGGCCGTCTTGATCACGTCGAGGTTGTGCTCGATGGTGATCACGGTGTTGCCCTTGTCGACCAGCCCTTCCAGCACCATCAGCAGCTTGCGGATGTCCTCGAAGTGCAGACCGGTGGTCGGCTCGTCGAGCACGTAGACCGTCCGACCGGTGGAACGCTTCTGCAGCTCGGAGGCGAGCTTGACCCGCTGCGCCTCACCGCCGGAGAGTGTCGGCGCGGGCTGACCGAGGCGTACGTAGCCGAGGCCGACGTCGACAAGCGTCTTGAGGTGCCGGTGGATGGGCGGGATGGCGGAGAAGAACTCGGCGGCCTCCTCGATCGGCATCTCCAGCACGTCCGACACGGTCTTGCCCTTGTAGTGCACCTCCAGGGTCTCCCGGTTGTACCGCGCACCCTTGCAGACCTCGCAGGGGACGTACACGTCGGGCAGGAAGTTCATCTCGATCTTGATGGTGCCGTCGCCGGAGCACGCCTCGCAGCGCCCGCCCTTGACGTTGAACGAGAACCGGCCCGGGCCATACCCGCGCACCTTCGCCTCGGTGGTCTCGGCGAAGAGCCTGCGGACGTGGTCCCAGACGCCGGTGTAGGTGGCCGGGTTGGAGCGCGGCGTCCGGCCGATCGGCGACTGATCCACTCCGACGACCTTGTCCACGTGCTCCAGGCCGGAGACCCGGGTGTGCCGGCCGGGGACCAGCCGAGCGCCGTTGATCTGGTTGGCCAGCACCGCGTACAGGATGTCGTTGACCAGCGTCGACTTGCCCGAGCCACTCACCCCGGTGACCGCGATCAGCTGGCCCAGCGGGAACGGGACGGTCAGGTTGCGCAGGTTGTGCTCACGCGCGCCGTGCACCACCAGGTCCCGGGTCGGATCCTGCGGGCGGCGCTTCGTCGGCGTCGGGATCGACCGCCGCCCGGACAGGTACGCCCCGGTGATCGACTCCTTGTTCTTCAGCAGGGCCGGCACCGAGCCGCTGTGCACGATCTTGCCGCCGTGCTCACCCGCGCCGGGCCCGATGTCGACGATCCAGTCGGCGGTGCGGATGGTGTCCTCGTCGTGCTCCACCACGATCAGCGTGTTGCCCAGACCGCGCAGCCGGATCAGGGTCTCGATCAGCCGATGGTTGTCGCGCTGGTGCAGCCCGATCGAGGGCTCGTCGAGCACGTAGAGCACACCCACCAGGCCGGAGCCGATCTGGGTGGCGAGCCGGATGCGCTGCGCCTCACCGCCGGACAGCGTGCCGGCCGGCCGGTCCAGGGAGAGGTAGTCCAGACCCACGTCGAGCAGGAACCGCAGCCGGGCGTTGATCTCCTTGAGGACCCGCTCGGCGATCAACTTCTGCCGGTCGGTGAGCTCGATGCCGGCGAGCAGGTCGGCGCACTCCCCCACGGAAAGGTTGCAGACCTCGGCGATGCTCTTGCCGGCCAGCGTGACCGCGAGCACCTCGGGCTTGAGCCGGGCGCCGCCGCACGCCGCACACGGCACGTCGCGCATGTAGCCCTCGTACTTGTCGCGGGACGACTCGGACTCGGTGTCGGAGTGCCGGCGCTCGATCCACTGCACCACGCCCTCGAAGCCGGTGTAGTAGGAGCGCTCGCGCCCGTACTTGTTGCGGTAGCGCACGTGCACCTGATCGTCGGAGCCGTGCAGGATCGTCTTCTGCGCCCGCGCCGGCAACGCCCGCCACGGGGTGTCGACGTCGAAGTGCTGGGCCTCGCCGAGGGCCTCCAGCAGGCGCAGGAAGTATTCCAGGTTGTGCCCGGTGGACCAGGGCTGAACGGCGCCCTCGCGCAGGCTGCGCTCCGGGTCGGGGACCAGCAGCTCCGGGTCGACCTCCTTCTTGGTGCCCAGGCCCGTGCATTCCGGGCAGGCGCCGTACGGTGCGTTGAAGGAGAAGACCCGGGGCTCGAGATCCTCAATGGCGAGCGGGTGGTCGTTGGGGCAGGCCAGGTGCTCGGAGTAGCGGCGCTCCCGCTCCGGGTCGTCCTCCGGAAGGTCGACGAAGTCGAGCAGCACCAGTCCACTGGACAGACCCAGGGCGGCCTCGACCGAGTCGGTCAGCCGCTGCTTGGCGCTCGGCTTGACGGTGAGCCGGTCGATCACCACCTCGATGGTGTGCTTCTCCTGCTTCTTGAGCTTCGGCGGCTCGGTCAGCGGGTGCACCACGCCGTCGATCCGGGCCCGGGCATAGCCCTTGGCCTGCAGCTCGGCGAAGAGGTCGACGTACTCGCCCTTGCGGCCGCGGATCACCGGCGCGAGCACCATGAACTTGGTGCCCTCGGCCATGGCGAGGACCCGGTCGACGATCTGCTGGGGGCTCTGCCGAGAGATCCGCTCACCACAGACCGGGCAGTGCGGCTCGCCGATGCGGGCGTAGAGCAGTCGGAGGTAGTCGTAGACCTCGGTGATGGTGCCGACGGTCGACCGCGGGTTGCGCGAGGTGGACTTCTGGTCGATGGAGACGGCGGGGCTCAGGCCCTCGATGAAGTCGACGTCCGGCTTGTCCATCTGGCCGAGGAACTGCCGGGCGTACGACGAGAGCGACTCGACGTAGCGGCGCTGCCCCTCGGCGAAGATCGTGTCGAAGGCCAGGCTCGACTTGCCCGACCCGGACAGCCCGGTGAACACGATGAGCGCGTCCCGGGGCAGGTCGAGACTGACGTCACGCAGGTTGTGCTCGCGCGCGCCACGGATGATCAGTCGGTCGGCCACAGTGCGTGTACTCCCGGGAGAAGATGAAGCGAAGGATCTGTCCCGCTCTGGGGTGATTCTGAGCGGTCGTGCGGGCGCGGAAAACACGCCTCGGCAACTCTAGCCCCGAGGTACGACAGTTTTCCCCGCCCGCACATTCCCCCAGCTCAGCCCGGTCGGCCGCGCCAATCAGATGCTCTTGGCCACAGAGGTCACGAGCGTCGGATCAGTAACCCCCGAGCGACGCGGGCCGGGTCAGTAACCCCCGGGCGACGGGGGCCGGGCTGCCCGACGCCGGGCCGAACGCCACCCACCGCGCCGCTCCGCCGCCAACCGCGCCTCCCGCCGTCGGCTCTCGTGGGACACCTCCCCCTGCAGCCGTCGCCAACTCTCCCACCGGCGGGTGGAGAGCTCGCCGGTCTGCAGCGCCTCGCGGACCGCGCAGGCGGGCTCGCCGTCGTGCCCGCAGTCGGCGTACCGGCAGCCCTCGGCCAGCCCGGCGATATCGGCGAATGCCCGGTCGAGCCCGGCCGCGCCGTCCAGCAGGCCGACCGCCCGCACACCGGGAGTGTCGATCACGGCGCCCCCGCCGGGGATCGGCACGAGGGCCCGCCAGGTGGTGGTGTGCCGCCCCTTGCCGTCGACCCGCCGGATCGCCTGGGTCGGCATCATCACCGCCCCGACCAGGGCGTTGACCAGGCTCGACTTGCCGGCGCCGGACGGCCCGAGCAGGCCGAGCGTGCGGCCGGGCGTCACCTCGGCGCGCAGTGGGCCCAGCCCGATGCCCCGTTCGGCGCTGACCGGCAGGACCGGCACGCCGGGGGCCACCGCGGCCAACTGGCGGGCCAGCGCGGCCGGGTCGGCCGCGAGGTCGGCCTTCGTCAGTACGACCAGCGGCCGGGCGCCGGACTCGTGGGCGAGGGAGAGCAGCCGTTCGATGCGGCCCACGTCCGGCTCGGGGTGCACCGGCTCGACCACGGCGGCCGCGTCGAGGTTGGCGGCCAGCACCTGGCCGCTGGCGTCCTTGCCGGCGGTACGGCGGATCAGCGCGGCCCGCCGCGGCAGCACCGCCTCCACGGTGACGCGCCGGTCCGGCCAGTGGGTGAGCAGCACCCAGTCCCCGGCGCAGGGCAGCGCGGACGGGTCCCGGGCCGCAGCGGCCAGCACAGCCCCGCCCAGGCTGGACCGGACCGGGCCGGTCGCCGTGAGCACCGTGCAGACTCCGCGGTCCACCCGGGCTACCCGGCCGGGGTGGTGCTCGCCGCGTCGCGCGGCGTGGGCCGCCCGCTCGGCGTCCCAGCCGAGGGCGGTCAGATCGATCGTCATGGCATCCTCATCGGTGTCGAAGCTGGTGATGGCGGAACACGCGTGCCACGTCCGGCATGATCACCACCTCCGTCCGATGTCCCGGTGCCGCGTCTGCCGCTGACGGTAGGTCGCGCGCCGACTTGCCGAAAGCGATTTCCCCGGCGACGGCGCGACGACGGACCGCTAGGGTCGACGGGTGACCACGGATCCGCTGTTGCTGATGGGCGAGGTGGACGCGGCCACCAGCCGACTCCTACGAACCGCAGCCTCCTTCGACGCCGCGGACCTGGCCGCCGCGTCGCTGCTGTCGGGCTGGACGCGCGGCCACGTGCTGGCGCATCTGGCGCGCAACGCCGACGGCTTCGTCAACCTGCTCACCTCGGCCCGCACCGGCCAGGCACTGCCGATGTACGCCTCGCTGGCGGCCCGCACGACGGACATCGAAGTGGGCTCGGGCCGGCCATCCGCCGAGCACCTGGACGATCTGCGGCGCACCGCGGACCTGTTCACCGAGGCGGTCGCGGCGATGCCGGCCGAGGCCTGGGCGGCGACGGTGCAGGCGCGTCGGGGCCCGTGGCCGGCCGCGCTGCTCGTCTGGGGCCGGCTGCGCGAGATCGAGGTGCACCACCTCGACCTGGCCGCCGACTACCGACCCGCCGACTGGTCGGAGACGTTCGCCCTCCGACTGCTGCGGGAGGCCGCCAGCCATCACGCCATGGGGCCGACACCGCCGTCGATGGTGCTGCACCTCGACGGCAGCGAGCACGAGGTGGTGATCGGCGACCGCGTCGGCGCCCCGATCGTCGCCGGCCCCGTCCCCGACCTCGCCGCGTGGTTGATCGGCCGCGCCGACGGCGACCCGCTCTCCGTCACCCCCGACGGTCCCCTGCCTACTCCACCGGAATGGATCTAGAAACGTCATGACATACAGCGGAGACGTCACCCACGGCGGCGCGCCGGCGGTACGCGAGCTGAACGGGCTCACCATCAGCAAGCTGTCGGTCGGCCCGATGGACAACAACGCCTACCTGCTGCGCTGCACGGGCACCGGTGACCAGGTCCTGATCGACGCCGCCAACGAGGCACCCCGGCTGCTGGACCTGATCGGCGACGGAGGGCTCACCGCCGTGGTGACGACTCACCAGCACATGGATCACTGGGTGGCGTTGGAGGAGGTGGTCGCCAAGACCAGTGCCCGGGCGCTGGTGCACGCCGACGACGCGGCCGGGCTGCCGATCGAGGCGGAACACCTGGCCGACGGCGACATCGTGCCGGTCGGCGACTGCGCGCTGGAGGTCATCCACATCAAGGGGCACACCCCGGGCTCGATCGCGCTGCTCTACCGCGACCCGGCCGGCACCGGGCACCTCTTCACCGGCGACAGCCTCTTCCCGGGCGGTGTCGGAAACACCGACAAGGACCCGGAGCGCTTCGCCGCGCTGATCGACGACGTCGAGCACAAGCTGTTCGACCAACTACCGGACGACACCTGGTTCTACCCCGGCCATGGCAAGGACAGCACCCTGGGAGCGGAACGACCGTCCCTCCCCCAGTGGCGAGCCCGAGGCTGGTAAACCCAACAAGCCGAGCTGACCGAACACCACTTAGATCGAAACCCGTCGTGGTGGCGGCTCCCCCGAACGAGCCGCCACCACGACGGGGGCGGGGGCCTGCCGTGCCCGGCGCAGGGATCAAGCCTGACCGCCCGGAGCCGGGCACGGCAGGCCCCCGCCCCACCCCCGCAACCAGCAGCCCCGCAGCAACAGCAAGCCAGGCCCAACCAGCAAGCCTCAACCAGCCACCGAGAACAACCGCCGCCGCGCCCCCAGCAGCACAACAGATGCCAACACCAGCCCGACCCCCATGGTGACCAGCAGCGGACTGGGGTCTCCGGGGAGCAGCCCGGCGAGCGACCGGGATGCGGTGCCCAGCGCGAGGTAGAGACCGGCCCAGGCGGTGGCGCCGAGGGCCGCGCAGCCGAGGAATCGACGGTACGACATCCGTAGCCCGCCGGCGGCCAGCGGGAGGAGCGCGTTGAACACGGGCAGGAACGGCGCGACGACCATCATCCGGCCGCCGCCGCGGCGCAGGATTCCCTCCGCGGCCGCCCAGCGTGTCTCGCCGATCCAGCCGCCGATCCGGCTGTGTCGCAGGCGCTCGGAGTAGCGGCGGCCGATCAGGAAGCTCAGCGACCAGCCGGCCAGGCAGCCGACCAGCACCGCGGCGAAGGTGGCCAGCCCGGTGGTCGGGCGGCCCACCCCGACGGCGGCCAGGATCGCCACGTCGCCGGGGACCAGGACACCCAGCAGGGGTACGGCGTCGAAGAGCATGACGAGCCCGAGCGCACCCATCAGCAGCAGGACGGGCAGTTCTCCGATCTGGGCCAGCCATTGCGTCATGCCTCGTACGCTATGGCCGCCGCACCACCCCGGGCATCCGGCCGTTGCCCCCAGCGGCCCCTGGTATCCGCCTCGGGGTCACCCCTGAGGCGGCGCCCCCATCTCAGGTGGGTCGCAGCACCTGCACGCGGCGTAACGACGAGTCGACCGACGGTTCGGTGGTGGGCACCGGATAGTTGGCCAGTACCGTCAGGCGGTCCGCCGGGAGGTGCCCTCGACCGGGGTCGCCGACCAGCACGTCGGCGCCCCCGGCGGCGGCTCTCTGCAGGAACGGCAGCATCCGGTCGGCCATCGCGCGGTCGTAGAAGACGTCTCCGGCGACCACCAGGTCGGCGTCGGCTTCGGTGCTGTCGAGCAGGTCGTCTCCGACGGCGTCGACGGCGACCCGGTTGGCCCGGGCGTTGAGCGTGACGGCGGCGATGGCGTAGGGGTCGATGTCGTTGGCGGTCACCTGTGCGGCGCCGGCCAGCGCGGCGGCGATGGCCACCAGCCCCGATCCGGCGGCGAGGTCGAGCACCCGGCGTCCGGCGGCGAGTTCCGGGTGGTCCAGGAGATGGCGGGCCAGGGCCTGACCGCCGGCCCAGGCGGACGCCCAGTACGGCGCCGGCAGGGCATGCCCGACGGCGGCCTCCATCCGAGCCCACCAGACGATCGCGTCCTCGGCCAGGTGCAGCCGCACCTCGGGAACGAACGGGGTGGGCACCAACCGGAGCCGGTCCAGGCCGACGCCGGGCGCGTCGATCTCGCGCTCCAACTCGGTCAGCGCGTCGGCTGCGGCACCCCTCATCGGCGCAAGCATGCCCCAGCGGCGGGCGATCGGGGCAGCTTTCGCATGCCGGCGCGCAGAGTTCACCCGACTTCACACGAAGACCTACGGCACTTCGGCCAGCGGATCGGGGTTTCGCCCGTTACTGTCGGACAGGTACGGGCGATCATCGGCCAGAGGCCGAGGGTCAGCCGCTTTGAACAGGGAGAGATGCATGGCAACCGGCACGGTTAAGTGGTTCAACTCGGAAAAGGGTTTCGGCTTCATCGAGCAGGACGGTGGAGGGCCGGACGTGTTCGTCCACTACTCCGCCATCGCTTCGAGCGGCTACCGGGAACTCAACGAGGGCCAGAAGGTCGAGTTCGAGGTGACCCAGGGGCAGAAGGGTCCGCAGGCGGACAACGTCCGCCCGATGTAGCTCCGTGCCGGTGACGGCGGCCGGTTCTCCGGCCGCCGTCGCAGCGCACTCAAGACGCCGCCGGGGCGGCGGGCAAGTCCCGCCGCCTCCGGATTGGCCCCATCAACAGAATCAACGGGGTGAGCGCCAACCAGGCGGTCATCACTCCGATCGCTGTCTCGACGCCGTAGCGGGCGCCGATGGCACCCGCGAGCACGGCCGCCAGCGGGATCGTGCCGTAGTTGAGCAGTTGCATGCTCACCGTCACTCGGCCCAGCAGGTGGTGCGGCGTGTACGCCTGCCGGAAAGCGCCCTTGACCACGTTGCCGATGGCCACCCCAAGGCCGATCAGCACGCCGCCGAGTGCCGGCCAGATCAGCCCGACGCCGGGTGCGGCGAGCGGGATGAGCAGTGCGGGTGGGCCGGTGAGCACCGCCCCGAGCAGCAGTGCCCGGGCGGTGCCGCAGCGTCGGGCCAGCGTGGTGGCGAGCAGCGCGCCGATGATCCCGCCAACGCTCATCACGCCGACCAGCGCGCCCACCAGGCCCGGCTCCAGATGCAACTCGCGGACCAGGAAGACCACCAGGACGGCCTGGTAGCCGGTCAGACCGATGTTGCTGGCCGCGCCGAAGACCGTCAGCACCCGCAGGTACGGGTCCCGGGCGACGAAGCGAAGCCCCTCGGCGATGTCCTCGCGTAGTGCCCGGGATCGGTCTTCTCGGCGAACGCGTGGTTCGACGGTGCGGATCCGCAGCAACAGGACCGCGGAGAGCAGGAACGTGAGGGCGTCCAGCAACAGCGCGGCGACGGCACCGGTGAGCTGGGCGATCAGGCCGGCGAGGCCGGGTCCGACGACGTAGCTCGCGGTCTGGGTCGCCTGCAGCTTCGCGTTGCCCTCCGCCAGTTGCTCGGGTCGCAGCAGCACCGGCAGGTACACCTGGTCGGCGGTCTCGAAGAAGACCCGCGCGACGCCGGCGCTGAGGGCGACCACCAGCAGGTGCAGGACGGTGAGCCGGTCCAGTACGGCGGCCAGCGGCACGCTGAGGAAGGCCAGGGCGCAGAGCAGGTCGCAGACCACCATCACCGGTCGACGGGGCAGCCGGTCGACCCATGCGCCGGCCGGCAGGCCGATCAGCAGCCAGGGCAGCCAGGCCGCGGCGGTGAGCACCGCCACCTGGAAGGTGCCGGCATTGAGGACGGAGACCGCGACCAGGGGCAGCGCGACCGTGGTGACGTTGCTGCCGATGCTGCTGACCGCCTGACCGGCCCAGAGCAGCCGGAAGTCCCGGTGCCGCAGCAGCCCTCCGGCCCGGCGGCCCGGGGTCGGGGTCGGGGTCGGGGTCGGGGTCGGGGTCGGGGTCGGGCCGCTGCGGGTGTCGGCGGTCATGGGCGGGCCGGCACGCCGTGGACGAACACGAAGACCGGCCGGCGGTCGGCACCGTCGTCGGGCAGGTCGCGGTTGGCCCAGCGGGCGAGGAGGTCGATCATCTCGTGACTCAGCTCGGCCAACTCGTCTGGCGTGAGGCGCAGCCAGTGGTCGGTGGAGAACGGCGCGTCGTTCCAGGTGGCCTGCGCCGACTCGTCGGCGGCATGCCACGCCCGGGCCAGGGCGACGTGCCGGTCCAGGTTGAGCGAGGTGGCGGCGTCGGCGACCGCACGGGCGGCCGGGTCGGTGTCGAAGTCGGTGTTGGACCAGCGCAGCCCTCTGGTGACCAACCGCCACCAACGCTCGCGCCGATCCCGCGCCAACTCCGGGGCCTCGGTGACGAGGTCCGCGGCGGCGAGGACCTTGAGGTGGTGACTGACGTTCGCTGGCGCCTGGTCGATGCGGTCGGCGAGCTGACCGACGGTCGAGGGGCCGTGCACCTTGAGCACGTCCATCAGGCGGCGGCGCAGCGGGTGGGCCATCGCGGCCAGCACCCGCGAGTCGGTGATCTGGCGTACGTCGGGGCTGTCCATGACCCCAGAATCGCATCCGCAACAGCTATTGCGCAACAGTCATTGCCCAACACCTGTTGCGGATTGGCGACGCTGAGAGGGGCGACCCGGCGGCTACGGGCGCCCGTCGCTCAGGCGACCAGCCGGCGGGCCAGCTCGTCGGCGACCTGCTTGGCGATGGTGGGCGGGATCGCCGCCGCGATCTTCTCCGGCGTCAGCCCGGCCAACACGCCCTGGACGATCGCCGGCTCGTCGGTGAAGTCGCGGTTCGACAGCGCGTCGATCGCCGTCTGCAGCGCGGTGAGCTGCTTCGTCATCGCCTGCAGGTTCCAGTTGCCGATCACCGGGGCACCGGTGTCGTCCCGACCCTCCGCCATCCGGGTGTAGATCTGTCCGATCGGGTTGCGACCGTCCAGCACGGTGAGGTTCTTGTGCACGGTGGCCAGCCAGTTGTGTTCTTCGGGGGTCATGTCGTCGTCCTCCAGGAGTCCGATGGAGCTGAGGTAGCGGCGGAACACTGGCCGCTGGTCGCGGCCGGCCTTGATGGCGTCCCGAAAGAAGCTGAAGTGGGTGTGCCAGCGGTGCGAGCTGTCGCCGGTGCTGCGCTTGCCGAGGCGGTCCCACCGCTTCACCGTGGAGCCGTCGGGGCTATAGATGATCTCGCGGATGTCCCGGGTGTCCGCCGCGTTCGCGGCGCACTGCCCGACACACCAGAGCGAGAAACTGGACAGGGTGTGCGTCCGACCACCGGAGCGGACCTCGAAACCGCCGACGTCCAGCGCCGCCGCGTCGAGGGTCAGGCCGGCCCGGTCCCGGGGTGACTCCACCACCGAGTAGTCGTTGGTGACCACCCGGTCCGAGCCGCAGTGGTAGCCGCCCCGGTGGGCCGGGTCGCCGACGATGCCGACCTCCGCCGGCTCCAGATCGGCGGCGCGGACGGTGTTCGGGTCGACGTTGAGGTGGGTGAGAAGCAGGCTTCGGACGGCCAACAGGTTAGCCGGGGCCCGAGTCATGGGGTCCCCTCTCTGATGGGCGGGGACCGGGCACGACATCACACCGCGTACGCGATGCTGGGCTTTGGACGAGCCCGGTCTGCTGATGCACGGCGCCGGGCGTTGACTCAACCATAGCCCGCAATTTGGGTGAACGCCCAGCTCAGGACGTGTCTGTTCAGATTGGAGGCTGCGGTGGGGCAGAGTGGACGATCGGCAACAGCAGTGCCGAGGGGTACGCGGGTTCGTGCAGAACCTGCCGCCAACCGGCACGCAGCGTCACCGCCGTACCGAGGGGTGCGCCGGTGCCGGGGTTACGCGCCCACCGCGGATGGGCGCCACCGGCGACCTGCACCCGCAGCCGGTGTCCGGCTGCGAACCGGTACGCCGTCGGCCAGATCGGCACCGGGACCGTCCGCACTCCCCGGGGATCGGCGGGGAAGCGCTCGGGGGTGACCCGCACCAGACCGTCGCAGACGTTCCACGAGCGACCTCGACGGTCCACGTCGCACAGTCGAACGAAGACGTCCAGGTACGGCAGGTCGGAGCGGACGTGGATCTCAGCGCGTACCGGACCGATCACCTCGATCGGGCCGGTCAGCGGGGCGCTGGTGTAGGTCAGCACGTCGGGGCGGGCCTCGACGTGCCGGTTGTCCACCGGGCCGGCCCGCTTGGCGACCAGCAGCGGCCCGCCCAGTGACGGGGTGGGGTCGGCCGGGTCGTACCGGAACTCGTCCGGCGCCGACGCAACCGGCCGGCGCACCGCCAGCTCACCACCCGGGTGCAGGTGCCACGCGGTCTCGACCGCCGGCGGTGGCCAGTCCGGCAGGTCCCGCCAGCCGCCGCCGGGACCACTGACGTACAGCCGGACCGGGGTGGTGGTGTCACGCGAGGGCCGACCGGCCGGCGCCGCAGCCGTCAGGTGCTCGTCGAGCCAGGCCAGCCCCTCCCGCAGCGCGGCCACGAACAGTCCGGGGCTGCCGTGCGTCCAGGGGCCGATCACCAGGCGTGGCTGCGCACCGGCGGCCCGCAGGGTGGCGTGGTCGTCGAGCTGGGCCGGCAGGAAGATGTCGTGCCAACCGCTGACCATGACCACCGGCGCCCGCACCAGGGGCACCCGGTCGGCGAAGACCCGGTTCCGCCAGTACCCGGCCTCCGGGGTGTGGTGGCGCAGCCACTCCTGAAAGAACGGGATGGTCACACCGGTGGCCACCCGGTCGGCGTCCACGAGTGGCAGGTGTACGAGCGCGGCGGCCAGCCGCGGCTGGCCGCGCTTGAGCTCCCACTGCCGGGCCAGCCACGGCACGGTCTGCGCGTGCAGCAACTCCGCCCAGGTCAGCACGGTGTCCAAGGCGAAGGACTCCCCCGCGTACGTCGAGTCCCGGGTGGCCGAGGCGGTCACCACGGCGACCATCGCGCGCAATTCCTCGCCGGCGTCGGCGGCCAGCGCCCACTGCGCGAACCCCTGGTAACTGACCCCGAACATGCCGAGTTGGCCGGACCACCAGGGCTGGCGACGCAGCCAGTCCAGGGTGTCCAACCCGTCGTCGCGCTCGTGCACCAGCGGGGCGAATGTCCCACCGGAACCACCGGTGCCCCGACAGGACTGGATCACCGCGTGCCGGCCCCGCGCGGCGAGCAGCCGGCCGAGCAGTCGCAGCGGTCCGCCCCGCCCGTACGGGGTACGGATCAACACGGTCGGCGCGTCCCGGACCTTCGGGGCGTAGTGATCGGTGCGCAGCACCACACCGTCGCGGGCCCGGACCGGAAGGTCGCGAGTGACCCGCACCGGGCCGGAGCGTGTCGGTGGCAACCGCAGCGCGACGCCGGCGAGGCGGGTGACGAGCCGGTCCGGCACGGGTCAGCCCGTCGACCGGCGGGACGACTCGGGCCGGGCGGCGCGCACCGCGTCGCGGTGTCCCCGCAGCGACTCGCTCATCTCCGCCACGAACCGGTGCACCACCTCCAGCTCGTCCTCGCCGAAGCGGGCCATCACCGTGTCGGTCCGGGCACCCAGTGGCTGAAAGAACTCCATGGCCAGGGCAGCCCCCTGGTCGGCGTAGTGCAACAGCACCTTGCGGCGGTCGACGGTGTCCCGGTCCCGGCGGATGTGGCCGGCCCGCTCCAACCGGTCGATCAGGGCGGTCACCGAGCCGGAGGAGAGGTTGAGCTGCTCACCGAGGCGGCCGGGGGTGATCGGGTCACCGAGTAGTTCGGCGTCCATCACCGCGATCAACGCCTGCAGGTCGGTCGGGTTGAGTCCGTGCAGGTTGGCGAAGGCGTGGCCGACCTGCTGGGCGTCCACCGCGTACCGCCGGAGGTTGTTGGTGATCTCCGCGACCAACTGCTCGCGGCGCGTTTCGCGCCGCCGGTACATGCCGTGAGTCGCCACCTCGCGCCGCTCTTCCCGTCGTCGGTCCCCCGGGTTGCAGCATAGAACAGCCCTCGATAATCTCGGCCATCAAGATACTCGTGGCTCAAGGGACCTTGGGGTCAGCTGATGTCTGTGTTCACCAGAGTCACCCGCGGCCGGTTGGCCGCCTGGCTCACCGTCGCCGCCGCGATCGTCGTCGGCGCGGCCATCTTCGGGATGCCCCGACCGGACAACCCGGCGCCGGTCTCCGCGACCGGTCTCTCCGTGCGGTGGCAGTCGACCCAGGTGCAGCGTCTGCAGGACCAGCTCCCGTCCCGTGACGTGCAGCCGGCCATCGTGGTGGTGAGCCGCGGCGACGGCGGCGCGCTGAGCGAGGCCGACCGGACCACCGTCGGCGCCCGCGCCGACGCCCTGCGCAGCTTCGCGGTGGGCGGGCAGGTCAGCCCCCTCCAGATCTCCCCGGACGGCACGGTCGCCCTCGTCGCCGTGCCCCTCGACACCGCCGGCGGACAGGAGGACGTCACCGAGACGGTCACCCAGCTACGCGCCGCGCTGGCCGACCTGCCCGACAGCCTGACCGTCGAGGTGACCGGCGCCCCGGCCTTCACCGCCGACCTGTCCTCGGTGTTCGAGGGCGCCGACGTCACCCTGCTCGCGGTGACCGCCGCCGTGGTCGCGTTGCTGCTGCTGATTACGTATCGCAGCCCGTTCCTGTGGATCGTCCCGCTCGTGGTGGTAGCGGTGACCGAGCAGATCACCCTGCGCGCGGTGGACACGATCGTGCCGGCCGTCGGGATCAACCTCCAACAGGGCCAGGTCACCGGCATCGCCAGCGTGCTGGTCTTCGGCGCCGCCACCGACTACGCCCTGCTGCTGATCGCCCGCTACCGCGAGGAGCTGCGGCGCGAGGAGGACCGGTTCGTCGCGATGCGCGCCGCGTTGCGCCGTACCGCCGAACCCATCCTGGCCAGCGGCGGCACCGTGGTGCTCGGCGTCCTCACCCTGCTGCTCAGCGAGCAGGAGACGAACCGGGCACTGGCGGTGGCCTGCGCCACCGGTGTGGTCTTCGCCATGCTCTCGGCGCTGTTCGTGCTCCCCGCCGTGCTGGTGCTCCTCGGTCGGCGCCTGTTCTGGCCGTTCGTACCCCGGGTCGGTGGCCCGGTCCGGGAGGGTCGGCTCTGGGGCCGGATGGGCGCCGCCGTGGAACGCCGCCCGGTCGTGGTCGCGGTGCTGGCCACCCTGCTGCTCGGCGGCCTTGCGCTGGGTGGGCTCGGTATCCGCACCGGCCTGTCCGAGACCGAGCAGTTCCGGGCCGAGCCCGAGGCGGTCACCGGTGCGCAGACCCTGGCCCGCGCGTTCCCTGCCGGCAGCACCCAGCCGGTGGCCGTGCTCACCAACCCGACGGCCGTCCGAGCGGTCACCGAGGCCGCCAGCGCCGTGCCCGGGGTCGCCTCGGCACGCCCCGGTGACGCGGGTGCGGCCGTTGCCCAGGTCGACGTGGTGCTGGACGCCGAGCCGGGCACCACCGCCGCGGACCGCACCATCGGGGCGCTGCGTGCGGCGGTCGCCGCGGTCGGCGGCTCCGCGCCGCCCGCCGTCGAGGGCGCCGACCCGCCGTCCGGTGCGCTCGTCGGCGGCACCGTGGCGGCCACCTACGACTCGGAGAAAGCCAACGACTCCGACCTGCGGCTGATCCTGCCGATCATCCTGTTGCTGGTCGGCGCCGTGCTCGTGCTGCTGTTGCGTGGCCTGCTCGCACCGGTGCTGCTGGTGCTCACCGTGATCGCGTCGTTCTTCGCGAGCCTCGGCGCGGCATGGCTGCTCTTCGACCACGTGCTGGGCTTCCCGGCACTGGACAGCGGGGTGCTGCTGCTCGCCTTCGTGTTCCTGGTCGCACTCGGGGTGGACTACAACATCTTCCTGGTCACCCGGGCCCGGGAGGACGCCCGCAGCGTGGGCACCCGCGAGGGGATGCTCTCCGCTCTGCAGGTCACCGGTGGGGTGATCACGAGCGCCGGCGTGCTGCTCGCCGCGGTGTTCGCCGTGCTCGGCGTGCTGCCGCTGATCACGCTGACCCAGATCGGCATCATCGTCTGCATCGGCGTCCTGCTCGACACCCTGCTGGTCCGCACGGTCCTGGTCCCGGCGCTGGCGTTCGTGCTCGGCGACCGCTTCTGGTGGCCCGGCCGGATCACGCGGGAGCGCCGGGCGGACCCTCCGGTGTCGCCGGAGCCGGTCGCCGCTCGCGACTGACCAGCACCCACCGCCCCGACCGGGGCCGTGGTCACTCCGCCCCGACCGGGGCCGTGGTCACTCCGCCACGGCCCGGTCGGGTCAGTACTCCAGGCAGACGCACTCGCTCATCAACGCCCGCACGTTACGCACGTACGACGGGTTGGGGATGGTCAGTGGCTCCCCCTCCTGCGCCACCGCCCCATGCCCGAAGTTGTACGCGGCGATGACCGCGTTGAGCAGGCAGGAGTTCAGCTCGGCGGTGCACAGGGCCGGGTCGAGGCGGAAGTCGGATTCGAAGTACATCTCGCCGATGTACCTGGTCGCCCAGGCCAGATAGGTGGCGCCGAGATAGGCGTTGTCCCGGTAGTCGTCGATCTGGTAGCTCTTCTCGAACCGTTGGTTCATCCAGGTCGCGGTGGCCGGCATCACCTGCATCAACCCGACGCCGCCGTCGCAGGCGTAGATGTTGGACTGCCAGCCGCTCTCCTGCCACGCGGTGGCCTTGAGCAGGCTGAGCGGAATCTTGATGTCCTTCGCGGAGACCGGCCAGTAGATGCGGTCGGCCGCGTCGGTCAAGGCGGCCTTCACCTCGGCGCGGGTCGCCTGGGTGCCCTCGTAACTCGGCTTGCAGGAGCTCGGCGCCGGCTTCGGCGGGGCCGGCGGGACGTTGGTCTCGGTGGGCGGCTTCGCCACCGCGAGCGGCTTCGGCGCCGTGCGGGTCGACTTCTTCGTCGGCTTCGCGGTCGGGGTCGCACGGCGACTCGGCGCGGCACCCATCGACTCCACGGCGCTCACCGACGGGCTCGGCTCCGCGGTGACCTCATCGGTGGGGGCGTCCGTCGGCGCATCGGTGACCGCGACCGGAGCGGTCAGGTCCTGTGGGCTCTCCCCCTTGGCGGCGCAGCCGACCAGCGCACTCGCCAGCAGGAGCCCGGCGAGCACCGCAGCGCCCGGCCGACCGGTCCGTCGAAACATGTCGATGCCTCCCCGTGTGATCGTCGCCGCACCCTAGCAAGGCTCCACCGGTCGGCGGTGCCCCTGCGACGGCGGCCGGGCCTGATCAACGTGCTGTTCCCGATCCCCCACCGCCCGGTCCCGGGTGGCCCAGGCGACGATGAACACCACGGTCCAGAGCACCCCGAGCAGCACCGCCGCGGCGGTTCCGCTCGCCGTCTCCAGCCCGAGGTAGAGCCGCGCGCCGCCGATTCCGAACACCCCCGCGGCGGCGGTTGTCCAGGCGGCCACCGCCACCGGCCAGCGGGCGCTTCGCGACACCAGCCAGGCCAGGGTGCAGAAGCTCGCCGCGACCACGGCGTTCTGAGTCGAGAGCGGGACCGCTTCCCCGCCACCCGGTGCGCTGCCGTGCGGCCCGGTCACCTCGGCCACCACGGCCAACACCACCAGCGGCACGAAGGCGCCCACCGTGCCGACCACGCTGAGCAGGTCCGCGCGCCAGGGCCGGTTGCGCCACGCCAGCACCGCGGCGACCAGCGCCACCAACACGATCAACACCCACCCTCGTACCACCGACACCACGAGCATCGTGGCGTCGGCGGCGCCCGGGGTACGCCTCGCTGCGAACCAGCCCGCGACGGCGTCGTCCAGGGCGGCCAGCCCACTGTTGCGGATCGCCACGGCGAGCAGCCCGGCGATGGCGAGCCCGGCAGCGAAGAGCAGCAGCAGCCCGGCGGCCAGATTGAGCAGCAGCGTCCAGGCCGGCCCGATCCGCATGGCCACCAGGAAGAACAGCACACCGTAGCGGGCTGTGAGCCAGCGCACCGGCGGCAGCGCGCCCGCCCGGGACAGCAGGGCGCGTACCGGGTCGGGGTTGCGGCCCAGCCACCGGCCGGCGAGCACGACTCCCAACAGACCGGCCAGCAGCAGCAGCGCCACGCCGGTGGCGCGACCGAGCAGCCGGGAAACCGTGTCGTACGACTCACCGGCGAGGTGACCGAGCAGGACCGAGCCGCCCACCCAGGTCACCACTCCGGCCAGGTTCCACGGCGCGAACCGCCGGTACGGCATGCCGGCCGCGCCGGCCAGCCGAGGTACCAGGGTGCGGGCGAAGGCCACCCAACGGGCGGCGAACACGCCCCGCCCACCGAGCCGGGCGAGCATGGCGTCGGCCCGGGTCCATCGCTCGGGCCCGACCCGGTGCCCCAGCCCGGCACGCAGCCGGGGCCCGTAGCGCCGTCCGGCGCGGAAGGCCAGCCCGTCACCGAGGACCGCCGCGACGATCATCGCGAGCAACGCCGGCCCGAGTCGCAAGGTACCGTTGTAGGTGAGGAAGCCGACGAGCAGCAGGGTAGCCTCACCCGGCACGAGCAGGCCGAAGATCACCGCGGTCTCGCCCGCCACGATCAGCGCGGCGACCAGGTAGATCCACAGGGCGGGCAGGCCCTGCACCCAGGTCAGCAGGTCATGCACTCAGGCCCCCGGAACACGGGAGTCAGCATGCCAGCCGGGGGAACGACCCGGACAGCAGTTTCACCATAGATCAGGGGCACCTGGGGGTGACCCCGACGCAGCCTGCGCGAGCGCAGGCGGAAGGATAGAGGGTATGCAGCTTCGCACGGACCTCCGCAACGTCGCCATCATCGCTCACGTCGACCACGGCAAGACCACCCTGGTCGACGCCATGTTGCGGCAGGCCGGCGCGTACGGCGCACGGGGCGAGAACACC